>CAYPFV010000001.1:0-97023 GCA_964410015.1 uncultured Bacteroidales bacterium
AGACTGTTGGCGAGCTCCATCTGACCTATTTAATCAAATTATAAACAGATGAAAATCCCTTTTCCACTTATGCTATGAATACAGTTGAGTAAACAACCCGTTGATTTATTGCACACCTTATGGCAAAAAAACCAACAAAAGAATGTATAGATACATTCAAATTAATTTTGCACCTTTGTAATAATTGAAAAAAAACCATGGCAAATTCCATTAAAAGGTTGGCCGGGCAAACTGCTATTTACGGATTAAGCAGTATAGTCGGTCGCCTGCTCAACTATCTGCTTGTTCCGGTTTACACCAATTATTTTCTCACCCATGAGTTTGGTGTTATTGCAGAAATGTATTCCTATGTAGCCATTTTAATTGTTATCCTGACACACGGAATGGAAACAGCTTTTTTTCGATTTGCTCAGCAGGAGCAAAACCGAAAAGAAACAATTTTCAGCACTGCTTTGCTCTCTGTGCTCATTTTAAGCACAGTATTTGTGATTATCACCATCCTGTTCAGGCAGAATATTTCTCATATGCTTCGCTACCCTGAAAATCCTGAATATATTTGGTGGTTTGCTTTGATTATTGGACTCGATGCTTTCTCGGCAATTCCTTTTGCGCGTTTGCGTGCCGAAAACCGCCCGCTGCTTTTCGCTGCCCTTAAACTTACGGGTATCGGTATCAACATAATCCTTGTGTTGTTTTTTGTCATTGCCTCACCCTTTTTAATGGAAGCAAATTATCCTTTATTAACCCCTTTTGTAAGATCATTTTACAACCCCGAAGTGGGCGTAGGATATGTTTTTATTGCGAATCTTGCAGCAAGTTCTCTAACAGCCATACTTTTGGTACCATTTACAATCCGGTATAAAATTCATTTTTCATCCGAATTATGGAAAAAAATGATACGCTATGCCTTACCCCTTCTAATAGCCGGTTTGGCAGGCATTGTCAATGAAGCGCTCGATAAGATTCTGCTGAAATACCTCCTACCCCAAGACATTGCCATGTCACATCTGGGTATTTACGGAGCATCCTACCGGGTATCGGTTCTGATGATCCTTTTTATTCAAGCCTTTCGGTTTGCAGCCGAACCTTTTTTCTTTGCCGAATACAAAAACTCGCAGTCTAAAGAGATTTATGCCCGGGTAATGAATGTATTTGTTATCACCTGTTTATTTATTTTTATGGGCATTATGATGTACATGGACATAATACAATATTTCATTGGTAAAGATTTCAGAGGGGGTTTGGACGTGGTTCCTGTTTTGCTGATGGCACATATATTTCTGGGTATCTATTTCAACCTTTCTATCTGGTATAAACTTACCGGTCAAACGCACTATGGAGCTATTATCGCCATTGCAGGAGCATCTATTACAGTGCTAATAAATGTATGGTTGATACCTGTGATTGGATATTATGCCTCGGCCTGGGCACATCTGGCATGTTATTTCAGCATGGTTGTAATTTCATGGTATTGGGGAAAAAAGCATTTCCCGGTACCCTACAACATCAAAAAAATATTTCTCCTGATAATATCAGCACTGGCGCTTTATTTTATTCATAGTCAAATCCCCATCTTTTACCGACCAGTAAACTGGATTATCAGCGCATTCTTTCTTGCCTTTTTTGCCCTCAGTGTTTGGTTCATCGATACCGAAACCCGTCAAACCCTAAGACCCTTTCTAAAGATGTTAAGAAAAAAAAGGTTTCAATTATTCCATTAAGGTATCCCGTTACTTTTTTCAGGCAACCTGGATGTTTTTTATAACCAACTGAAAAACGACCGTTTAAACAATGTACAAACCCTTTTTCTGATGCTGTTTTTACATCCAAAACTTTTTAATTAACCCTAAATTTTGTATTTTAGCTATCCTTTTATGAATTTTGGGGGTAAAAAATTCTTTATTTGTTTTAAAGTTGCCAATCCATCCAAAACAAAGCAAAATTTCCAATATCTGGAAATTACAGGTTGTTCGTTTTTAGTCATGTACATCACTCCGGTAAAACCCGGAATGGTATCATATTCTTCCCGAACAATCTGAAAATCACAATACCTTTGGTTATTGAAGGATTACGTTCATCTTTTAAGATTTAATGATTATCAAAACATTATATAGCTTATGATTATATCACAACAGGAAAAATTATTGCAATCAGCCAAAAATCAGATTATTTCTGAATCAACAAAAAGACTCATAGATCAACTTTTCGAAGAAAATCCACAACTGAAAACACTTCTCGATAAAAGTACAACAAGTACTCATTTTCAAAACCTCATTAAAGAGTGGATAAATGAATATCTGAAGAATAATCCCATTTCCAAAGATTTTTATGAAGGTAAAATTCATGGGTTTGAAAATCTGAAACGATTAGAATGGAAAGATTATGCTGCTATCAGAATACTTGACTATATAAATAATTCTGGTCGAGAATTTGAAGATCTTAACTTAAGAGGAAGAAAAGTAGTTTCGGAACCTTTTGTACTACTCTATAAAGCGGTAAAAGAGAATACAGGTGGTGCCCAGAGTAACTTTGTTTTAGACATGATACACCTTTTCCGGCAGTTTACCGGTTTAGAGAAACGAAAACTTCCTTCAAAGGAAAAAATCAGAGAATGGATGGATTCTCATCCTGACGGATTGGACGATAGAGTTATAGAGTTAAGAGAAAAAAACAAGCGCCGCATTATTGATACATTAGTACAAAAAATTGACAACAAAGAGATTAAAAGTAAAAAATATTATTTTGAACCTGGTTTAAACTACAGGGAAAAAACAGAATTGGTTGCCAAATGGTGGGACGATCATACTTTTCATCTGCGCTTTGCAGTCAGAGACCCCGATCTGCTCAATGAACTACTCGACAATTCGTTAGACGAAAACACTATGAATGTGCTGTATAAAGCACAAAAAATCGGAATCCCATTTTTTGTAAATCCATATTATCTGTCTTTATTAAATGTAAATGCACCCGACTTTGCCAAAGGAGCAGATTTAGCCATCCGCTATTATGTAATTTACAGCAGCCAACTGGTAGATGAATTTGGAAATATTGTTGCCTGGGAAAAAGAAGATATTGTAGAACCGGGTAAACCCAACGCTGCCGGTTGGATACTGCCTTCAAACAATAATGTTCACAGACGCTACCCTGAAGTTGCCATTCTCATACCCGATACTGTAGGCAGAGCATGTGGCGGTTTATGTGCATCCTGTCAAAGAATGTATGATTTTCAGAGGGGAAATCTCAATTTTGAACTCGAAAAACTTCAACCCCGCGAATCATGGGACATAAAATTGCAAAGGATCATGAAATACTGGGAAGAGGACACACAATTGCGCGATATTCTTATTACCGGCGGTGATGCCCTGATGAGCTCCGATTCTTCGCTGAAAAAAATTCTCAATGCTGTATATGAAATGGCATTAAGAAAAAAAGAATCAAATAAAGGAAGAAAAGAAAATGAAAAATATGCTGAAATCCTCAGGATTAGACTAGGTACACGTCTTCCGGTATACCTGCCACAAAGAATCACATCTTCACTAGTGGATATTCTGGCAGATTTTAAGCAAAAAGCCATTAGTGCAGGTATAAAACAATTCGTTGTGCAAACGCATTTTCAAAGCCCCATGGAAATAACACCAGAATCCAGAAAAGGAATTGAAAAACTTATCAGTGCCGGCTGGATGGTCGTAAACCAACTTGTTTTTACAGCACCTGCATCACGACGTGGGCATACCGCCAAACTCAGAAAAACACTAAATGATATGGGGGTTTTATCCTATTATACCTTTTCTGTAAAAGGATATATGGAAAACAGTTCTAAATTTGCTACCAATGCCAGAGCAGCCCAGGAGCAATTCGAGGAGAAAACCCTTGGAGAGATCCCAAAAGAATTCCTAAACGATATAAAGTCTTTTCCCGATAATGCAGAGAAAATGGTCGAACAGATCGATCAACTGAGACAAAAAACCAACACTCCTTTCCTGGCTACCGACCGGAATGTGCTCAACCTGCCAGGTGTAGGCAAAAGCATGACTTACAGAGTGATAGGGATAACAAAAGACGGACGGAGAATACTTGAATTTGACCATGACCATACAAGAAATCACAGTCCTGTTATTGATCAATTGGGAAAATTTATTATCATTGAATCCAAATCTATTGCATCTTACCTGGACCAACTAAAAGAGATGGGTGAAAACAAATACGATTATGCTTCAATTTGGGGATACAGTATCAGTGAAACTGAAAACAGACCTTCGTTGTATGAGTATCCGGAATACCCCTTTTCACTCACCCCACAATTTTCTAATTTTAAGCAATAATACCCTGCCAGATAATAGTTATGATGGCAATGGTTATTCACACATATGCAACAAGACTTTGTAAGAAAAATAAGATGATTTTCGCAGGGTAATAATCTTTTTTATTCGCCTTTCTGACACTTTCAAATCAAAGGTGTAATCTTACTATATCTTTTTGATTTAATATGAAGTCTTTTGTATATTTGTAACTCAATTTAGACTTAATCTAAATAAGAACATCAGTCCAAAAAGGATTATTTTTGATTTTCAACATATATTACGCAAAATTGTTGTGTTGGTGTATATATCAAAAAACAAAAAGAAACATGAATTATGGCAGAAGATAAAAACAATGCATATCTCAACGAGCTGACCAATACCGATTATAAATTTGGTTTTTATACTGATATTGAGATGGATCAGGCGCCCAAAGGTCTTACAGAAGATACCATCAGATTCATCTCAGCCAAAAAGAATGAACCCGACTTTATGCTGGAGTTCCGTTTGCGTGCTTTTCGTCATTGGCAAACCCTTGAAGAACCCAAATGGGCGCATGTTAATTATCCTAAGATAAACTATCAGGATATCATTTACTACTCAGCCCCCAAAAATACCCCCAGCTATGATAGTCTGGATGAAGTAGATCCACAATTGCTTGAAACTTTTGACAAACTGGGCATTCCGCTTGAAGAGCAAAAGCGCCTTGCCGGCGTTGCGGTGGATGCTGTAATGGATAGTGTTTCTGTAGGAACCACTTTTAAAGAAACCCTCGAAGAAAAAGGGATTATCTTTTGCTCTTTTTCTGAAGCGGTGCAGAAACACCCTGAGTTGGTTAAAAAACATATCGGGAGCGTAGTTCCTTACACTGACAACTATTTTGCAGCACTCAACTCAGCCGTTTTCAGCGATGGTTCCTTTTGTTACATCCCCAAAGGGGTGAAGTCGCCCATGGAATTGTCAACATATTTCCGAATTAATGCAGCCAATACAGGGCAATTTGAAAGAACCCTCATCGTGGCAGAGGAAGGAAGTTATGTAAGTTACATGGAAGGTTGTACAGCACCAATGCGTGATGAAAATCAACTGCACGCCGCCATTGTTGAGATCATTGCCAACAAAAATGCCGAAGTAAAATATTCAACCGTACAGAACTGGTATCCTGGAGATAAATCAGGCCGTGGAGGTGTTTACAACTTTGTAACCAAGCGTGGTTTATGCCAGGGTGATAACTCAAAAATATCATGGACGCAAGTAGAAACAGGATCTGCCATAACCTGGAAATATCCCAGTGTGATATTACTGGGAAACAACTCAGTTGGTGAATTCTATTCGGTTGCTGTTACCAACAACAGACAACAGGCAGATACGGGCACCAAAATGGTTCACCTGGGAAAAAACACCCGTAGTACCATCATTTCAAAAGGAATTTCAGCTGGTTTTAGTAATAACAGCTATCGAGGATTGGTAAAATCTACCACGAATGCAGAAAATGCACGTAACTTTTCTCAATGCGATTCACTTCTGCTGGGCGATAAATGCGGTGCACATACTTTCCCTTATGTTCAGGTAGGCAACATGTCTACAGTAGTAGAACATGAAGCCACCACAAGCAAAATATCGGAAGATCAACTCTTTTACTGCCTGCAAAGAGGACTTGATATGGAAACAGCTATCGGACTTATTGTAAACGGATATGCTAAAGAAGTGCTCAGTAAGCTGCCTATGGAGTTTGCTGTTGAAGCGCAAAAACTACTTTCTATCAGTCTGGAAGGCAGTGTAGGATAATATTTTTTTTTAAAACTCTTATATATGTACCCTTTTCTTAATCGTTTTTCACTAATTCAAAAAACACATGAAGACTTACGCTTTTAAATCGACTATTGAAAACAATAAAATACGGATACCTGAAACCTTTTTTGCTGATATGGAAAACATAAACGGTAAGGAAGTAAGGGTAATTTTGCTGGCTGAAGAATCTTCTGAATTTAACGAAGAGGCTTTCAAAGAGTTTACGAAATACTTTTTTCAAAAATACTCCAGCAACATTGAAACCATAAAAAACATCGTAAACAATACTAAAGAAGAATAAGAATGCTATCAATCAAAGATTTAAAAGTATCTATACAAGGAAAAACCATCCTGAATAAATTAAACCTGGAGGTTAAAACCAGTGAAGTGCATGCCATTATGGGACCTAATGGAACGGGTAAAAGTACGCTTGCTTCAGTAATTGCCGGACGCGATATGTTTGATGTTGAAAACGGAGAAATAACCTTTATGGGTCAAGACCTCCTGGATATGGAACCCGAAGTGAGAGCACGCGAAGGAATATTCCTCGGATTTCAATACCCCGTGGAAATACCGGGCGTGAGCATGGCATTGTTTCTTCGCACAGCCATCAACGAAAGAAGAAAATACCACGGACTGGAACCTCTCAGTGGAGCCGAATTCCTTAAACTCATGGAGAAAAGAAAAAAACTGGTGGATATTCATTCCAAATTAACCAACAGAGCAGTTAACGAAGGATTCTCGGGAGGCGAAAAAAAGAAAAACGAAATCTTCCAAATGGCAATGCTTGAACCTAAACTATCTATTCTGGATGAAACTGACTCCGGACTTGATATTGATGCCTTAAAAGTAGTTGCTAATGGAGTGAATAAACTTAAAAACTCTGAAAATTCTACTATCATCATTACACACTATCAGAGACTATTACAATATATTATCCCTGATTTCGTACACGTAATGTATGATGGACGTATTGTGAAAAGCGGTGGAAAAGAATTGGCCTACGAACTGGAAGAAAAAGGGTATGAATGGGTGAAAAAAGAGGCAGGTATCACGGAAGAAATTTAAATGGTAAACGGAAAACTTTTTCATTATATTAAAAAATATCTTACCATTTTCTGGTCGTTACCTTTGATGAGGCTTTTCCTGACCCTTTAAAAGATAATGCATTTGAAAAAATTGAATAATATGCAAGAAAGCTTAACACAGAATTTGTCTCCCGAACAAACAATGGTCAACCTTTTTAAAGATCACCAGCATCTGATTACAGCCAATCATCCTGAAAAGATCATTCAATTAAAAGAAAAGGCCATTCAACAGATAGAAACTTCAGGTTTCCCGGGATTGACAACAGAGAATTGGCGATTTACAAATATTGAACCGCTGTTTGAAGTTCCTTATCAATATGATTTTTCCAACCAGAGCCGTCCTTTTGATATTGAGAGCATTTTTACCTGCGAAGTGTATGATCTGGATACATTTAGCGTAACATTGCTCAATGGTTGGTTTGTTTATAAAAATGCACCTTTAACCTCTCTGAAAGATGGCACCGTAATAGGCAGCCTTTCAAAAGCTATAGAAGTATATCCCGACCTTGTACTTAAACACCTGGGAAGTGTAGCCGATATTACAAAACCTGGGTTTGCAGCATTAAATACAGCTTTCTTTCAGGACGGTTTGTTTATTTATGTTCCACAGGGAGTGGAAGTGGAAAAACCCATACAACTTATCAACATAGTAAACAGCGAAAAACCCATTCTGACACATCCGAGGCATTTGATCATACAAGAAAAAAACTCAAAACTCACATTGGTGCATTGCGATCATTCTCTTACCAACAATGTTAGCTTTACCAACAGTGTCTCTGAAACATTCCTGGATACCAACGCAGAAATGGAATATTATAAAGTACAAAATAAAGGTTCCAATTCGGGTGTATTGAGTCATTCCTTTTTTAGTCAGAAATTTAATAGTAAACTCAATCATACATCCCTGACGCTCAACGGGGGTTTTACAAAAAATATGATCGATGTTGTTCTTCAGGAACAAGAAGCAAATGCTACTCTCAATGGACTTTATCTTGTTGATGGAAATCAGCATATAGATAATCAACTGCATATAGACCATGCATCACCTCACTGCACCAGCGAACAACTTTTTAAAGGAATTCTGGATGATGAATCTACTGCTGTTTTCAACGGTAAGATCATGGTCAGAAAAGATGCACAAAAAACACTAGCTTACCAAAATAATAAAAACCTTTTGCTTTCAGATGATGCACGTGCTAATGCCCAGCCACAACTGGAAATTTACGCTGACGATGTAAAATGCAGCCATGGGGCAACCGTGGGGCAACTCGACCAGGAAGCCATGTTCTATCTGCGTTCACGTGGACTTGATAAACGCGCTGCCAGACAACTGCTCATGTACGCATATGCCGCAGAGGTAGTAAACCGTATCGGCATTGATCCACTCAGAGAAAGAATTGACCACCTGGTAGATAAAAGACTTAAAGGCGAACTATCTATCTGCGATCAATGCGTGCTGCACTGCAATAGCAAAGAACCTACTGTCTTTAATATAGACATGAGTAAAATTTAAACTTTACAGACATAATCTTTACTATATGCCTTTTAATCTTGATCAACTGCGACGCGAATTCCCCGCACTAAAACAGGAAGTCAATAAACGACCTCTTATTTATTTCGATAACGCTGCAACAACACAAAAACCTAAAGCAGTGATTGAGAGACTTTTGTATTATTATGGAAATGAAAACAGCAATATTCACCGCGGAGCACATTTTTTAAGCAGAAAAGCAACAGAACTTTACGAAGATGCACGAAAAACTGTGCAAATGTTCCTGAATGCACGTTACGACCACGAAATAATTTTTACAAAAGGTACTACCGAGTCCATTAACCTTATTGCCAGCTCCTATAGTAAAGATCATTTGAAGAAAGGCGATGAGGTTATCATTTCCGCTATGGAACATCATTCCAATATTGTACCCTGGCAAATAGCATGCGAAACTTATGGGGCAACCCTTAAGGTAGTACCCATCAATGAAAAGGGTGAATTGAAAATGGAAGAATATGCTAGCATGCTCAACGAAAAAACAAAAATTGTTGCCATCATGCATGTTAGCAATGCCATGGGTACTATCAACCCGGTAAAAGAGATCACACGACTGGCTCATGAAAAAGATATTCCGGTACTTCTGGATGGTGCGCAGGCTCTATCACATATGAAAGTTGATGTGCAGGATATTGATTGTGATTTCTATTGCTTCTCCGGACATAAACTCTATGGCCCCATGGGCGTGGGAGTTTTATACGGCAAAGAGGAATGGCTCAATAAACTGCCACCTTACATGGGAGGAGGAGAAATGATCAAAGAGGTTAGATTTGAAAAAACAACCTACAACGATCTCCCGTTCAAATTTGAAGCTGGCACTCCTAATGTCGGTGATGTACTTGGTTTAGAAGCCGCTATCAGGTTTGTTTCTTATCTGAGATATGACGAAATTGGCACTTATGAAAAAAAACTGCATGACTATACCGTTGAAAAACTTTCTGCACTCGATAATATTAGATTCATTGGCACTGCCAGGGAAAAAACTTCGGTCATTTCATTTCTTTTTAATGATATTCACCCCTACGATACAGGCACCATACTGGATAAATTGGGTATTGCAGTGAGAACAGGACACCTATGTGCCCAACCTCTCATGGATATTTTCAATATACCAGGAACAGTAAGGGTTTCCCTGGCAATATACAACACCTTTGAAGAGATTGATCAACTTACAGAAGCGCTTATAAAGGTGAGGGAAATGTTTGCCTGAAAAATTATCCTCACCTTTAAAACAACTCCAAAGAAACGATTTACAATTATTTGCGAAAAAAAAGCATGGTACAGCCTATAAATCAAATCTTAAAATTTTCCCCGAAAGGATAGTCCAATAGCCATTACAAACTAAAATAATGACCATGCTTACTCAAAACACCCTCAAAGAATATGAAAAATTCTACTGTATTGCGGGTACATCCTCTGCACTGAACAAACCCGGTTATAATTTTCGGAAAATCTGGAAACCTCATTGGTTTCAGGGAAACAGAAAGAAAAAAAACTATTTCGAGGGATGGTATTTTAAAAACGTTAGTGCCGGAGGAAAACATTGCTGGTCATTCATACCAGGTATTTCATTGGTTGGCGATGATGCACATGCGTTTGTTCAGGCTATCAACGGAAAAACTGGGGATACATGGTATTTTAGATACCCTCTTGAATCTTTCTCATTTTCATCCACTTGCTTTTCTATCAAAATTGATAAAAATACTTTTTCAGATAAAGGTTTTTATCTTGATATTGACCAAGACGGACAAACATTCAAAGGAAAAATAGATTTTGAGAATAATTTTGTATACCCGGCCACTTTCCAAAGACCAGGGATTATGGGATGGTATCGTTATGTCCCTTTCATGGAATGTTATCATGGGGTGGTAAGCCTTCATCATGAAATTTTGGGTAGTTTGAATCACAATGGCACAAATCTAAACTTTTATAATGGTTCAGGGTATGTTGAAAAAGACTGGGGTTCATCAATGCCCTCGGCATGGGTATGGATGCAAACCAATCATTTTAACACCGCCAACACCTCTTTTATGCTATCTGTTGCACGTATACCCTGGATAGGAAAAACATTCACCGGTTTTCTCGGATTTTTTCTGTATGAAAACAAGGTCGTTACCTTTGCCACCTATACGGGCGCACGCCTGGTAAAACTGGAATATGAAAAAAATAAAATATGGATAGAAATAAGGGGCAAAAAACACCGGCTAGTCCTGGAAGGACAAAACAACAGCAACGGAGCTTTAAAAGCACCAGTACTCGGCAAAATGGACAGGGTAATACATGAAAGCATTGATGCAGAAATTAATATCAAAGTGATTACTCTTGACGGTGAAACTCTCTTTGAGGGTATAGGAAAAAATGCCGGACTGGAAATGGTTGGTAACATAGATATACTAAAACCTTAATACAAAAATATCAGAAAACTAACAGATTTATGTAACAATATTCGACTATCCAATAAATAGTATAAAAATCCGAATAGCATATAATCAAATCAAATATAAAGTAAATGACCGAATTTGACACCAAAGCCAGTGAATGGGATAAGGACCCACAAAAAATTGACCGCGCAGAAAAATTCGCTTTCCAGATCGTTCAAAAAAAACTGAAACATTCAAAAATTGTTAATGCCCTGGAGTTTGGACCAGGCACCGGACAGGTTAGCCTGTTTCTCAAAGACTATATCGACCAAATTTACCTGGTTGATAAATCAGAAGGAATGCTAAATGTACTCCGGGAAAACATTAAAGCAAGGGAAATCAAAAATATGCATCCTATCCTGGGTGATGTTGTCCGGAATAATCTTCAATTTGATTCAGTTGAAATGATCTATTCCCTGATGAGTTTTCATCATGTGGAAAATCTTGAACAACTTTTACATCACTTTCACAGGATACTCGATCCGGGAGGAGTAATCTGTGTTGGAGACCTTGAAAAGGAGGATGGTAGTTTCCATCACTTTTCTCCGGATTTTAAAGGGCATTTTGGGTTTGACCGCCCGGAAATAGAAAAAATAATGCATCTCAGCGGCTTTAAAGAAATACATTACGAGGTATTTTATCATCTTAAAAGAGAAACCCTAACACCTGAAAACCAAAAGAAAACACAATCTTTCCCCTTGTTTTTTGCCATATATGAAAAAATATAATCAGTGTTTACTAAACTAATGCTATTTTTGTCATGTTCATATCTTAGACATAAATCTGTTTGTATGTGACAATTCCATCACAACTTATTTGACAACAATATATCATATGTTTTTTAAGCAGTTATCTTAACCAAATATCTTTTTTGCATTTAAATGTTGAAAACTAATTTTAAATAAATGAAGGGTTTATCCAAATTGTATCTTATACTGTTTGTTTTGCTACCGGGCATTGGTTTTGCGCAAAACACTACACTTTCTGAAAAATTGAAAAAGCATGTGGAAATACTTGCCTCTGACTCACTGGAAGGCAGAGGACTAGGCACAGAAGGGATAGAAAAAGCACGAGACTACATCATTTCAGAATTTGAAAAAGCCGGAATAGAGCCTTTATACGAAGATTACCAGCAAAATTTTAGGTTCAGAACCGGTAATATCTGGGTACCGGCAGTTAATATTACCGGTATAATAAAAGGTGCCGATCCCGTCCTGAAAGATGAATACATTGTGCTGGGAGCGCATTACGACCATCTGGGATATACGCTCAACGAAGATGAAAAAATTATTTACCATGGGGCAGACGATAATGCTTCGGGTACAGCATTGCTGATTGAGGTGGGAAAATACCTTTTGGAAAATCAGGATAAATTAAAAAGAAGTGTGATTATCATTGCTTTTGATGGAGAAGAAAGTGGATTAAACGGAGCTGAATTTTTTGTAAATAACAATACTTTGGGCAACGAAAATATCAAAACAATGTTTAGCCTGGATATGGTCGGTATGTATGATGCATACAACGGAGTAGACCTCAAAGGGATCGGCAGAATAAAACAAGGCAGGCAAATATCAAAAGAGATTGCCGATGAGATGGAAATAACACTAAAAGATGTCAGCGGACAACTCGTTCCCAACACAGATACAGCACCATTTGGGAAAGCGGGCATACCAGCTGTGCATGTTTTTACCGGTTTGAAATCGCCCTATCATAAACCCGAAGATACTTACGATCTGCTCGACTACGAAGGAATGGCGAAAATAAACCTGTTTCTACAACAACTTGTATTACAACTCTCCAACAATCCTGTTTTTGATGATGAGCAGAATTTATCGCTGAATGAAAGCACAGGTGTTCCTTTGATCATGGCAGGTGTTAAACTTGAAACAGGAAACGGTTTTCACCGATACGATGATGAATTTTATCGTGCCGATAAAGTGATGAATTATTCCGGTGGCTTTTTCGTACAACTACCTGTTGGTGATTTAATTACAATTCAACAGGAAGCACTTTTTGATATAAATGGCAGCCACGCGGAAAGCGGAATTGTGAGAAGATATTCCGCTACATTGCCACTCAACATTCAATTTGGATCACCACGATCCATGACCAATAATATTGCTCGGGCATTTATTTTTGGTGGCGCTTATTACAGGTACAAATTTGCCGACTCCTATGAAAATGATCCGGAAAATAATCCTTTGGAATTTAGCAATGAAGAATGGGGATATTCGGCAGGATTTGGAATGGAGGTAATGAGATTTCACTTTAGCTATACTGTCCGTAATGGATTGACCAATGTACTGAATAATATTGACAATGATGTTTATGATACGAATCATATGTTTAGCCTAGGTTATCGATTTTAGTCCCCATTGTGTATGGGTACCTGATCAATCAAACAACCAGCAGAGTAAGGGTTAAGATCATGAAGCGTAAAGGGTAAGTAAACAAGTGTAGATTTTCAAATGCCCGCCTTTTCATGATAATACCGGGCTTTTTTCTTATCGTCATACCGTAAATAAATATTACCAATAAATCTGGCATATTTAGGATCAGGGTCCATTTCATATAGTTTAAGGTAATAGTTCAAGGACTTTCTGAAATCTGTATTCAAAATCTCAAAAGCATCGAGCAACTGCCGGTATTGTTTTGTTGTGCGATTTTTTTCGTACGCTTTCATTTCTTTCTGATATCGATGTTCAGCCTTCCAGAAATAGTGGTCTGCCATATATTCCATTGCTTCCCTGTGTTCAGGGTTTTCATTTAATATATCTTTGGCAGTTTTTCGGGCATCTTTTTCCCTGTCAAGCTTTTTATTAATGACAAAATAATGATTGAGCATTGATTCACTTTCTCTTGTTCCGGAAGGCAATTCTTCCCATAAAACCAATGCCTTTGAATAATTTTTACTCTCTACATAGGTTTCTAAAAGTCGGGGCTTTAATTCATCAATATGCTTACCCTCAGGATAATTGTTTACATAATTCTCAAGGGCACTAATCTCAAGCGAGAGGTTATCGATTTCTTGATTGATTATAGCCAGGGCATAATATACATCTCTGGTTGCATGCTCGGTATTTCTGAGGTCCATAAGATAATCCGCAGCCAAATCATTGTTTCCTGTGTTAAATGCCGATAAACCAGCTTTTCGTTTAATATCAGGTTCCGGCAATTCATCTTTTGCTTTTTGTATGTCTATAATCTTTTCATATTGCTGCAAAGCGATCTCGTATTCTTGTTGTTCGAAAGCGGTATCTGCTTCTGTTTTCCATTCAACAATCTGACGGTTAGCCCTACAGGATCCTAAAAAAAGGATAAGAAAAAGTATTATTATGTTGAGGTGGAACTGTGATAAATATACTCTTCGGAATAACATATCTATTTTATTATTTATAATTATAATTGAAAAAGATTTTTGGCTTTTTGTATTTCTTTCATTTGGATCGTATGAAGTCTGCCGGGAAAGATATCTTTCACCAGTTTAGCACCCATACTCTTGATGATCTCTGCTGTTCTCTCTGTTCTCTCTGCAGGAATATAAGCATCGCTGTCTCCATTGCTCACATAAACAGGTGTTTCAGAAAAATCACCCTTATAACGGCGCTCATCAACAACTTCGCCAATCAATCCTCCGGTGAAAATCCCAATACCCGCATAACGCCTTGCATTTCGGGCAGTAATTTCAGATGTCAGACATGCACCTTGCGAAAAACCCATGATAAATATTTTGTCAAAGGGAACTTTTTTGGCAATGGTTTCAATCAACTGCGTAATATTGGTAATGGCGCTGTCAAGCCAGGGTTGATTATAGGATTCGGGGGCAAGAAAACTGTATGGATACCAGATATAATGCTGTGCTTCAGGGGCTACAATGTAAGTTTTATCTTTTGCAAAAAAATCCGCCAAAGATAAAATATCTTCCGGAGGCGCTCCACGGCCATGAATAAAAACCATAGCATTTTCAGCTTTTTCTAAAGGTGTCCCTTTTTCTGTTACTTTATAAGGATGCATTGTTTTTGTTTTATCCGTTAGTCAATTCCCAGGACATAACCTGCAACTAAGGCTTTCCATTATTATTTCAGAATTCAGAACCCCATATTAAACCCTAATTCCAGCACTTGCGTCTTACCATGCAGATAGGGGGGTGAAAAAGTATCGAGATAATATTGCGCACTTTGTTCATCGGCATCATAACCTTGCACATTGTTGAAAGAATATTTGGCAAATGCGCGCAGATTCGAGAAAAGATACAGGTGCGTTTCCAGTGTTAAACTGGTTTTATCCCAAATAATATCATCAAGCACAGGCATTTCATCAATACGTGGATTTCTGCGTCTCCGTTCATATTCATAATAGTTTCCTTTGCGTGCATACATCCAGGAGGCAGCGATCTGCCAGGTTTTGTAAGGATGAATTCGCAGCGTTGCAAAAAATTCCTCTGCATTATCTGTAAGGTAATGCCCGAGGTTGTAACGGTTTGACTGGAAACTTGTTACTTCTTCGTCGTGAAGATAAGTAATAGGATTGGTGCGTGTATATTCTCCTCCGATGGTCACATTTCTTATGGGCCAATCGGCCAATGAAATTCCACCTTTAAAACCTGTAAAGTTATGCCTTGTAGAGTCTCCTAACCTTCTGATGGAAAATTCATCGATGAAATAAGAAGCGTACAAATGAAGATTTTTTATTTGTCTGGAAGAAAGATTAATATACATAGCACTATTTTGAAACGTAGTTCCCCAGTTTATAGTATGTACTACTGACTTGTAAAAGAAAAACGGTATCAGAAAAGCGGGTTGAACATCTGTATCGCCATATACAATTGAGTTTCCAAAGGAAAGCCTAAACCGTGGAAAGGGTTTGATGGTATACATATTAGCGGCAATGTATTTTCTCCTTTGAACTGTTCTGGGAGCACCCTCTTCCGGGAAAAAAGAGTTGATACTGTCAACGGCCTCAGAAACCAACCATCCGTGGAAATAATTAAATTCAATCCATTTTGCCGGGTTCATATGCAATTTTAGTAAAGGAAAAGAGGGTGTTCTTCCTGAAAAAATATTACTACCATTTTGGTGATCACCCCATTGAATATGATCTTTTATAAAAGCGAAAGTACCCCATCCCCATTTATAGGTCAAACCGCCCCGCATTTCACTGAATTCGCCACCTTCACCACCACCTGTAAGTGCTTTGTATGTTCCGCCTGGCTCCTGGGTAAAATAAGCAGGTTGAGCCAGTTTCTGCCCTTTCTGATAGTTGTCTCTTAAACTTACATACACTCCCCAATTTTTTCCAATATAAGAAACTGCTTCCAATCCTCCGTAAGTTGCCCAGAAATCGCTGTTTCCACCCGAAAAGTTGCGATAACCGTATACAGGCCTTATCAGCGCAGTGAAAAGAGTGTCACGGTAAGCGATTTCAGGAGGCAAAAGATGCACCGAAAGTGATGAATCCTTTTGATAAAGCTGCCACCTTCCCTCATTGATACTTCCTGCCTCCATTGCATACTCTTTCAGATAATTATCAACTCTGGCCTGTTGCGACAAAGTGAGTTTTGCTTCCTGTTGTTTTGCTTCTGATAAAAGACGAGCAATGGTTTTGCGCGGATAGGGTTTGGTAGCGGTGGAAATATCAATAATATGCATCGTGGCCAATTCATCCAGAAAAGAATACAAAACCTTATCACTCACATGTTGGTAGGCATCCTGTGCTTTTGCTGTGGTAAAGAACAAGAAGAAAACCCCCAGGAAGAAAGAAACATTTTTGTGCATAAAAATGGTTTACAATATTACTGTTTGCGGGTTTCAATAAGAATATTGAGCATTTTGATTCCTGCTTCTGCAATTACAGTTCCGGGACCAAAGATGCCCACCACACCGGCATCGTAAAGAAACTGATAATCCTGAGCAGGGATAACACCTCCAACAATAACCATAATGTCGTCGCGTCCAAGGTTTTTTAGTTCTTTGATCACTTGTGGGGCCAGGGTTTTATGACCAGCAGCGAGGCTTGAAACACCCAAAATATGCACATCATTTTCTACTGCCTGCTTGGCTGCCTCCCGAGGTGTCTGGAAAAGCGGTCCAACATCCACATCAAAACCCATATCGGCATAAGCGGTTGAAACCACCTTTGCTCCTCTGTCGTGGCCGTCCTGCCCCATTTTTGCAACCATAATGCGGGGTCGGCGGCCTTCCAGCGACGCAAATTCATCTGCTAATTTGCGGGCCTCCATAAATTTTTCATTGTTTTCAATTTCCATAGAATATACTCCTGATATTGAACGAATAACGGCCTGGTAACGACCAAATACTTTTTCGCAGGCCATGGAAATCTCTCCCAAAGTAGCCCGTTTGCGTGCGGCTTCAACTGATAACTCCAGCAAATTACCTTTACCAGTTTTACAGGCTTGGGTAATAGCATCCAATGCTTTTTCTACTGCTGCAGAATCTCTTTGCGCTTTTAGTTTTTCAATTCTTTTGATTTGCGATTCGCGAACCGCAGTATTATCAACATTCAGAATCTCTATAGGGTCTTCCTTCTGAAGGCGGTATTTGTTTACTCCCACAATGATATCTTTCCCGGAGTCAATTTTGGCTTGTTTGCGGGCAGCAGCTTCTTCAATACGCATTTTGGGTACACCTGTTTCAATGGCTTTAGCCATGCCACCCAGTTTTTCAATTTCCTCAATATGCGCCCAGGCTTTATGGGCAATTTCGTGTGTAAGCTTCTCAACATAATAAGATCCTGCCCAGGGGTCTATGGCTTTTGTAACCTGGGTTTCATCCTGAATATACAACTGAGTATTGCGCGCAATACGAGCCGAAAAATCGGTTGGCAAGGCAATGGCTTCATCAAGGGCATTGGTATGAAGCGATTGTGTGTGTCCTAGCACTGCTGCCATTGCTTCCACACAGGTTCGGGTTACATTGTTGAAAGGGTCCTGCTCTGTCAAACTCCATCCCGAAGTCTGACTATGTGTGCGCAAAGCAAGAGATTTGGGATTTTTAGGATTGAATTTCTTTACAATTTTTGCCCACAGCATTCGGGCAGCACGCATCTTGGCAATCTCCATAAAATGATTCATGCCAATAGCCCAGAAAAATGACAAACGGGGAGCAAAAGAATCTATTTCCATACCGGCATCAATTCCTGCACGCAAATATTCCATCCCGTCGGCAAGGGTATATGCCAGCTCAATATCGCAGGTAGCACCCGCTTCCTGCATATGGTATCCTGATATGCTGATAGAATTGAACCGGGGCATCTTTTGAGAGGTATACTCAAAAATATCTGCAATAATTTTCATGGAAGGCAAGGGCGGATATATATAGGTATTGCGAACCATAAACTCTTTCAGTATGTCGTTTTGTATGGTACCACTAAGTTTTTCCACCGGCACTCCCTGCTCCTCTGCTGCCACAATGTAAAAGGCCATTACGGGCAAAACGGCTCCGTTCATGGTCATAGAAACCGACATTTTATCAAGGGGTATGTCATCAAAAAGTATCTTCATATCGAGAATAGAATCGATGGCAACGCCTGCTTTTCCCACATCTCCTTCAACACGTTCATGATCAGAATCATACCCACGATGTGTAGCAAGGTCAAAGGCAACAGACAGTCCTTTCTGCCCGGCAGCAAGATTTCTCCGGTAAAAAGCATTCGACTCCTCAGCGGTACTGAAGCCAGCATATTGGCGGATAGTCCAGGGTCGCATTACATACATTGTACTGTAAGGTCCCCTGAGGTAGGGAGGAATCCCGGCAGCATATTCCAGATGTTCCAGATCATTCATATCATGATCAAGATAAACCCCTTTTACATGAATTTGCTCTGAAGTGCACCAGTCTTTGCGAATTTGCTTTTCCTTTTCCCATTCAGAAGATGAAATCGTATTTTGAATGTCTTTTTTATAATCAATTTTTGAAAAATCGGGTCTCATATGTTTTGATATTTGAGATTGTTATGGTTGAAAAATTACAATAAATTTAAAGCATTAAACCTTTTTCAAACGATGCCAAAAATTTGGTTGAAATGCTGAAGTGTTTCCAATAGATTGGTACGCAAACTTATATAATGCTGAACGCCTGCTTCATTGAGCACTTGCACTGAATCAGCAGGGTTTCCGGCAACCACAATCTGCGTATCGCTAAGTTTTTCTCTGATTTCTTTTATTGCGGGTATCATATCAGCATATTCCTCATCGCTGCTGCAAAGAACAATGATTTCAGGTTTTGCTTCCAGGGCTTTTTCAATACCCTCCTGCAGGTTTTTCACCAAAGGTGCTTCCTGTATCTTATATCCGGCGCACCCAAAAAAACCAGTGATAAAAGAAGCACGCGCTTTACGCATGGTCAGGTTTCCGTGGGTAAATAAATATACCTTGGGTATTTGAAATCCTTTTGAGGCAAAATTCTCTACCGACAATCGCAAAGCTTCAAAAGCCTGAGGTCCTCTCCATAGGTGAATTCCACTCAAATCTTTAAATTTCGCAACAGGTTTTAATTTTTCAAGTTTAGTCTCCTGAAGATTAGGATACTGATTAACACCTACAAAAATCTGGCGCCGTGTAGCGATGTTTTTTTCACGTTTCTGGCAGGTTTTGGCTATCTCTTCTTTTATAAAACCCGATTCAACCGCTTTGATAAATCCACCTTTATTTTCAATTTTCACAAACATTTGCCATGCTTCCGATGCAAGATCGTCGGTAATCTTTTCAATGTAATAGGATCCTCCGGCAGGATCGGCAACCTTATTCATGTAAGACTCATACTTGAGTATAGTTTGCTGGTTGCGGGCCATCCGGTTTGAAAATTGATCAGGTTTTTGGTATGTGCTGTCGAAAGGAGCAATACTGATGGTATCTGCACCAGCCAATCCTGCTGCCATAGTTTCAGTAGTTGTTCTCAAAAGGTTTACATGTGGATCGTAAACAGATTTGTTCCATTCTGAACTGGTAGCATGAATGTTTATTTTCATTGAATCTGGTAATGCAGGATCGTATTGCTTTACTATTTGAGCCCATAAGAGTTTCATGGCACGAAACTTGGCAATTTCTTTGAAAAATTCTGACCCCGTAGCCATGGTAAATTGCATCCGCGGGGCAATATCATCTACTTTCAATCCTTTGTCAGTTAAACGTGCAAGGTAATCATTGGCATGAGAGAGCGTAAAAGCCATTTCCTGCACTGCATGGGCACCGGCATTATGATAATGTTGACCGTTGACCTGCAAAACATCAAAATCAGGCAAATCGCGCATGGCCAGTTCCAGAATCTTTACTGCTTCTTCTAAATCTTTTTCCTGTGAATGATAAAACTTATTGTAAAGTAAAAAATAAGCCAATGGATCAAAATCCATCGAGCCTTTTATATTTTGTATATCAAAACCTGATTTCTTAATATAATCGACGGCTACATAAAAAAAAGCAGGGTAGTTGCGTGAATGTAAAAAGTGCAGCGCAACCTTATTGAGATCAATATTTTTCAGAAGCTGCGCTACATCCTCATAAGTTTCTACTTCAGAAACATCAAAACCTATCGCCTGTGCTCCCTTTTGCAGAGCATCCCAGGCAATGGCAGCAGATTTTTCCGGATTTTGCTCTGCTATATCCTGCCGCACAATCCAGTCATTTGTGTTGTATTTTTTCCCTCTCAGGTAAGGAAATTCGCCGGGAGGTATTTGCACCCAACTCAGGTCTTTCAAATCTTCGCTTCGATAGTACGGTTTTATTTTAATCCCCTCAAGGGTTTGCCAGATCAGTTTCTTTTCGTAATCAGCCCCCTTAAGGTCTTCGCGGATTTTATCTTCCCACTGTTTGGTGGAAACCGGAGGAAACTCTTCAAATAAACTATTTTTTTTGTCCGTACTCATAGTGGAATTTTTATGTCTGTTGATGAAAAATATGTTTCGATATTTTTTAAAATCTGAAAAGCTCTGC
This sequence comes from uncultured Bacteroidales bacterium, assembly GCA_964410015.1. Lineage (GTDB taxonomy): Bacteria > Bacteroidota > Bacteroidia > Bacteroidales > UBA7960 > SKVR01. Next base: position 21,093 of record CAYPFV010000001.1, read on the forward strand.
AGTTTTACATTACTGCCCTAAAATAATGTTCAAAATTACAATAAAAACAGGAACCGGTGATGCAATCATAAAGGAAAAAACAAACCATTAAAAGCGCCTAACAAAATGAGTTATTCCGGATAACTGACTACAATGATAAAAATCACTATTGAAAGTTTACAATACAATGATTTTCTCTTGCGCGCATAAAGTTGCTTAACCAGATTTAGACAAGTCCTTTGTCAGGAGGATTCTAATAAGCCATGGCAATAGTTGCTACCCATACCTTTGTGCCTTTTATGCTCAAGATTTTTTCACAGCAAGCCTCCAGGGTTGATCCGGTTGTTACCACATCGTCAACGATCAACACATTTTTTCCACGGAATTCGGCAGGATTGCGAATAGCAAATACGGTTCTTACGTTTTCCCATCGTTTAAATCGTGTTTTACGGGTTTGGGTTTGTGTATGAAAAATTCTTATCAAATTATTTTTTAACACAGGCTTTCCAAAAGTATCTGATAAACCGGTGGCAAATATCTCACTTTGATTGAATCCGCGCTGCTGTAATTTTTTTTTATGAAGAGGTACAGGTACAATCAAATCTACCGGTTGCCACAAAGGACTTACTTTTAAAGATGAACCAAGCATATTACCAAGATAAATTCCAATATCCTTTTTCCCTTTATATTTAAACTTATGGATCAGATTCTGAACCATACTTCCTTTTTGAAAATATAGGAGAGATGTTGCCGTTTCAATATTGACCCTACCCCAGAAAATATGGGTCAGCTGGTTCTCACGCTCCAGATGAAAAAGGGTTTTGGGCAATTGATATTTACAAAAAGAACAAATACATTGCTCTTCTTTTATAAGCCCTTTATTACAGGCATTACATAACCTCGGGTAAAATAAAGAAAAAAAATCACTAAGATAAGGATGGATCAAAACCTACTGATATTTTATAGTTTAGCAACAGTATTCATAAAAATAATAATAAATTTGCAAACCTGTAAATCAAAAGTTTTACAGCACTTCTCATGTTGGTAATAAACCTAATGGTTGTTTACGCTATTGAAATGATTAATAATGCGTTGCAAGGCTTTCGGTGCGTGATGAATAAAAAATCTGTCAAAGCTTTATATTTTATAAAACGATGTCTAAAAGATGAGCATAAGTCATGAAATGCAATATTTTTGTTAGAAATACAATGAAATGAATTGTGGAAAGTAAAGAAAAGAACGATTAAAACAAGCAAAAGAGGATAGATTAAGTAACCCCAGTGTTATTTTCTCGTATTACTATAGTAGTTTATCCTTTTTGTTCAACTAAAAAAACCAATAACTTACTTAAAATTTAACTATTAAATTCGATGGAAGGATCAAAAACAAACCAAAGCAAACCTTCAAATCCTGCGAAAAATAACCCGAAGACAACAAGCAATGAAAGCATTTACAAAGGAACTATTATTGTTTTGGTGGTCATAGTTGCTGTATTAACATTCATGCTGATTACCAGCAGGCAATCACTTAAAGAAGTTTCTACGGAAAAAACAATTGTGGATGAACTCAATTCCGAACTCAATGAAGAACTCAACAGTGTTTTGGCAGAATATAATCAATTTAAAAACCAATATGACAGCGTACTGGTAAAACAAGACAGCATTATCCAGGCCAATGCAGAGGAAATCCAAAGGTTGATCAATCAACAAAGCGATTACCGGCGTGTGCGACGACAGTTAGATGCACTCAGACAAATAACGCAAAACTATGTACACGAAATGGATAGCCTTTACAAGGAAAATGAAGTGCTCAGAGCTGAAAATGTAGAAATGGAACAAGAGATCAGAAAAATATCGCGCGAAAGTTCTCAATTGGCAGAAACTAAAGAAAATCTGGAAGGACAAGTTGAAGTAGCTTCTGCTCTGAGAGCTTTTGAAATAGAGGCAAATGCTTATAGAATACGCGGAAGAGGCAGGGAAATAATTACAAACAGAGCCAGAAGAACTAACAAAATTGAAATTTGCTTTACTATAGCCGCCAATCCTTTAGCTGAACCCGGAAATAAAACCATTTATGCACGAATTGCAGACCCCGAAGGCAATATTATGAGAGTAAGTGATTCGGAGGCGTATTCTTTTACTTTCAATGAAGATACATTGCAATTTTCTATGAAAGATGAATTTAATTACCAGCGAACCGACACCAGTTTGTGCTTGGATTGGATCCAGAACATTGATTATCAAAAAGGTATTTATTTAATTTCTCTCTATACAGATCAGTTCAGACTGGGAGAAGCTTCGCTGATGCTTGAATAACAGCTGTTTGGTTTTCAACAGCTTTTTTTGTAATTTTTATCACATTTAAATCACAGAATATGGAAAAAAATAGCGGTTCGTCATACAATTATTCTTCCTCATCAGGAAGCACAAAAAAAAGTGCCGCATCAGGTGTGGTTATTTTCCTTTCCATTCTTGCCATTTTGTTGGGCATTGCCGGAGCAATGTTGCTGCGAGAAACCTTAAGTAACAGATATGAAATTCAAATATCTGAAAGACAAGTTCGGCAAACAAATACCGAAAAACAAGAACTTCTTGATCAGCTTAATGAAATAGAAAAACGGTATAATGAATTGACAAAAGAATATGAAGAACTCAATGACCTGTTTCTGGCAGAGAAAAGAAAAGTTGGACAACTTAGGGCGCAATTGAGTAACAGTGGGAGTAGCAAAGGAGAATCCCCGGGAAATATCTCCGACTTAAGAGAACAAATTACTGAACTGGAAGATCAACTGGAAAGCTACAGATCACAATTAGAAATGGTAGAAGGAGAAAATGAAGCACTTACCGGCGAAAATGAACAAATTAGAAATACTCTCTCTGAAACAACCGACCGAAACCGGCAACTGGAAACCATCAATGAAGACCTGGAGAAAAAACTTGAAAATGCTACTATTTTAACTGTTTCTGAAATCGAAGCAACTCCCTTACATGAAAAAAGAAAAGGTGATAAACCCACAGATAAGGCAAAAAAAACCGACAAAATCAGCATTTGTTTCACAATCAATCAAAACCTGGTAGCAGACCCGGGAAACAGAGATTTTTATGTGAGACTCACAGATCCTTCAAACCAGGTAATGAGCCTATCTCCAGACAATACCGTCGAATTTGAAGGAGAAACAATACAATACTCTGTTCTCAGAACTGTAAATTTTCAGAACGATGCACAGGAAACTTGCGTTGTATGGGATCAGGAAGAAAAATTTGCCAAAGGTTATTATAATGTAGTAATCTTTAACAACGGAAATGAAGTCGGATATAAACTCTTTCAACTTGAATAGTCTCAGCAAGAAAATTCTCGTTTTTTTGTTTTTGATAAAAAGAATTCGATAAGAATTACTCTCGTTAATGTTAACAAGATAACTGATTCAAAAACGAGAATAATGCTGTATTTGACGTTTTCTGGCATAGACTAACTAAACCATCAAACAAAAACAACCATCAAAAACCGGCGTCTTCATTCAAGATTCCGGTTTTTTTTATCCAATTTTCGTACTTTTGTGTGTTTTTCACCCCACAGCAAGGTCTTAAAAAAATCAGAAAGTAAAATATTCGTCAGATTTTTTGATAGAATACGATGAAAAATTTACAAAAGAAAATGCCTGGGGTGGTCAATAAAATGCTGGCGAGAAAAAAACTCAATTCTTACTTTTTCTTTGATTAGAATGCATCAGGTAGTATCCTAATTGTGTATTAAATACTTGATGATGAGCAGTAAAAGCACACAAGGATAAATATTGCTACTGAAAATGGATCGTCCTGAAAGAGGTGAGTAGAAGTAAAAAACACAAACCTCTCGAAAACATTGAAAAAAATACAAACAGTTAAAAATCTCAAATTCCAAAGTTAAGAAGTGATGTTTTTTTCAGTAGATGTTTTTTTTCAGTACAGGAAGAACACAAACTTCTGAAATTTTGTACAAACAACTAATAAATTTAGCAAGGATAAGTAAAACAGTTTCGATGATTGATATACCTTTTATTTGGGAAGAATCCCGGTTATAAACACCCAAACCAAAACACATTATTTATGAAACGAACATGTTTGCGAGTTAAACACAAACACCAGTGAAAATAGCAAACATGGAGTTCCATCCATCCATAACCTACAAAATTGTTTACGGACGAACCGAGCCATGACAATACTATTGACACATACACGGATGATTATAATTCAGCAATACGCTAGAAACTATAAAACCGGAATTTTGGCGAGCTCCATCTGACCGAATGATTCAAATTAAAAACAGATGAACTGCTAAATAAAAAAAGTATTTGTAAACCAGATAATAACAACCATATAAGAAAAAAATAACAAATCTATGAAAATTTCATTCAACTGGCTAAAGGAATACATAAAGATTGAAGAATCGCCGGAAAAAATTTGCGAATACCTTACAGATTGTGGTTTGGAGGTAGAAGGGTTGGAAAAAATAAGTTCTGTAAAAGGTGGACTTGAGGGTTTAGTAATAGGAGAAGTGATACGTTGCGAAAAGCATCCTGATGCCGACCGTTTGAGTGTAACAGAAGTAAATATTGGTAATGAGATACTGCCTATAGTGTGTGGTGCGCCTAATGTTGCCCAGGGGCAAAAAGTTGTGGTAGCTACCGTGGGCACTACTTTATACCCTTCTGAAGGAGGTGAATTTCAGATCAAAAAAACCAAAATCAGAGGGCAACAATCAAAGGGAATGATATGTGCTGAAGACGAAATCGGATTGGGAGAAAATCACCAGGGCATTATGGTGCTCGACCCCTCCGCTGAAACAGGTGCTCCCGCCTCGGTATATTTTGACATACAAACGGATTATACCATCGAGATCGGACTTACCCCAAACCGGATAGACGCTGCATCGCATTTGGGTGTTGCCCGCGATCTTGTTGCGGTGTTTAATCACCTTTATCCCGATAAAGAATCTCATCTCATTAAACCCGATGTGAGCCATTTTCTGGTTGATGAAAATACCTGTCCTGTAAAAATAACCATTGAAGATACAGAAGCCTGCCCAAGATATACTGGGTTATGTATTAGCGGGGTTAAAATTGCTGAGTCACCTGAATGGATAAAAAACAGATTAAAAACCATAGGACTTAAACCGATCAATAACCTGGTAGATATTACCAACTACGTATTACACGAAACAGGTCAACCCCTGCATGCTTTTGATGCCGATAAAATAGAAGGCAACCAGGTAATCATTCAAAAACCATCAAAAGGCACTACTTTTATAACACTTGATGAAGAGGAAATTAAACTATCGGGCAATGATCTGATGATATGCAATGCCCGTGAACCTATGTGTATAGCAGGAATTTTGGGTGGTATAGAATCAGGGGTAACAGAGCAAACCCAAAACATATTTTTAGAGAGCGCATACTTTAATCCTGCCCATATCAGGCGATCGTCAAAACTACACTCTATCAATACCGATGCGTCTTTTCGTTTTGAAAGAGGAGCCGATCCGGAGATGACAATTTTTGCTTTGAAAAGAGCAGCACTGCTCATTAAGGAAATTGCAGGAGGCAAAATCACTTCTATGGTAATGGATGTTTATCCTAACCCCCAAAAACCAACTGAACTCCAATTTCATTATCTAACTGCTGATAAGCTGATTGGAAAGACTATTGAAAGGGAAACCATTAAAAACATACTGCGTTCTCTCGAAATAAAAATCAAGGAAGAAAATGAAAAAAATCTTTTGCTCCAAATACCAGCCTACAGAGTTGATGTAACACGAGAAGCTGATGTAGTGGAAGAAATTCTTCGCATTTATGGTTATAATAAAGTAGAACTACCGGAGAGATTACATGCCTCTATTGTTTCTACCCCAAAACCCAATAAAAACAAATTACAAAATATTTCTTCCGAACTGCTCTCAAACAGGGGATTTGTTGAGATCATGAATAATTCGCTCTCAAAAGCAGCTTATTATTCAAATGATCAAAATTTTTCCGAACAATCGGTAGTTAAGATTCTGAATCCATTGAGCCAAGACTTAAGTGTAATGCGTCAAACCTTATTTTTTGGGGGAATGGAAAGCATTCTTTGGAATCAAAACCGAAAGATTACTAACCTGAAAATTTATGAATTTGGTAATATTTATTTCAAAGAAAATACTGGAGATTATGGCACAAAAACTCCACTACCCGGATACCATGAAAATATCAGATTGGACCTTTTTATGTGTGGAAATCTCAAACCTGAAAGCTGGTATGAAAAGGATAATCCCGTTGACTTCTTTGACCTGAAAGCAGAAATCATAAATCTACTCAAAAGGATAAACATACCAGTGAAAGAATTGAAGGCACAGGAAATGCAACCAATTGGATTCTATGAAACAGGTCTAACTTATTCTTACAACAAAGAAATACTTTTTGAAGTAGGACTGGTCTCCGGCAAATACCTGAAAATGTTTGATCTGAAACTACCAGTATTCTATGGCTCAGTAAACTGGGATCTTGTACTAAAACTTTCTGATAAAAATAAACTCATTTTCCGGGAGATACCCAAATTTCCTGAAGTGCGAAGAGACCTTGCCCTTTTGATCAACAACAATGTTAAATTTGCTGACATAGAAAGAGTTGCCCGCCAGGCAGAACGTAAAATACTAAAAGAAGTAAGACTTTTTGACATTTATCAGGACAAAAAGATCGGTGAAAATATGAAATCATACGCCGTTAGCTTTACACTTCTGGATGAAAAGAAAACACTCACCGACAAGGAAATTGATAAATCCATGGATAAAATCAGCAAATCATTGCAACGAGATCTTCATGCGTCACTGAGATAAATCAGAAAATTCCAACCAAAAAGCGGATATCATTTTCATAATATCCGCTTTTTGATTATCAATTTTCACATTACGAACATATTCATTATTCATCATGTGAAAAATCTCCATTGTTTTGTTAATCCATTTTCGTGATCTTTCGAGTCAGGGTTGTGTTTTCAGTCACTGTTTTTATGAAATAGTTCCCTTTAGGCAAATGATCAAGGTCTAAAACCTGAACTCCTCTTATGTCGTGTGCTGAAAAAACAGTATTCCCCAGTACATCCAAAATGTAAACTTCTGAAGGGGATTCTTCTGAAACATCTATTGTGAGCATAGAACTGAAAGGATTTGGATAAACACTCAGGTCATTACTATTAAGATCGTTTACATTCAGACCTGTAGCCTTCAAAACAATATCAACAGTAACATTTTCTCCCATTAAAAATATACTACCTTCATTGTCATGATAACCTTCTCTTTTCACAATATAATTATACAAACCGTTATCTAACCCAATCATCAAATAATTACCCGGCTCGTATTCACTACCTTCCATAACAACAACAGCGTCGTCAACCTGGTTTCCAAATTCATCCTGGACATCAAAAAGTGCCTCCAGTTTGATCTCAATAAGAAAAACATCTATTTCCATATGATCATCAACCAATTCCATGGTACCTTCAACTTCATAAAAATCCTCTTTATGTATTTTATAGGTGTAGGTGCCGGGAAGCATTTGCTCAAACATCATAACACCCGGATCATATGTATCATCATTGATTGTAATTACTGCATCTGACACCTCTCCATATTCGTTTGTGATGTTGAAAGAAACATTATAAATATCCTGCAAAGCAACTCCTATTTCAATATCCTCGTCAACAAGTTCAAAATCACCTTCAACACTCAGATATCCATCTTTTTCAACACGATAGGAATAATCACCTGCAAATAATCCTTCACTGGTATAGGTACCTTCTGCTAATGAATTATTGTCGATGAGTATCTTAGCATCATCTACAGTATTCCCATATACGTCTTCAACATTGAAGGTGACATGATAACGTGGCCATGGAGTAAGGGTAACAGATTCGGTTACATCTGCATTGGAAATAATTACCTGTCCTTCCGCATCGAAGTGTTCATTTTTGCTGATCACATAATCATAAGTACCGGGAAGTAATTCTGTAAGTGTGTATACACCGGCACTATGGGTATTGCCATTGACAGTTATAACTGCATTTTGCAGTGCTTGTGTACCGTCAGATATTTGGAAAGTAAGCGAAAATAATTCCTGAAGTTGAGCGGCAACTGTAACGTTGTCATCTGTAATTTCGAACTCACCTGAGGCAGATTGATAACCGTCGAGTGAAACTTCAAATTGGTATTCGCCAGCAACCAGAGAATCAATATCATACTGACCTGGTTCATATGTATAATCATTAATGGTAACAGAAGCATCAGTGAGAGGTTCTCCTTCGGTATCCTCTACGGTAAATTCGGCTTCATAGGTCGGTAATGCTTCAAGAACAGCATTTATGGTAAGTTCTTCGCCATCTACATCGAAATTACCAGAATCAGAAGTATAAGCATATTTTGATACAGAATATTCATACGCTCCATCCACAACAGAAGGAATTACATATTGTCCTTCAGGGTAGGTGAATCCATTAAGGGTAATACTTGCACCTTCCACGGGATCCCCATATGTATCTTCCACCGTAAAGGTAACATCGTATCCAGGCAATTCGTAGTGAATAATTATCTTCCATGAATTATTTTCTACAAAAGTATAATCTTCATTGCTCCCACTTCCACCCCAGGTGCGGAAAGCATGTAGTTCAAAGGTTATATCTCCACCACCGGTAACGTCATTGGCGATGGTAAGATCATTTCTGCTGTAATCGAATGTTCCACCTGAGCTATTACTACCGGAGGAAACGGAAGACTCAGTAGTACCACCTTCTGAAACACAGCGAATAAAAGATCGCTGCTCACTCATCCATGCGCTATTTTCAGAAGTCATCGAATATTCTGTGTCAACACCTGTTATTATGGCTCCCTCGGGGATTGTTACGGTCATAATACCAGGTTCCTGGGCATTACTTTGTGTGTTGGGTGATGGATTGTAGGTTGTTGGTATATTCCCGTCGCTGTATACGGGTGCCTGCCCTATGATAATCTCTCTGGTTTCCTGTGTGGTATATTCTCCGGATTGCATTTCAAAATCAATCAAAGCGGGAGATTCTGCAGGGGATTGTGCAGAGGCAGAAAATACGAAAGTAGCTGTATCAGATGCTAATGGTTCTATAGCACTTAACTGATAATTATTTTGAGTAAAACTTAACCATTGACTTTCAGACTCTGCAGAAATCTCTGTGTTTTGACTAACTGCCTGTCCTGTATTGGTAACAACAATATGAAGGTCGGCAGTTTCACCAGGATCCAAAACACCAGGGTTCAATTGGCCATCATCTTCAATCCAAAGTGTTTCAAAAACCATCTCCGGTGCCGCTCCTGAGAGTCTCATAGTAGATTCCCATGTTTCATTACCATCGGTTACCTGCAACAGGGCAGTAGCACTATGGTTGTTGGGTATATCTTCTGCTACAGCAAAAGTAAAAGCATTGGCAACGGTGGCAGTATTATCTTGATCTCCACTGTTAACTGTTCCAAAATCTACAGGGTTATCATCGGTTAATGAAAAATATGGATCATCAATTGTGATGGTTGCTGTAACATTTTCTGCATTTTCAACACCAACATTTTTCAATGTCACATCAATACCGGTATTTTGTCCGTAGATAAAAAGCTCACTTTCATTATTGGGTGTAAAACTATCAAGCAATACATAAGGTCCATCGGGTGGAATAACTTCAATTTCTTCATTGATATACGTTACCTTGTTAAAAGCGGTGATGGTAAGGGTAAGATTTTGTGGTTGTGTAATTTCTTCATCAAAGTCAACAGTTGCAACACCTTCAGAGATATATGCCCTGCCAACGATTACAACCTCTTCTTCAACCTCATCGTAACGGGTAAGTGCTACGGTAGCATCTTCAGCATTTTCGGCCATCACTTCAAAAGAGTTTGTTCCCATTAAAATAACAGGATTATAATCCACAACCAATTCCTGGGGAACATCTGTTCTTACCATAAGAGTAGGATCACCAAAAAGTACCCAGGTATCGTGGGTAAGCACACCTTGGTTATCATATGCGGGAATCATAGCCATACTTCCATTTGCAGACAGTCCACCATAGGTTCTTTTGATCATTTCATACCCAACAATACTTTGCTCTGTTAACAGCGCTACCATCTCATCCTGGCCTTCCATAGGAGGTTGCCAGGGTTGATTGATGGTTGACATGAGTGTTCCTACTGCGCCAGTGGGCTCTCCATCATGAGTGGCACGCATCCAGGATTCTGCAAAAGAGTAATTATTGACAAAATTCCCGTTTACACATGCTACAGACCAGATAAAAGGTAATTTTCCGGTATTGGTCAGCTGATTTACATGAGAAATGCTGTATCCTGCTACACTCCAACCAGTTACAGAGCCATGATTAATAAAATTGATGGTACTCACACCTTCATTGATATCATTTGAAATATCGGTGGCAGTTGTGTTGGGGACACCGGGAACCCCACCATCATATCTTTTATGAACTACATCATATGTGAAATTCAATAAGGTATCTCTGATAAAATCCATATGCTCATAATCTGCCTCACCGTTGTGCCCGTTGCCAGCCCCTTCATTTCTGGCAATACCTAATCCGGTGCTGAGCCAGGTATCTTCTGTTGTCATATCTCTCTCATATTCTATCATTCGCTGAACCTGGGTTTCAACCTGTTCGACATTTTCGGCAGAAAATCTTCCAACAAAAATTTCATTATAAGAATCATTGCCCGTTATATATCCGTAGGCGTTATCAGAATGTCCATTGCTGGTTGTCATAGGTTCTAATTGTGGGCCATCTCCAACAAGAAGCAGATGGGCAAAATCTTCATTTTCGTTGTAATAATCTACCACAAAAGATTTAATCTCGGAAGCAGATGAACCCACTTCTGATTTTGCCAGCAGTTCGGTTTTTCGTCCTGTGGTTCTTTTCCAGTCAACAAAAGGTTTCATAGCATCCACAAAATCATCATGAGCAATAATGAGCAGACTACCCTCTTCTCCTTCAAGAAACTGGTAGTTTTTTTCAGCGGCATTCATGTTTAAGAACATATTATTATAAATATTACTGAACTCTGAATCTGCTCTTATCTCATTTTTGTCCCTAATCAGCGGATTATCAGCGATCTCGCCATTGCTTTCAAGAACCACAGTCAAAGAGGTAAAAACCCTAAGTGTTTTAGATACCGGATTATACTGAAATGGGAAAACTGTAACGGTTTGTCCACGAAAATCCCGAATAATAAAAGGATCCTCTAACTGTGCCAGTTCATTGGGCCAAAATGCATCTTTACGATAAACTTCTGCATATTCATAAGGTACATCCTCAGGATTAATATCTCTGGTAAAATGTCCTTTGGAGGGAGCGATGTCAATGCCTTCAATATCAATAAACTCCTTTGCGATAACCTTTATATTCATATTTTCTGCGTCGGGAATCACAACAGAGGTATGAAGTTTACCAAGATCGGGCATTCCTTTTTCAGTGATTTGCGTGCCATTAAGAGTTCTGATGATTGTTTGAACACCATCTGGGGTTTCAACGCTTTCTGATAAATACCCCTCTAAATTAAAATTGATTTGAGTTTTGTAAACATCACTCTCTATCAAATCAATATTGGCTTCTTTTGGTTGTTGGCTGGTAAACCCATTCCAGTTTTGTGCCAAAACAAAAGAGTATGAACTGATAAATAAGAAACAAGTAAAAAGTACAATCTTTTTCATAAAAAAATGGTTTGTAGTCGGGTTAATAAAAAGAAAAAAGCCGGGATTATAAATTATTATCCCGGCATATAAATAATATTATTTTATAATGATCTTTTTTATATATTTATTATTGTTGTTTCTTAAACTAAGGTAATAAATTCCTGCCGGATATTCAGAAATATTTATGTTAAAAACATGTTGCCCTGAAATATTTTTTAAAGGAATTTTTTGAATTTCCTGTCCCTGGTAGTTAGTAATGGACATATCTGCATCATCAAATCTTCCATTGAGTAAAACCTGGAATTCTCCTGCTGAAGGATTTGGATAAACACTTATTCCTTCAGAAACAAAAGAAGAAATGCCGGTTTCTAAAGCAGTGAGTACGATATCAACAAACACGTCCTGGTTATTTACAAGTACATTTCCACTGTAGGTATTATATCCTTCTCTCTCAATGTTATAGGCAAACATCCCGTTATCAATTCCCAGCATCACATAATTGCCGGGTTCGTGAGTATTCCCATCAAATGTTACAACAGCATCCGTAATGGAATCTCCCTGTTCGTTGGTAACATTAAAATGCACTTCATAAATAATTTCGATCATAAAAACCTCAATTGTTTGATGATCATCTATGAACACTTCACCTTCAACATCATAGTAATTCTCTCTTTTAATGGAGTAAGTGAGGTTTCCGGGCAATACCTGATGGAAGGTATGAGTACCTGGTTCGTGTGTATTTCCATTCATAGTAATGATGGCATCTTCCAGTGGTCCGTCACCACAGGTTATATCAAAATCTACGGTGTATACATCCTGCATTTCAACATTAATGGTTAAATCCTGATCTGTAAGTTCGAAATTTCCTTCAACAGTAAGATAACCATCTTTTGAAACAGAATAGTCATAACTTCCGGAGAAAAGTCCTTCTGCAACATATTGGTTTTCATCCATAGATTCTCCATCGATGCTTACTACAGCATCGTTTATATTTTCACCATATACATCTTTAACATCAAAGTTAACATTATATTTTGGCCAGGGTTCCATTTCAACTTCAACCATTTCGTTTTGATCAGATATGGTAATACTTCCTTGGGTTTCAAAATATTCATCAAGGTTTACAGAATAATTGTACTCACCGGGCAACAAGTTTTCTACTGTATATATACCTGCAGGCAGGGTTTCATCATTAAATGTGATGGAAGCATTGGTAATTTCGTTTTCCCCATCGGTAACATCAAAAGTTACACTATATAGTTGCTGTATTTGTTCCGATAATGTAATGTTTTGATCTACAATTTCAAATTGACCGTTAACAGGATGAAATCCATCTTTTGATATTTCATACTCATATGTATCTGCCACAAGGTAATCTATGGTGTATTGCCCGGGATCATATTCATTCCCGTTTACAGATATTACGGCATCAGATATCTGATTTCCCTGTGTATCTTCAACTGTAAAAACTACTTGGTAAGTAGGCAATTCTTCGAGTATAACTGTTACTACAATATCTTCTCCATCGACAGTAAAATTACCCTGTGCTGACGTATAGGCATATTTTGATACCTCGTAATCATAATCGCCGTTCAAAATATTTTCAAATTGATACATACCATCTGGGTATGTTGATCCATTGAGGGTTATTTGAGCATCTGATAATGCATTTCCTTCGGTATCTTCTACCACAAAATCGACGGTATAAACGGGTTGGGTAAAATGCACAATCATTTTCCAACTATTGTTGTTAACATAATTATATTCCGTATCTGAACCCGAGCCACCCCATGTGCGGAAGGCATGAAGCTCAAATGTTACTTCCCCGCCTCCTGTAACATTATTGGCTATATCGAGGCCTGTTCTGCTATACTCAAAAGTACCCTCTGCGTTCCCTGAACCCTGCGCAACTGATTCCTCGGTTGTTCCTCCTTCGCTTACACATCGTACAAAAGATCTTTGTTCGCTCATCCATGCCCCGTTAAATGCAGTCATATCATATTCCACATCAACACCGGTAATGGTGGCATCTTCAGGGATGGTAACAGTCATTACACCTGGATCAGTGGCATTACTTGAAGTGGTTACATTTTGATTATAAGTAGTTGGTATATCACCCTGATTATAAAAAGGGGCCTGACCAATAACAATCTGACGCGTTTCCTCAAAACTATAAGACCCCATTTCTAGTGAAAAATCAAGTTCTACGGGTGTTTCGGGAGGAGTATTATTGCTTGCAAACAGGGTAAAGGTAACCGAATCAGATGAACCTGGTTCTAAACTGATCAATTCGTCAGATGACTGCTGAATAATGATCCACGGACTATCGCCTGATACTTCTGCTGTAGCAATTTGGCTGGCAGCATGTCCGGTGTTGGTAATTTGCATTATAACATCTGCTGTTTCTCCCGGGTCCAGCACTCCTGGGTTAAGCAAACCCGGATCATCGATTGTAAGTGTATCAAAAACCAGGACAGGTGCACTGGCTTTTACTTTCATATTAGACTGCCACTGATTTTCGCCATCTGTAAGATTTAATACAAAAGTTGCTTCATATTGATCAGGTACCTCATCAGAAACTTCAAAAGAAAAAGCATTTTCAACTGTTGCAGTGTTGTCTGTATCACCGGCATTTACATCACCAAAATCAACAGATCCTTCGGTTAAAAGGGTAAAATAAGGATCTGAACCGGTTAAGGTTCCGGATATTCCAATGCCATTGTCGGCACCAACATTTTTTACAGTTACATCTATGGAGGTTGTCTGACCGTATATAAATTCCTCTGCATCACCAGAAAAATCATAAGAATCGAGAACCACGAAAGGACCTTCCAGAGCAGCAGCCGGAACATTTTGTATGTAAGGTATATGTTGCGATTTGGTAACAACAATGGTAACATCATCCGCATCAACGATCGGTTCTATGGGTACTTCTACTTCACCGGATTCACCTACAAGTGCAGCGCCATGTAAAACACCATTCTGCGAAATGGCAACATATGAACCCGGCTCGGCATTTACGGTATATGTATCAAGACCAATGGGTACAATGGAATTATGAGTTACCAGGTTTTCTTCACCTTGTGTCATATAAATAAAGGTTGACGGGTCTCCAAAAGTATGATATGCCTGCCAGTAATAAAGAGGGCTTGAATGCTGAGGATAATTTTGTACATCAACCTCTGTAACTGCCAGATTACCTACAAATTTCAGGGCACCCACTGCCAGGTAGTTTGATGTAAAAGGAGCATCGTATGCGCCCAGTGTGGTTTCTTCATCGGTAGGAACATAACCATTATTATTTCCCTGGATAGGAAAAGCACCTACCGACCAGTAAAAATCTTCGAACCAGTAAGTATTTGGCGCAGACCCGATATAAGCTACTGCCCCTTTATTGGCAGCCCTTACCCAGGCTTCACCGATGCATTCTCCATCACTGAATAATCCACTCATGCAGCAATTGCCAATAGCAAGAGGATATTTCCCTTCATTGGTCATATTATGAACATCTGACACCAAAAGAATTGGATCTCCCCAGGAGGTGGGAGAACAATGCGCTGTGTAATTGATAAAACTTACCGAAATACGATCGTTATCATAACAACCTGAATAATCAGACAAATACTGGTTTACAGTGCTAAAACCATTGGCCTGGTTGAAATAATATTCTGTACCGTATTGAACGGTTGGCTGACCAACATTTGGGTTCCAGTCTTCATCAGCACCAGCAATGAGGGTTACATCATCCAGATAAGAAGGATCTTCAAATTCGTATTTTTCGTAATAGAGTATCTTATCAAGTTGATTCTGAAGTTCATTGGTGTTTCTGGCAGATAAACGACCATAATACATTTCCGGAAAATAATCACCATCTACCGAGGCATAATAAAGGTCTGTAACCTTTTCGGAAGATGAACCCACGGCAGAAGCAGGTATTTTATCAGAATCTCCTACAATAACCAAAAAAGTTGGTGCCGGATTCTCAGGGGTTGCATTATTATACTGCTGATGAATATAAGATTGAATATCACTGGCACCTGTACCTATTTCATCTGTATAGGCTTCGGTAATCTCAAATCCCATTTGGGTTTTCCATAAAATATAAGGTTGCAAAGTTTCCTCAAAATCTGAATGAGAAACAATCAACATTTTTACCGGATCTTTGGTAAGATCGGGATGTTCGTCAAAAATATCCCTGGTTTGCGATTCATAATTGAACAAATTGGCATACAAAGATTCAAAATAAGGCGAAAATGTACTCTCTTTTATATATTCAGTTAAGGATTTGTCAGCATTTTTAAAACGAAGGTCTATACTTATATCGTTATACACTTTTATCGTATTGCTTTCCGGATTGTATTGCACAGGAGAAATCGTTACCCTGGCTATTCTGACTCCTCTCATCACACCCAGAACTTCAACTTTTACAAGTTCTCTTTCCGTATAGTTTGTTTTGGAATACGCATCAGAATTATATTCAAATGGTACATCGCCGGGGCTCTGGTCTTTTCTCATGGAAGGTTGCACCGGCATAATAGGTTGATGCAAATCATAATCTTTCAAATGAATTATTTCCTCTGTGAAATTTTCTATATCCCAGTCTACTTCGGCACCAAAAGGTATTTCAATCAATTTTTTTACTGCGGGCAATTTGGGATTACCCAATTGACCAACTGAATAACCTTTGTCAAAAAATATCTCGTGAAACTCTCCTTTCGCAGTATTTACATCCAATACCTTTAAAGCATCAAAATTATACTTCATTGATAAACTATGATTGCTTGGGTCTGCTACTACAGATTTTTGTCCTGTTCCTGACAGGGGAATGGTTTTTTGCGCCTTTAAAACATTGGTGAACAGTAAAAGACTGAATAATGCTATAAGCGCTAAACATTCAGTGAAGGTTTTCTTAACATTTTCTGTGTGAAGTAAACTTTTTTTCATATGTTCAATTGATTGTATTTTATAATAATATTGCATAAAAATTCAGCTAAACCATTGCAAAGCCTCAAAAAGGTATATTTTACAACAGATCTATCAGTTTACATGATGGATTTTAAGTTTCCTTATTGATAACCAGATGACGGAAATACCCCTTGAATTTTAGGGAGTAAAAGTACGTTAAGGAGTGCAGAAATAGTAATAAAATTTTCGAGAACCAATTATTTTATTTTTAAATTCTACTAGTAAAAAAACAGATGTTTCAGGTTAACCACAAACCTATTAGGTTTTATATATGATAAATGCTCTTTTATGTGAGCAAAAATACACATTCATTTTTTTAAAAGCAATTTTCAAAATGTTAAATCAAGAGTTAAAACTTCTGTGATACAGCATCATATTATTTAAATAAAAAATTTTTTATCAATTAAGAAGATGTTAAATTCCACGAAATAAATGTTTTTAGAGATAAAGCGATTAGCAGTGTTTAAATGTATTTTATTTTCCATACGGGAGGCAAAGAAGCAAGCAAACCAATAAACGAAACAGTGAAGAAAACAAGTATAAAATCCAATGGTTTCATATATACAGGATATGCATCTACAATAAAAGTTCCCTGCGCCTGAATGGTAATAATACCATACCGGATTTGAATCCAACTGATCACCCATCCAAAAAATAAACCCACCAGAGCACCACCAAAACTGATCAGGAAACCCTCGAGCAGGAAAATGTTTCTGATCAGTTTTTTGCTTGCTCCCATGCTCCGGAATATTTTTATATCTCTTTGCTTTTCAAGGATGAGCATAGTCAAACTTCCGGTAATATTAAAAGCAGCAATCAAAAGAATGAAAGACAAAATAAAAAATATAGCCCATTTTTCTGATTGCATTATTTTATAAAAAAACTCTTGCTGCTGAAAACGATTTTTCACTTCAAATTCGCTTCCTAATATTTCTTGTAAATCTTTCTGAACATTTCTTATGTTAGCCTCTGGGGCGATACCGATCATCACCGAAGTTACTTCTTCATTACGATGATTCAACTCTCTTACTAAAGAAATGGGAGCGAGCACATATTCCATGTCAAACTCCGCCTGTACCGAAAAAACTCCGGAAGCATAATTGGAACTGGCGCTAAAAGCTTGTGCAGGTAAAAAACCTGTAACTCTTCCCCTGCGGGGAACATATACAGTTATCGGATGAAGATAATCGTTGATATTGGCTCCTAGTACCACTGCCACACCTTGCCCTAAAACAAGTTGAGAACGATCTCCCGACTGTAAATTGTATTCTCCTTCTAACATGAGGGTATCAACTCCCGTAATATGCCGGTAATGTTGGTCAACCCCTCTTAGTCTAACAATATGTTGCTTATTGCGATAGGTGAGTAAGGCCATCTCCTCATAGATTTCTGAAAAATGTAAAATATCCGGATGTTTTTGCACCTCTTCGACAGGAAACTGATTGATATCAAAAGTTTTTCCTTCAGTAAGAGTGATTTCGATATCAGGATTAAAGGCATTAAATAGTGAAAGTATGAGGTTTTCGAATCCATTAAAAACAGATAGTACAACAATAAGGGCCATGGTTCCAAAACTAACACCTGTAAGAGCAACCATGGTTAAAACATTCACCGCTGTTTGTGATTTTTTTGCAAACAAATATCTGCGTGCTATGTATAAAGGAAACTTCAATGTTAAAACTATTTTTGTGCAATCACCAGTAAACCAGTACCGGTTTTGTTTTGCCTGTGAACATCTAAAAAATTAAATATAAGACAAAAAGGGTAGACAACAAGATAATAAAAAGGTAAAATAATAAAGAATAGTTTGCTGTAGCCCAGCAATAAAATAGGATATTTCATAGATAATAACCATGAAATATGCCCCCAGAAACCATAGGTGTAATGTACCTTCACCTTATTAAATCCTGCTTTGATCAGTTTTTGAGTGATCTCATCCTTCCCGTAACCATCTCGAACATGTTCTTCAATAAAAGATGTATCGTGGTGATGGTTAACATCAGAACCTCCCTGATCAGAAGGGGTGCTGATAATCAATTGTCCCTGATTTTTAAGAGACCTGTGAAAATTAGAAAAAACTTTCTGGTCTTGTTCAATATGTTCCATCACGTCTACAGAAAGAATCAGATCATATGCATCTGGTTTTGTATATTGGGTTAGGTCTGCCAAAATAAAACCAGCATTGGATATTCCTTCAGCAGTGAAAAAGCGGTTACAATCTTCTACTTGTTCTTGTTTTATTTCAATTCCAGTAAGCTTCCAATGGGGGTTTTTTTTCATGATATTATAACTGTATTGACCAAAACCACTGCCAGCATCCAGCACTTTCACAGATTGATCAGGCGGAAAAGAGGCAAATATCTTTTTCAAATGATAATGCACATGCCATGCCCTCAGCAACAAAAGATCAAGTAAATCATAAAAAACCTTCCTTAAAAAAAAGGATCGGTTAAAAAAGTTGCCAAGTGTTTTCTTTATAGGATCGTATTGCATAGAAGGCTTCAATTATTTCTTTAACAGTTTCTCTATGTTCTCTATGTAATCTAAACTATCGTCAACGAAAAATTGCAACTCAGGCACATGTCGAAGTTGATTTTTCACTCTTAAGCCCAATTGTTTTCTGATTTCGCTGGTATGTAATTTAATCTGTTCCATTACTTTTTGCGTATCGGCACCAAAAATGCTCAGATACACACGTGCAATTGAAAGATCCGATGTAACTTTTACCTGCGTTACGGTAATCATTGCGCGTAAAAACTTATTGGGTGATTCACGTTGCAGAATCTCACCAAGATCTTTTTGAAGTAATTTATTGATTCTTTTCTGACGTTGTGATTCCATGGGTTTCGTTTTTTTACAAAGATAAAGATATTCAACCTTGATCATAATAGTTTTTTCGATGGTGTGATTCCAGGATGATATAAAATTTAATCCCCCTAAAATGAAACATTCACTGATAAATTATTTCAAAAATCAGAACAATAATTATATTTCACCAATTGTTGATAAAAATGCTCTGATCGGCAGTAAATGCATATCGGTGAGTTTACACATAGTGATAAACCCCTGATAAATCAAGTCAGAAACTAACAAATTTCCTTATAAAAGAGCTAAACCACCGCAAACTTTACATTGTTAATACTGTTAACACAACTATAGAAAACAATTTTTTAATCATTCACTGAAAAATTTATTATGGCTACAAGAAAAGAAAAGGACTCTCTGGGATTTGTTGATGTACCTGAAGATAAATACTGGGGTGCACAAACGCAACGATCGTTGCAAAACTTTAAAATTGGCACTGAAAAAATGCCTGAAGAAATTATCATGGCTTTTGCCACTTTAAAAAAAGCATGTGCTATAACCAATGAAAAGGCGGGAGTACTCCAGTCTGAAATTGCCAAAACCATTGTTTCTGTTTGTGATGAAATTAAAGATAATAAACTGGATGGTAACTTTCCACTTGTGGTATGGCAAACTGGTTCGGGTACACAGTCGAACATGAACATAAATGAAGTTATTGCCAACAGGGCGCACGAATTACTGGGAGGGAAATTAAATGATGCGACTAAGAAGGTACATCCAAATGATCATGTAAACAAATCGCAATCATCAAATGATACATTTCCCACGGCTATGCATATTGCAGCCTATAAAATGATCGTAGAAAAAACTATTCCCGGATTGGAAATGCTCAAATCATCTTTGGAGAAGAAATCTAATGATTTTAAAGATATTGTGAAAATCGGACGCACTCATTTAATGGATGCCACACCACTAACTTTGGGCAATGAGTTTTCCGGATACCTGGCACAGATGGATTATGGCATCAAAGCACTGAAAAATAGTTTGACTCATTTAAGTGAACTGGCATTGGGGGGAACAGCAGTAGGCACAGGAATTAACACACCCGATGGCTTTGCTGTTAATGTTGCTAAAACGATTGCTGAGATTACAAATCTGCCTTTTAAAACGGCTCCAAACAAATTTGAATCATTATCGGCTCATGATGCGATAGTAGAAACCAGTGGTGCACTAAAACAAATTGCAGTAAGTCTGATGAAAATTGCCAATGATATTCGTCTTTTAGGATCTGGTCCCAGATGTGGGTTGGGTGAATTACAGCTACCTGCAAATGAACCTGGTTCATCAATCATGCCCGGCAAGGTTAATCCAACGCAATCAGAAGCTATGACCATGGTTGCGGCTCAGGTAATTGGCAATGATACAACAATTTCTGTAGGAGGAATGAACGGGCATTTCCAGTTGAATGTTTTTAAACCCGTTATGATCTATAACCTTTTGCAGTCAGCAAGATTGCTGGCAGATGCTTCTGTTTCCTTTAGTGTAAATTGTGTGGATGGTATTCAGGCAAATGAAGAAAAAATTAAAGACCATCTTAACAACTCTCTCATGCTTGTTACATCTCTCAATACACATATTGGATACGATAATGCTGCTATGATTGCTAAAAAAGCGCATCAGGAAAATCTAACCCTCAGGGAGTCGGCTCTGCAATCGGGATTGATAACCGCTGAACAATTTGATGAATGGGTAGACCCTAAAAAAATGATCTGATGAGTTTGACAGGAATAAAATACAACCAAATCTAACAAGAATAATGGGTGAAAAACCAAAGAAAAAGGGTGTCAGAAATTTGACACCCTTTTTGGCATTCATCAGTGTTAACAATAATAGCAGTGAAAGGTCTAATATTCCCAAAGATCTAATTCGTAATTACGAATTTCTTCTTTTATTTTTTCGGCTTCCAGAAGCTGATCTAAACCATAAGTTTCATACTCCTGAATAAGTCGGTCGTATACGTTGCTCTCTTTATAGATGTAACTGTTAAACATACGACGCATAAATAAATCATCAAATGACATCCTTTTGGCATCGTTGTTTCGGTTAAATGCTTCGGCATTGACCAATACGTTTCTTGCTTCGTTGAAATATATCCAGAAAAGCGGTTGATCACCCAAACTTTCTCCTGTTTCCGGATCAATTCTTTCTCTTACAGGGCATAAACCAATGATTCTTACATCTAAAACTGAACGTTTGCTGTCAAAAAACCATTCTTCTTTTATCCGGAATTTGGTAACTTCATCAGAACTCAGTTCAATAACAATAGTAGAATCATATTCTTCATAAGGTGGATCAGGTCTGACAAAAGTTCTTACTTCCTCTCTTGAATACTTGCTACTAATTTCTTCCGGGGTGAGTAGCATGGTAAATTCGTCGTTTTCAAAAGCCCTTATAGACCCTTCATTAACAGCGCCCATTAAAACCTGCATAAGACTTTGCCGGTCGTCGATGGTTGTATTGGGAAAATAAAGGGGTTGGTTAATTTTTTCTCTCAGGTCTATTACCTGCCATACTCTTTTAGACCAGAGCACATCTGCTTCTCTGACATGAGCCAGCGGAATGGGTTTTTTTTCCTCGATCCACACTTTTTCATAAATACCATCAGGGGGAGTTGCCCCTTCAATTACCTGTGCATTAATCCCTGTAGAAAAAAGAAGAGCAACAAGCGATGTAACGAATAAGATTTTAATTTTGGTCATAGCGAAACCTCCAATATTTGGTTTTTAATGTTAATTTACTGAATTCTGAATACCATTGGCGGTAAATTACGCTCTCTGCCATCATCACCAACAGCTTTTATATTTTCAAAAGTGAATCGTTGTCCCCTGTTAGATCTTCTGATAGCTTGTTCCATTTCTTCGGTTTGAAGGTTGGAACCTGATCTCCATTCTTCAAAATCTCCGGCAACGGTTGTATTCATAGTGAAACTTGTAATCTTGAAATCCATTTTAAAGTCGAAATCCTGCATCCTGGGTATAATGGGTTGTCCGGCAAGTACATCTTTTGGGATATTGCCTTCCTTTTGCCCGGCAATTTCCGGGTAAGGATCGGGTACAACACGAACTCTGAAGGTAGAAGAACCCATATTCCTTCGTTCGTCATCCATCCTGGCATATAGGGTGATGGTTACGTTTTCATTGATGTTATGGTTTTGACTCAACCTAACGTTGTAACCACCGCCGGGTTTAGGTATCAATCTGTTTCCTGCTCCACTTATTTGGGGTTCGATACTTTCACTGGGTATACCAGGCACAGAAACAGAGACGGGGTTATCGACCCCCATATAAAATACATTCATTGCATCTGCACTTACAGTTGCAGAGGGCCGCTGTACAATAAAATCACCCTCGAAGGGATAGGTGTTTACCCCGGCAGGACCTAAAACACTTACTTCTCCGCTATAAGTCTGAAGACCTTCTGAATTGGCCGGAATCCGAAGTTTCCCATCTTCAACTTCACGACCATTGATTGTTACAGTAGGTTTTTGTTTTGAATCGAAGGCTGCTACAATCACTTCTGCCTCAAAATAATCACCCAATAAAACCAATCTGCTTTCGGGTATTACAGCTGCATTGATGGTATCAAAAGTAAAATCTTCTGCAGTAATAGCAGCATACAAAAGATTTACCACATCAAATTCAGCATTTTTTACTTCCGTAACCATACGGGTAAGGTTGGTAGCAGCCGCAACTGGTATCTGATGATCAAACATTGCAGTTTGCCAGTTTACTTCTACCCCGTTTTTATCATAAAACGGACCTTCCGTATCCAATCCCAATTGTATATTATCTCTAAACAGATCAGGAGTTCTTTCGCGCACTGCTTCCTTATATTCTTCAATCATTTGCTTCAGTTCGAATGCTCTGGTTCCTTCAGTACCGGGGTTAGCAACAGGACCCGTTCCTTCTATCGGAGTAAGCATCCAAAATGCAGTAGCAGCACTGTAATTATCTTTGGCTGCAAGGTTTATCAGATTCAGCGTATCTGCTTCCTGTTTAGACAAACCGTCAACAAAAGCAATCATTTCTGAACGGGAATCAAGAATATATTGCACCAACTCTTCTGAATACTCTTTCACCTCCTGAGCCTGTGTATAAAAAGGTTCGACCCTATTGGGAGCCAATGCTTTTTGCTTCTCAAAATCCTGATAAACCATTTCAACCTTTTGCCCGAAATTCCGGTTTGTTTGCTGTAACCCGTCGTCAACCATAATAAATGCATTCAGTACTTCTTTTGACACGTTTAATGCCAAAAGTGCTGTAAGAACCAGATACATCATTCCGATCATTTTTTGTCTCGGGGTTTGCTTTCCTCCTGCCATATTAAATGAGTAATATTGTGGGTGTTGTTAAATTTTAATCTGCTTTTTTATAATATTTAAAAATCTATCCCCCAGAAAAGGGGGACTTGATCTATATTTTTTTACTTTCCACCGTTAAAATTCATAGCAGTGAGCATATTGCCATACACACTGTTGAGTGAAGCAATATTTTTGGTAAGGGCAGTCATCTGCTCTTTATATTCCTGTGTAGTTCCTACTGTTTGGTTCAGATTTTCTACAAGTTTGCTTACAGATTCCTGCATTTTTTCGGTATTTTGGAATTGTGCATCAGATGCCTGTAATTGCAACTCATATACCGCATTGAGTGCTTCAAGATTCTGAGAGGTTTTCTGCAGTTGATCTGTGTATTGCGATCCTTGCTTTGCACTATTCTCAAGTGCTTCAACAGTTTTTACCAACAACTCAGAGCTTCTTCCATAGTTAGATACCAATTCGCTGGTATATCCGGTAAGGTTGAGCAAACTATCATTATACTGTTTGGCAGCACCGAGGTTTTCTTTCATCTGACCCGCTGTTTCCTTATAATTAACGTTGAGTTCATCCAGAGATTCTTTGGCATTTCTCATACTTCCGGCAAACTCTTCTGAAAGACTGATATCGTGTTTGAGGTACTCGTTAGTATTTTTATAAGATTGACTGAGCTCAAGAACAGACCTGGATGCAGCTTCCATATTTTTAATATAGTTTTCTGTTGCCAATGCAGCGTTTGATATATCAGCCAATTTAGAAGCATTTTCGGTAAGATTTTTTAATCCTGCACCGAGATTTTCAATCAGTTCAGGCCCGATATTGGCTTCTTCAAGCATTTTATCTAAATTGGTTGAAAGCGTTATACTTTGCACATTATTGGTCGTGGCTGCTGGTAGATTTTTATTTCTGCGACCTGCTTTTTCCGGCAATTCAGGGTTTGCTTCTTCATCTAATTCATCAGTATCAATGCCTGCCAGCTCAGGGTAAACCAGGGTCCAGTCTGGTTCTTCATGAGGTTTTTCAAATGCAGAAACGAAGAAAATAAGTGCTTCAACACCTAGACCAATAGTGAGCATTACGCCTGCTCCAGGCCAGTGCTGAATTTTAAACAATGCGCCAACAATCACTACTGCTGCACCCCAGCCGTAGAGTTTAGACATGAAATTTTTAAACGCTTTGGATTCCAGCCACTTCATAAATTATAAATTAAAGAGAAATTACTATTTTTCAAAAAGGAAATATTTAACAATTATCAGATATTGCTATAAAAACAAAACAGATAAAAGAATAATTTATTACTTAAACAGTTTTTTTTAATAAACATTAGATGCACCACTTCCATCAACACGGTCACGTCCGGGATAAGTTTGAACACATCTGAAACCGATATAGGATTTTGCTGAATCCTGATATTCGTAATTACGTGTTCCAACCTGCAACATAAAGCCAACATCTTTCCACGAACCACCACGTATTGCTTTTCTTTTCAGGGTGATAGGGTCGTCTGGTTTTGCTTCATAGTGGTAATGCATGTTCATATCATGTCCAAAATTGTAAAGAGATTCATCAAAAGCATTGATGGTCCATTCAGCAACATTACCAGACATATCATATAAACCATAATCATTTGGCGGGTAGTGTCCTACGATTACGGTTTGGAATCCACCGTCGTCTACATAATTACCTCTGAGGGGTTTAAAATTGGCAAGAAAACAACCGTCAATATTTCTGGTATATGGTCCTCCCCATGGATAAGGGTTGAGATCAAGACCTCCCCTGGCGGCATATTCCCATTCTGCTTCTGTGGGCAATCTGAATTCCTGGGCAAAAGGACGCCTTTGGGATGCGAGATAGCTATTCAGAAAATTGGTTCTCCAGATGGTAAAGGCACGTGCCTGTAACCAGTTTACGCCTACTACAGGATAATGGTCGTACGTAGGGTGCCAGAAGTATTGCTGAGTCATGGGTTCATTATATGCATAGCTGAAATCGTGAATCCATGCAAGTGTATCAGGATATACATGTGTTTCATATTCTACAACGAACTCGTTGCGGGGGGTATCTCTTTCAGATTTTTTAGCAGCCCGGTTGATGTCAATAATATGATACCGGTAAATTAATTTTCTGGTGTCAATTTCCCGGCGACGGAAAAATCTTTCATGCTCAGGAAGAAACAACTCACTGAGAATGTCTCTTTCTTCCTCACCGTCCCAGTTGATATCGTATCTCCAGTTGATAAGAGGGGGATCTATATCCATACCAAATTCATCGGTCAAGATGAGGTGTTCTTCGTCTATATCTGCCAAAAGCATATGAGCCAAAGAATCTCTTACCCAATGCACAAACTGTCTGTACTGGTTATTGGTAATTTCTGTTTCATCCATATAAAATGCAGGTAGTGAAACAGTTTTACTTGTCGCATTTTGTGAATAAGCGATATCTTCATCTGAGGGACCCATGTTGAAGCTTCCCATGGGTATGTAAACCATACCGGGAGGATCAGCATAAAACCCGTCAGGGCGATTTTGCACACCAGTGAGATGACCGCTGCCTGAACGATCACAACTGGCAAAAATGATAACTAACGATGCAATAAACATTAACCTTTTCATGTTAACTCCTGATTTTATGACCACTATTATTTTTATTACTCTGATTTGATACTTATTTTAACGAACTGTCTTAGATTAGGTTTCACAAAAAAATATTTGAGAAATTATAAAAATCTGACATTCCTGTTTATTTCATTTATTCTTTCAATATCCAATTCAAAACAATATTGAACCATTATTTCATGACTCCCGAAACTCCGACCATTCCTGCCTAAAGGAGTTGTAGAAATATCATAGGAATATCCAATACGGATTTGCTCGATATTCAACCCCAAAAATACAGCTATTGCGTCCTGAATTCTGTAACTAACGCCACCCCATACTTTGTTATTGTAAGTAACCAATGTATTAAAATCGCTTTGAAAAGAGGCAAAATCTGTTTTGAATAGAAATGATGGCGACAACATAAGATTGTTGTTTCCAGGTAACGGGTAATTATAACCCCCACTCAGGTAAAATTGTCTTTTTAACTGAAAATCTGCGTTGGCAATTTCTCGTGTAGGTTGCGCAAACTGATTTATAGAAAGACCTGCCCAAAAGACTTCGCTTGTATAAAACCCTCCCAGGGAAAAATCGATGAACATCCGGGATTCTTCCTCACTTCCACTAAGTGCCGGATCACCTTCGTTGAGTGGATTGAAACCAGAGAAATCAATTCTTTTGTCGATAAATCCAATTTGACCACCCAACCCTAATCTACCTTCTTCTAAGTCAAGATGATATGAATATGCTAGTTGAACACCAAGTGCTGTTTCAAATCCCAACTGATCTTGCAGAAAAGATAAGCCCAAACCACCTCTTATTAAATTTATGGGAGCATCTACAGAAAAACTATAGGTTTCAGGGTTTAAACTCTGGTCTTCCTCATCAGCAAATCCAACCCATTGCTGGCGGACAAGTGCCGTTGCACAAATGGCTGGTCGTAAACCTGCATAACCCGGATTAAATGCCATAGTATTAAACATATTATGACTAAATTGTGCATCCTGTTGTGCCCATCCATTATCAGTGTAATAAACAAAAATGAATGCTAGTATAATGGAGATGTTGATTGACCTGAACCTCATATTTTGGCTTTATTGTTTACCACTTTTTCCATAACGCAAATGTTTGGAAAAAATTGAATGCTTTTTTGGATTTCAATCTTAAGAAGACCTTAAAATTTTGAAGCCGGTAAAATTACAATAATTTTTTATCAACAGGGCATTGTTAATAATTTTCGGGATCAAGAATTCAAAGAACTATTTGCTTTTCAATTTGTTATATAACTAAAAACATCACTTTCATGATTACAAATATACAGAGTTGTTTTCATAATAATATCCGTAATTCTACTCGTTTTGGAGCCGAAGAAATAACAGGCGGAATTTTCCTGTTTTATGCAACTAAAAGTACAATTTTTCAATGAAAACAAGGATTGATAATCCACAAAAACACACTTTGTTTTAGCAGTAAATTGATATTTGTTAGATAAAAAGGGTAAAAGTATAAACTGAAGGATAGAAAAGTACTATTATAAATTACAAAAATTTTTGGTAAACCTGCCACCATTTTTCAGGCAATTCCTCCTGACAGGCGTCCTGGTAGTCTTTGTAGGAACAAGGAACCAGAAATTGCCGCTCGTATTTTGAGTGTAAACCCTGAAAAGGGACTTCCATCCACCAACGGTCGCTGGCCTTGCTTTTATAAAAAATAATTTCATTTTTAAACTCTTTCATGGGCACTACATATTTCATATAGGACCCGGAGTCTTTTCTTTTGCGATCCGGGAAATCATTTTTCCGGTTGTAAAAGCCATCAATAAAGTACCAGATCATTTGTGCTACCAGATGTGCTGTTTGCTCACCATTGTCAAAAGCAGGATTGAGCTCGTAGAAACCCAAAGATGATAATTTATCGCTTAATCCGGCATACCGGGCAATCTGGCAAGCTTCTTCTCCATAAAAGCCATTGGGCGATGCATTTGCGTTACCCGGAGCATCTGACTGCCTGATGCTACTTACATCGAAACTAAGCAAATCTGCATTTCGTACAATTGGCTCAACCTCCTCAAGGTTATTTCTAACTATCCCTAATCTGTGCACATCAAAATAGAGCTTTTGCATCAACTCAATGGCATCCTGGTCAACAAAATAGGTTTGATAACCAATATTGGTATAGTTGAAAAGAAAATTGGGCTGATGGGTTAATATTTTATTGAGAAAATTATGATTACTGATTTTTTCCTGATTCAATCCAAGATCAAAAGCGGAATCAATGGAAACGATATTGATGATCTGACCAAGAGATTCATAAGCCCTGTAATTGGCATAGGTAAGATCCTGAGAACCTCCCATGATTATGGGAACTATTTTATTCTGCAATAGTTCTGACAACACGGTTTTCAGGGCAAAGTAGGTATCTTCAACCGTTTCACCTTTTTTTATATTGCCAAGATCAATAATATTGGTTTTGAAAGGGCCCTGAAAAAGATTGTACAGGTACTTTCTTATATAATCTGGTGCAAAAGCAGTACCTTCATTATTGGGGGCATTACGGTCTTCTTTGATACCCAGAAGAGCAATATCTGCATGGTTTGCATCCGGGAAGTGATTGTCTTTTAAATAACTTCTGATGATATTTCCCAGAAGCAGAGGATGTGATTTATGGGAAACAGTTAGTTTTTGAGTTTCTACCGGTACGAAGAAATCGGCAATTTCCATGTTGAGTCAAAAAATTATGTTTTTTTTCTGGGTTTTACTGTTTTCTTCGTTGTACGTGTTTTTTTTGTTGAGGTTCCCTGTTCTGCAATTTTTAAGCACTCTTCAAGTGTAAAATCTTGTGGGTCTTTATCTTTGGGGAGTTTATAATTTTTGCCATCGATGGTCAGGTAAGGTCCCCATCTTCCTTTGAGAATCTTTACTTTATCATTCCATTCTCTGATAATCTTCTGTTTGTCTTTTTCTCTTTTTGCTTCTATGATTTCAATACTTTTGTCTTGTTCAACTGTCAGCGGATCCTCCTCTTTTGGCAAAGAATAAAATTTACCATCATGCCTGATGTAAGGTCCAAATCTGCCTGATGAAGCAACTATTTCTTTATCTTCATACATACCCACCTTGCGGGGAAGTTTAAATAGATCGAGTGCCTGTTCCAGAGTAATACTTTCAAGACTCAGGTCTTTTCTCAAACCAGCAAACTTTGGTTTTTCTTCATCTTCAGCACTACCAATCTGCACCATAGGACCGAATCTGCCGATACGTGCCACAACATCTTTACCTGATTTAGGGTCTTTGCCCAAAACCCGTTCTCCACTAAATTTTTCTGCTGTTTGCAGGGTTTCGTCAACTTTATCATGAAACGGATAATAGAACTCGTGCAAAACTTTTGTCCACTGTTTCAGTCCCTGGGCAATTTCGTCAAATTCTTTTTCTACACTAGCAGTAAAATTATAGTCCATGATCTCTTTAAAATACTCCATCAGGAAATTATTGACCACAATACCAATATCTGTCGGGAAGAGTTTATTTTTTTCGGCACCGGTGATCTCCGATTTTTGGGAAGTTTCAATTTTTCCGTTTTTCAATAGCAAATAATCATACATCCGTTTTTCACCTTCACGATTTTCTTTCACCACATATTCTCTTTTCTGAATAACTGAAATGGTAGGTGCATAAGTTGAAGGACGTCCAATACCCAACTCTTCGAGTTTTTTCACCAAACTGGCTTCTGTATAACGCGGTGGGTGTTTTGAGAAACGTTCCTGAGCCACCATTTCATCCAAATCAAGTTGCTGATTTATCTCTAATGGAGGCAAAATTCCTTTCTGCACTTCATCATCCTCATCGTCAGTGGATTCAAGGTATACCTTCAGAAAACCATCAAATTTGAGTACTTCACCGGATGCTATGAGTTTTTCGCTGGTGGTGGAGATGCCGATAGAAATATTTGTTTTTTCCAGCAGTGCTTCGCTCATCTGAGAAGCAATGGTTCTTTTCCATATGAGTTCGTAAAGTTTTTGCTCGGATGCATCTGATCCGGCATTTTCAACATTCATGTATGTAGGACGTATGGCTTCATGTGCCTCTTGTGCTCCTTTTGATTTGGTGGAAAACTTGCGGGTTTTCAGGTATTCTTTTCCATAGTTTTTTAAGATCACCTCTTTTGCCATTTTTAGGGCTGTGTCAGAAAGACTAACCGAATCGGTTCGCATATAGGTAATCTTACCTGATTCGTATAATTTCTGAGCAAGCAGCATAGTGCGTGAAACAGAGAATCCTAATTTACGACTGGCCTCCTGCTGAAGCGTTGAAGTAGTAAAAGGCGCTGCAGGAGATTTTTTGGCAGGTTTTGTCTCTATATTTTCTACGAAAAACGATGCTTCTTTACATTTTTCTAAAAATTCGAGTGCACTCTTTTTCTCGGCAAAACGTTTGGGAAGTTCTGCCTTTACCAACATTTTCTCCCCCTTATGAACAACGTTAAATATGGCAGATAATCGAAAAGAATTAGAGGTTTTGAATTCCTGTATTTCTTTTTCTCTTTCTACAATTAATCTTACTGCTACTGATTGTACCCGCCCGGCCGATAAAGAAGGTTTTACTTTCTTCCACAAAAGTGGCGATAACTCAAAACCCACAAGGCGATCAAGCACACGTCTGGCTTGTTGGGCATCCACCAGGTTGATATCAATGCTTCGGGGGTTGCTAATAGCATTTTGGATAGCAGATTTTGTAATCTCATGAAAAACAATACGTTTCGACTTTTTGGCATCTAATTTTAAACTTTCTGACAAGTGCCACGAAATCGCTTCTCCTTCACGGTCTTCATCTGTGGCAAGCCAGATCACCTCAGCCTCTTTGGATAGTTTTTTCAACTCACTGACAACATTTTTTTTATCGGGAGATATTTCATAAACAGGATTAAAATCGTTTTCGATCTCAACCCCAAGCTTTGACTTTGCGAGGTCACGTACATGTCCAAAACTGGATTTTACCAAAAATTCTTTTCCTAAAAATCCTTCGATCGTTTTTGCTTTGGCAGGCGACTCAACAATCACTAAATTCTTTACCATATCTATATGTTTGGTATTTGTTGTGGTGAAAATGGATACAAAACTAATTATTAAAAATGAAAGATTCACAAGAACTTTCATCCGTACATAATTTTATGAAACAGATCAAACGGAACTCCAAGTTTGTTGCTTTTTAGGATGTGTGCTTACCAATTCAATAATAAACACTTCATCCACATCACTTAAAGTTAGTAAAAATGAAGGAATGAGAAAAAGATAATGAAATTTAGGGTCAAAAGATACAACAAACTCTTGAGGCAAAGAATGTTTACTACACTTTTTCAATCAAGTGTTAGCAGGCAACCCGGAAGAAAGTTTTGAGTTCAAAATTATTTGAGTATAACTATTGGTCAAGAAAACGGTCAAGCAGAAAACCGACCAATTCGTATCCTTGTTCATTAAAGTGTATTCCATCTCTGGATAATTCGTCGTAAACAGGAAATATTGCTGATTGCAGATCAATATAGCGGATTTGTCTTTGTGATGCTACTTTGCGAAATTCATTGTTCAGGTATAAAATCCGTTTGGCACCCCCGTGATATTTTTCCTTCAGACGATCATCATTTGCAATGGGAGGAGGAGATATCATGATCACTTCGGGTGTTTTGCCCTGGGCATAATAGGTTTCTATTGAATCAATCAGTTGGTTATAAAAACCTGGCACCTCATTCAACCGGTCATGAAAAACTGCTTTAGCATCGTTGGTTCCTAATAAAATAAGTATTTTAGTCAAATGGTTTTTTTCAGGATCGTAACGGGTAAGATGCTGGCGGATATTTTTCAAAGTATTTTTTGATTCTTGTCCGTTGTTATCGAATCCAATGGTATTACCTGATATACTAGTATTATAAAAAACATCATGAAATCTTTCGTGCCGCAACCTGTCAACCCATCCACCTTTGTTTTGTCCGTTCGAATCACCAATCGCCAGTATGGTTTCAGATTCCAAATGATCAAGAGCTACCTGGGTAAGCATTTCATGTCCACCCTCAAAGATCACAATTTGTAATTTATCTTCATATTGCCGGGTATAATGGATATCGCGATCTGCTATCTGAAATTTTTTTTCTCCGGGAATGCTTCTGGACACAACCAATTCACGGATTATGTTGTCAGGAATCAATGATTCTGCCGACCGGGGGTTAAAATCTTTTACCACCTTGTTGTACATTTCCAATGAGTGGGTAATGGGTACTGAACCATTGTAACCATCATGGATTCCGGCATAAATATATAATTTACTGTTTTTTCTTTTTTCCACAGGCGTATGCATCCAAAGCGGTGATCGATTTTTGGCTTCCTGCACATCAATTTTGTTTTTATTTCCTGTTGTTGCTAATGCAATATGCTCTGCATATTTTCTCTGGCGACCAATGGATTCGTCATACCATTTTGCAAGATCAGTTATGGGAACCCAGGCAGAGAATGAACGGATCGAATACTTTGACTGCATATAGGCAATTAAAGTAGCATGCCCACCTCCACTTACACCTATCACATGAATGTGCTTG
Organism: uncultured Bacteroidales bacterium; assembly: GCA_964410015.1. Lineage (GTDB taxonomy): Bacteria > Bacteroidota > Bacteroidia > Bacteroidales > UBA7960 > SKVR01. Next base: position 54,106 of record CAYPFV010000001.1, read on the forward strand.
GGGTCTGCATTGCTGTTTTTTAATGCATATTCGATGGCATCATCAATATCTGAGGCTACAAGCGGACTTCCACATGCTTCCTGTGTATTGTTGGGTCCACGAAAATCTGGCCGTATATAGTTTACATCGCGCGATAGAATTTCCCCAATCAACGGATCTTTTTGTTGGTAATTATTACTCCAGGTATGCAAACTCACAACCAGGGGCTGAGGTTTCTTTTTCTGAGAAGCATAAAAGTAGGCCATTTGCATTTTACCATCTGCCGAAGATGGAATCATAACCTCTTCGAAAGGTTCGGGCCAGTCTGGTCTGCTGGTATCATCCCATTCCGGATCCTGGGCTAGAGCAGCAGCAATACAAAAATTCAGGAAAAGGATCATGCTGATCTTAGGGTTCATATGTGCAGATATTATACATTTGTTGATATTATTGCCTGACTATTGAATAAAGCAAATCATTAATGCTTATTACAAAGAACTTATATTTTAAAAAAACAAACCTTATGATTCTCACAGGAATTGCTCGCATTTACTGAAAAATTTATGAATCTACCCCAAAAACTCATTTTCGGAGAATTCGTAAAAATGTAATATTTTTAAATATCTGAATTTCAAAAAATAATATCTATTTGTGTAATTTGCAGATAATCTCCTTTTGGGAGCAAACTCATTTAATGGTTTTCATAAAAACAGACTACTACTTAGTAGCTATACAGGCATATTTTCCTGACGCAAAGTATCCGGATGTTCAAAGATCAGGTAGTGTAATTTCAGAAAATGAAGGCCAGCCTGTTTTGGTTATAAAATCTATGTAGGTTTTCGCCCTATCCAGATCACTCATCTTTACACTCATCCTTGCTTTGGGTTCATGCCATGTCCATTGTCCACTAGGTACTTCATAAGGATATTCTTCTATTTCTTTTATCGATGCGCGTAATTCCTGCATACCCTCGGCAATAACAGGTACAATGGTCTCTTTGTAAAGGGTTGTGTCCTGCACATATATGCGATATCCAAAATATATTTTATGTGTTGCACGGTGAAGTTTTGCTGTAATAAGGGTTCTGTTAAAGGTTTCATACAGGTCTTTGAAAGCATTTTGATCTTCTACAAATGGTTCAGATTTTTCAATGCTCTCAAGCGCATTTTTGGCTGTTTCAACAGCAAAATCCTTTTCGGTGAGGATATATTCAAGGTAGGTGGTATCCATTTTTTCTTCATAACTCACCCAGTTTTTTTCAAAAACTTCAGGGTTTTCACCATAAAAGCGCCCTCCAATATTTTTATATTTTTTGGGCGAAAGATGTTCGACCACATCTTTAAAATAATGAAACTCCTTATTCACATTGTGCCCGATATACACAAGTGGAGGATCGTACCATCTGCCGGCAACGAACCGGTTATAACTACTGATATAATCAATATTTAATGCTGAGTGGTCGGTAGTGTTTGTACCGAGGGTATAAAAGCTGGAATTATTAATATCTATTGCTGCCTTAAATGCTGGTTTTATAAATGGAATGCTTTGTTTTCCATATTTTTTCCCAATAAACTCATCGAGGACCTGATCTTCAGTAATGGTAGTATCTTCTGCTGCACGGTGAAGGGCATAGAGCAAAACCTCAGATGGGCGGTTGATGATTTTTGTAGTTCCATAACGGTCAGTTCTGGCCACATAACCTATTACATGATCATATTGCATATAATACTTCCAGCGATCCAGTATGAGCTGCGTAAAGGTATTAGCAACAATGCCCTGACCATTATATTCATGGGCAGCATCAAATTCTATTATAACAGGATATTTAAGATCTGCAACATAATCCTGTACCGGATGAAAATTAAAGAAATCATGAGGTGTTTCTTTCACCATAATCTTCAAATCAGGATGATTGATGTAATTTAAAGACCCCAGGATAACATCTTTATCCCATTGATCGTGGATAAAAGTTCGGATATGCATCTTTTTACCCAGTTCATTGATCACAATATCTGCTACTGAATCTACCACCATTGCCATTTTCTGGTAATCGTTTAAATTCTCAGAAAATTGATCCCTGATCGGGGAACCGGTTTCAATAAAAGTAAATACAATACCATCAACATCAGGTATCAGGGCAAACATTTCCCTGTAATCTTCTCTGAACCATTTCCAAAACTCCGGATCATCCAGATTTAGTCTTCTGTCATGTACTGAATCAACCATAAACTTTCCTGGATAATAATCCTTTTGATAAAAGGCACGATCCCAAACAAATACATCTTTTATGCCCGCTTTGTGTGCACTATCTATCAGTTGATTGGTTTTTTCTCTTAACCACTCTGTTTTCACATGTTGCAGGTCCATAATCAGGTGATGCGAAAGCTCCAGATGATTGATCTGATAGTCTTTACTGGCTTCAATCACTTCTAATGCATTATCAAAATGATCAGATAGAATATTCCAACCTCTTACCTCAACAGGACGCTTATGATCTTCGCTGCATGATGAAATTAAAAATAAAAAAATGACAAAAGGTACCACTACAAATCTTTTCATACGCTGTCAATGAATCGTTAATGTTTTTTAATTGCATTTATTTTTCAGGAGTTAATTAAGGTAATGTTTTGTTGCATTTTGAAATAAATAGTTGTTCACATCTTGTTACTCATAAGCCTTTCCTTTGTGCTTCAATTATAAAGACAACTTAAAATATCCTAATGATTTTCCTGCCTTTTTTTTATAAAAAACATTTAAGGATAACAACACCCTGCACCCTACAAAATAATTGAAATAAAAATAATAAAATTTGATCCCGACAGGGGGAAATATAATCTCAAATCAGGTGCTAATCTACAAAATTGAAGATTTTATAATGGTGCTAATTACTATGATATCCGCTCTTGTAAAATACTTTTAGACAGAATTTGCAAAATGAACATTACAATGGCCATTCAGCGATATATCGAATAAGAAATTCCGGGAGCAATGCTTAAAAATATAAGTATTTTTGTACCTGATTGCGATCTGATTGTCAGCAAACAGATTCTGGAAGGAAAGCAAAGATTTTGATTAACAATGAAAAACCTCTTTGAAATATTTAAACAAAAGAAATGACCAAAAAAAACGTATATATAGAAACCTACGGATGCCAGATGAATTTTTCTGATAGTGAGATTGTGGCATCAATTATGACAGATAACAATTACCAAACCACACAAAATGCAGAGGGTGCCGATGTAATTTTTCTCAATACATGTTCCATTCGCGAAAATGCAGAACAAAAGGTTTTTAACAGGCTGAGGCAACTTCAGGTATTACGTAAAAATAAACCTGAGCTTATTATTGGATTGCTGGGATGTATGGCAGAAAGGCTCAAAAATTCGTTGCTCGAAGAAGACCAAAAAGGATTAAGACTCGAGATGGTTGTCGGACCAGACGCCTACCGCGACTTGCCCGGATTGCTTTCTGATGTGGAAAGTGGTCAGAAAGCAGTAAATGTTCTTTTATCGGCCGAAGAAACCTATGCAGATATTGCGCCGGTGAGATATTCCGGAAATGGCATTTCCGCTTTTATTTCCATCATGAGAGGGTGCGAGAACTTTTGCACCTATTGCGTAGTGCCCTATACCAGAGGAAAGGAAAGAAGCCGCAACCCCGAAAGTATTCTTAGCGAAGCAGCGAAATTGTTTGACAACGGATATCGCGAAATAACACTCCTGGGACAAAATGTTAACTCGTATCAATGGAAAAACAAAGACACAACATGGAATTTTCCTGATCTTTTAAAAGAGGTGGCAAAGGTAAACCCAAAACTAAGGGTCAGATTTGCCACATCTCACCCGAAAGATATGTCAGATCAATTGCTGCAAACTATTGCCGAACATCCGAATATTTGCAGGGCTATACATTTGCCTGTTCAGTCGGGAAGCAGTTCAGTGCTGAAACGTATGAACCGCAAATACACAAAAGAAATTTACATGGACCGCATCCGATCCATAAGAAATTACATCCCTGATTGTGCCATCAGCACTGATATTATTGCGGGTTTTTGTGGCGAAAGCGAAGAAGAACATCAGGAAACCATCGGTTTGATGCAATGGGCAAAATACGATTTCGCCTTCATGTTTAAATATTCTGAAAGACCAGGAACAACTGCTGCCAAAAGGTTTAGCGACGATGTGGAGGAAAAAGTTAAAAGCAGAAGACTTCAGGAAATTATTCATCTTCAAAACCAACTATCGCTTCAAAGCAGTCAAAAAGATATTGGGAAAGTATTTGAAATTTTGGTGGAAGGAAGATCAAAAAAATCTTCAGAAATGGTTTCAGGTCGTAATTCTCAAAACAAAGTAGTGGTTTTCCCCAACAAAGGTTTTAATCCGGGAGATTATGTAAATGTAAAAATAACTGAGTGCACTTCAGCAACACTCAAAGGTGATTCAATATGAACCTGTAATCATCAAATATTATCCTGTTTGTTTCTTATGCTGTAAGAGTGCTTCCGCTAAAAACAAATCGCCCGGGGATGTGATTTTGATGTTTTCTGTATTTCCCTCAGAGAGGTAAATACGTTCCCCGGCTTTTTCAAGCACAGAAGCATCATCGGTAAAGGCTTCATGAAACTGAACATCATAGGCTTTTTTAATCATGTTGGCACGGAAACACTGTGGAGTTTGCACAATTTTCACCTGATCTCGGTTGATGGGTTTATTAAAAGCATTTTCTACCCATCTTACAGATTCATTCATACTGATAACCGGGATGGCATTGCCATAAAAACTGGCCATGCGAAAAGCTTCGCTGATTGTTTTTTGAGAGACAAGAGGACGCACACCATCATGTATAGCAACCAAAGATTGGTCATCAACCAGTTTAAGACCATTTTTCACCGAATGGAAACGGGTTGGACCCCCTGTAACCTTTTTAACAGGCACAGAAAATTCATATTGCTGGGTGATCTGATCCCACAATTCTTCATACCTGGCAGGTAAAACCAATATGACCCGGATACAGGAATCAAACCGGAAAAAAGTTTCAATGGTATGAAACAAAATGGGTTTACCACCCAACAGCAAAAATTGCTTAGGGGTAGAATTTTGCATGCGCAAACCTGCTCCACCGGCAGTTATGATCACATATCGTTTCAATTCTGACATTTACTGGATTTGTTGGATAGCATCAAATCAATAAAAGATGAACACAACCATGACAATATTATTGACACACACACGAAATTATTAGAATTTCAAAGCACGGAAAAAAGTATAAAAACCGATATTGTTGGCGAGCTCTCATGTTAAAAAAGCGAAAACTGAATTAATCAAATTATGAGTCTGTTCCGAAAAGTCCTTTTTAATTAATTAGTGAAAACTCTAATTGCTAATTTGCTGATATTCAATGATATGCGTTAGCGTTAATTTGTGTAATTTGTGGATAATAAACTTTTCAGAATGGACTCAATTATTATATAATAAAATAACCATTAAGATGTCTGCAAAACAGTTTCCGGGAGTTTATTTCTTTACCTTTGCCAATAAAATCAGATAACAAGCATAGCATCACCATAGGTGAAAAACTTATATTTCTCTTTTACTGCTGTTTTGTAAACCCTCATCAAAAGATCGAATCCTGTAAAACCTGCCACCATCATCATGAGTGTTGACTGTGGTAAATGAAAGTTTGAGATCATTGAATCGGCAACACTGAAGTCGTAGGGTGGATAAATAAATTTATTTGTCCATCCTTCGTAGGGTTTTACATGACCATAAATACTTACTGAAGATTCCAGCGCTCTCATGGTAGTGGTGCCAACAGAGCAAACCCTGCTTCTTCTTTCTTTGGCTGCATTGATAGTGTTGGCTGTAGCAGGCTCAATGATAAATTGCTCTGAATCCATTTTATGCTTGCTCAGATCTTCCACATCTACACTTCTGAAATTACCAAGACCTGCATGCAAGGTTATCTCGGCAAAAGTAATGCCTTTTAGTTCAAGTCTTTTGACCAATTCTCTGCTAAAATGCATACCCGCAGTTGGCGCTGCAACGGCCCCTTCTCTTTTGGCAAATACAGTTTGGTATCTTTCCTTGTCTTCAGGTTCAACAGGTCGTTGAATAATTTTGGGAAGAGGGGTTTCTCCAAGAGTTTCCACTGTTTTTTTAAACTCATCATAGGTGCCATCAAATAAAAATCTGAGTGTTCGTCCGCGTGAGGTCGTATTGTCAATGACTTCAGCGACCAGGTTGTCGTCATCTCCAAAATATAACTTGTTGCCAATCCGGATTTTTCTTGCAGGATCTACAAGTACATCCCATAATTTGGCTTCGCGATTAAGTTCTCTCAAAAGAAATACTTCTATTTGGGCACCTGTTTTTTCTTTTGTACCGTATAGGCGGGCGGGGAAGACTTTTGTATTGTTTACCACCATCACATCTCCATCGTTAAAATAATCCAGAATATCTCTAAACATCCTATGCTCTATTTCCCCGGTATTTTTATGCACAACCATGAGTCTTGATTCATCTCTGTTTTCCGACGGGTGTGATGCGATCAGTTCGCTCGGAAGATTAAATTTAAAATCCGATAATTTCATAGTGAAAAATTTTAGGTATTGGGTTTACAATAGTATTATTCGAGTTCAGCGATAAAAAAGCTGTGCGCACCTTTTGGTGTGTTTACTACTTTTAGTGTTTAGGTATTTCAATCATCTTATGCTTCCAATACAAGGTAATCAGAGGCATCAGCTTAGAAATAAAACATTCATCCACTGACCAGTAATGACTTGTTTTACGTCCTGAACGTTCCATTCAATTTTTGTATCTTATCAATTATATTTTAGAAATACCTGTTTTTTTGCTGACACTAAGTGATTGGATGCAAAAGTTTTGCATATCAGATAAGAGGTGTGCAAAGATAATACATCAAAAAAACCGTGTCAACATATTTGTTCATAAAAACAAACAAAAAAGTGTTGCTTTTCTCTGAACGGAACTATACTATTGCTTTGGTTGATTTGTGATTTGAAGTTCCAGGGTGTCAAACCAGTTTTGCAGCTGCTGGATTGACAAGGCATTTTTAACATGGAAATCGCCTATTTGCGTCCTTCTGAGTTTTTTTAAGTAGGCACCCGTGTGCAATGCCTTTCCGTAATCGCGGGCAATTGAACGGATATACGTGCCTTTACTACAGTCAATTAAAAAATCAACTTCGGGCAGTCTTATATCGGTAATCTCAAAGTTATGAATGGTAATGATATTAGCCTCCAGCAAAGTTTCCTCACCTCGACGGGCGTGATAATAGGCTCTCTCTCCCTGTATTTTTTTTGCCGAAAACAATGGTGGTACTTGTTCAATCTCTCCTTTAAACAATAAAGTTGCTGCAGATATTTTTTCAGGAGTGATATGATCTACAGGATAAACAAAATCAGGATCAGTTTCAAGATCAGATGAGGGTGTTGAAGCACCCAGGTAAAATGTACCAATATATTGTTTTGGTTGACGCTGGAAAGTTTCAATGGATTTGGTCATTTTACCAGTACAAATGATCAACAGACCACTGGCAAGGGGATCTAATGTACCAGCATGACCCACTTTAATTTTTTTTAACCCCAAACGGTGCCGAAGCAATGCTTTTACTTTTTTTACAATGTCGAACGAGGTCCATTCCAGTGGTTTATCGATCAGAAGCGTTTTTCCTTCGAGAAATTCGGCACTCAATTGCTCTTTTTTATTCAAAGTTGTGATGGAAAATTCTGGCAGGGAAGTAACAAAAGACACCCTAACCCGGTTTTACATTAGAAATATTTATAGGAAATAATCATCTGGGACAAATCCTTAAACTGACATTCCTGTAATAATGGCAATGATGCCTATTACCAAGCAATAGATTGAGAAGTAATATAATTTGCCTTTTCTTACAATACTAAGCATCCAGTTAGCAGCCAACAATCCCGAAAGAAATGCTGCCAGAGTGCCTGTTAAAAGAGCGGAAGCGGATAACTGCGAAGCTTGCGTGGAAGAAGCCACTTCAATAAGCTCCAGTAAGGAAGCGCCGAAAATGGGGATAAGAACCATCAGAAAAGAAAACCGTGTGGCTTTTACTTTATCAATCCCCAAATACAAAGCAGTGCTGATGGTGGCTCCGCTTCGGCTGATCCCGGGCAAAATGGCCAAAGTTTGCGCCAAACCTATGATCAGAGCACTTTTCAAGGTAATATTTTTTGTGCCATGAGGAGCAAACCGGGTTAAAAATAATAAAGTTGCTGTAGCAAGCAACATCGAACCTACAAAAACTACATTGCCTTCAAAAAGTTGCTCGAGACGTTCTTTAAAAACAAAACCCACAACCGCAACAGGGATAGCAGATACGATTAGTAAAGCAATAAACTGCGTTTCTATGTTCCATTGAAATCTGAATAACTCACGAATCAGGTGTAAAATATCTTTTCTAAAAACTACCACAACACTTAAAAAAGTGGCTCCATGCACTAGTATGTTAAAAGTGAGATTTTCTCCTTCTGTAAGTTCAAAAAAGGCCATGCCAAGTTCAAGATGACCACTGCTGCTCACAGGCAAAAATTCTGTTAAACCCTGCAATAAACCTAAAATCAGTGCTTCTATCCAGTTCATTTTTTTTAATTTGATTAATTGGATCAGGTTTCATCCATAGCATTACAGCTGATTTCTACCACGCATTGTTTGCCAAAGGTTAATTATTTACAATAAAAAGTACATCATAAACCCTTTTCCATTGTGATACTCCTGACAGGTTTTATCTTTTTATAATTTGATTAAGTCGGTCAGATGCCTGCCCCGTTCTTTTCTTACGGGGGAACTCGCCAAAAAACCAGTTTTGTAATTTTCTCTGTGTTGCGAAATGATAAGCATCCGCATGTGTGTCATAAACTTTGTCATGGCTCGGTTCATCTTTTAATTATTCAATATTGCAGGTAAGACTTACCAATCTTACTGACTACCTTTTTTTCTGATAATGGTATAAATTTGAATTCCATATCCAAGCAATACCAAAAAAGGAGCCAGAGTTAAACGCCTGAAACTAAAAATATCGTCGCTGAAAACGTTGGGGTCTTCTGATCCGCCACCCACCATTAATATAAAACCCAAGGCAGTCACTAATAAGCCTAAGATCATTATTTTATATTTAGTCCGATCAAATAAAAACGATGTTTGGCTCGCTTTGGAGTCTCTTTTTTGACCTGATTTTTTTTCCATATTCTTTAGTTTTAATAGAAATATAAATGATCTGTTTTTATTTTCAGATATTTTTTAACAGCAAAATAAGTAGATATCCAACTAATGATAATTCCCATCACAGTTACTATTCCAAAAGTTACAGAAAGCATTGTTATGTCCTGAAAATCCACCAATTCAGGGACTGACTGCTGAGCTCCATACAAGGATGCAATCAGCAGGGAAATAGCAATGATGGCGCCAATAATACCCTGGAATATACCTTTTACAATAAAAGGTTTTCGGATAAAAGATTGTGTGGCTCCCACCAGTTGCATACTTTTTATCAAAAAACGTTTGGAAAAAACACTTAATCTGATGGTATTATTAATGAGTGTAAAGGCAATGATCAACAAAAGAACTCCAAACAAAAGCAACACAATCCCTATTTTCTGAACATTATCGTTTACGATGTGTAGTAGATTTCTTTGATAATCAACCTCTTTCACTTCATCCCGTTTCAAAACAGTTTCTTCGAAAATGGTCAAACTGTCGGGATTTGCCCAACTGGCATTTAATCTTACGTCAATAGAAGGAAAAAGGGGGTTATACCCTAAGAAAGAAACGAAATCTTCACCCAGATCCCTGGTAAGGTCTTCGGCAGCCTTTTCTCTGGAAATAAACTCAGTTGATTTTACAGCTGCCATGCTATCAAGCGATTGTTGAAGCTTTTCAATTTCAGGTAACGCTGTATTATCCATAATAACGACCGAAAAACCGATATTTTCTTTCAAATGCACGGATAATTTATGGGCATGCATAATAACCAAACCAAGCAAACCCAACACATAAAGAACAAGCGTAATACTTACTACCGTTGAGATGTAGGAAGTTTTTAACCTTCTTCCCAATAATACTTCTTCCTGTTGTGCCATAGAATAAAATAAAGCGCAAAACTAATAAAAAATGGGGAAATAAATATGGAAAAGAGATGATACAAAAATACCCTCCCGAAAAATTGGATGAGAGGGTTTTGTTTGACTTTTTTGATGTAACAAGAATTTAGTTTGAATTTAGTACCCAGGGCCGGGATCGAACCGGCACGATATTGCTATCATTGGTGTTTGAGACCAACGCGTCTACCAATTCCGCCACCTGGGCAATAAAACCTTTGGTTGGAGACTTTTTTAGTGGGTGCAAATATAGACAATATTTCCTTTTTAAAAAAAAATTGCCGAACATTTTATTCCTGCAAATGTCTGATTAATTTTCTACTTTTGCATCAAATTGTCTTTAATTCTGAGCCTTCAAAAAAAAATTTAACCCTCATGAATTCTTCAGTTAACATCTTTTCTGGAACAGCTTCCCGTTATCTGGCAAAAAAGATCGCCGAAGAATACGGGCAAGAACTTGGCAATGAAGTATTTTCCAAATTCTCGGACGGTGAATATCAACCTTCTTTTGAGGAAACCATCAGAGGGAATGAAGTTTTCATTATTCAAAGCACTTTTGCCCCTGCAGATAATCTCATGGAGCTACTCCTGATGATTGATACAGCCCGCCGGGCCTCTGCCAACCAGGTAGTGGCAGTTATACCTTATTTTGGCTTTGCCCGCCAGGATCGTAAAGATAAACCACGTGTACCCATAGGTGCCAAACTCATTGCCAACTTGTTAACTGCAGCAGGAGTAAACAGGGTTATTACTATGGATCTGCATGCAGACCAGATACAAGGTTTTTTTGATGTGCCTGTAGACCATATGTATGCCTCGTCTATTTTTGTTCCTTATATCAAAAACCTCAATCTGTCCAGACTGGTAATGGCATCTCCCGATACAGGAGGAACCAGAAGAGCAGGTGTTTATGCAAAATTCCTGGATTGTGAAATGGTAATCTGTTACAAACAACGCAAAAAAGCTAACGAGGTAGGCAGAATGGTGCTGATTGGCGATGTTAAGGGAAAAGATGTGGTGCTTGTTGATGATATCATTGATACAGCAGGTACCATTACGGGTGCTGCGAAAATGATGTATGAAAACGGAGCCCGTTCTGTAAGAGCAATTTGCACCCATCCAATACTTTCGGGCAAGGCTTATGAAAGAATTAACGAAAGTAAATTCGACGAAATCATTGTTACCGATACCATACCCTTGAGACAAGAATGCGAAAAAATTAAAGTGCTTTCTACAGCTAAACTTTTTGCCGACGTCATAAAAAGGGTTACTAATCACGAATCGATCAGTTCCTTTTTTGGGTTTAATGCTATTTTGTAATACCCTGCCAATTATCGTTTTTGCATGTGTTTATAATTTTATCAGACAAGTTCTTGGTTTTTTTTAACGAAACCTATTACTGGAAATACCGGTTTTGTGCTTTCACTGTGTCGTAAAATTATAATCACCCTTTTGTCAATATTTTATCATGAAGGGTTCATCTGTTATATCCTGATTATTATAGTCTTTTCGGAGTTTGTTTGAAATATACCAGATTTCAGCCCATTTTCGATAAAAAGAAAGTCAAATAATTCACAAATAAAGTATTACCTTTGCACCCACTTTTGCAAAAGCAAAATGATTCAACAATTATTCACATAAAAATTAAATCTGATGAAAACAGTATCTGTGAGCGGTTCTCCCAGAGAGAACGTAGGGAAAAAAGATGCTAAAGCTTTGCGCAGGCAAGGTCTGGTGCCATGTGTACTATACGGTGGCGAAGAACAAGTTTGTTTTACACTGCCCGAATTAGCTTTTAAAGATATTATTTATACGCCCGAATCTTGTATCGTAAAACTCGATATAGAGGGAAAATCTTATAATACCATTTTGCAGGATGCGCAATTTCATCCTGTAACAGACAAAATTATACATTGCGATTTTTTACAGGTGTTCCCGGATAAAGATATCAAAATTGATATCCCTATCAATGTGGTTGGAAACTCCCCTGGTGTAATCAAAGGGGGTAAACTCATTACCAAAATCCGTAAACTTCGGGTTAAGGGTCTTATGGATGCTCTTCCGGCCAAAATTGATATCAATATCTCGAAGTTAGATATTGGTGATTCGGTAAAAGTTGGAGAACTTGAGGCAGAAGGTCTTGAATTTCTTGATTATGCCAATTCTGTTGTCGTAATGGTGAAAATGGTTCGGGGTGCCGGCGCCGACCTTGATGAGGAAGAACAAGGTGAAGAAGAAGGTGAAGCAACATCGGAAGAAAAAACCGAATCGTAATAGATTACCGGCCTACCGGTTTTTAAAATTTTTATCATTGCAGGGCATAAAGGTTTTCTCTTTATGCCTTGCTCGTTTTTAAGCATTCTATGGATTATGTTGGAATTACTGAAGAAATTTTTCAGCACCAAAAACCATGACACCGAAAAAGAAGATCAATCTGTGAAATATTTAATAGCAGGACTCGGAAATATTGGACCCGATTACGAAAATACCCGCCACAATATTGGGTTTATGGTACTGGATCATCTGGCAAGAAAGCATAACTGTATATTTGAACCTGCTAGGTATGGCGATAAAGCACTATTCAAACATAAAGGACGTGTTTTTATACTGATAAAACCCAGTACTTATATGAATCTTAGCGGAAAAGCTATCAACTACTGGTTGAACAAAGAAAAAATCCATCAGGACAAACTACTGGTCATTGTTGACGATATAGCGCTGCCGCTGGGTACTTTGAGACTAAAAGCCAAAGGTAGCGATGGTGGACACAACGGCCTGGCAAATATTATAAATGTAATGGGTAGTAACAACTTTCCAAGACTTAGGTTTGGTATTGGAAATGAATACAGTAAAGGCAGGCAGGTAGACTTTGTTCTTGGAAAATGGGAACCGGAAGAGACAAAGATCATTAAACCGAAAATAGAAGAATGTTCTGATTTGATCATAAGTTTTGCTACCATCGGAATTGAACGTACGATGAATTATTTTAATAAAAAACCCAAACAAAACAAATCCAATAACTAACCCTGCAGATCAAAAAACTGATGGTCGATAATACTACTGGTGCTATGCCTTTACGTGTAACATGTGCCATCATAGAAAGATTGGATCATATTCTTATTGCATGCCGGAAGGATCAGAATCAGGCAGTTGCAAAATGGGAATTTCCGGGCGGGAAAACTGAACCCGGTGAAACAGATGAGCTTTGTATACACAGAGAGATAAACGAGGAGTTAAGCATTGAAATTGAGATACTGGAAAAATTACCGGTTTTCATACACTTTTATCCTGACAAAACCATTGAACTGGTTCCTTTTATTTGCCGGTACATAAAAGGTGATGTAAAATTAAAAGACCATTGGGAAGCAATATGGATTAAAAAAGAAGCATTGAAATATTTTGATTTGATGGAAGCCGACCGACCGATAGCGGAGCACTATATTCGAAAATAAAAAAACCTGCCATTGCTTATTAAAAAATGACAGGTTTTTTATTTTCATTAATTACAGCGGTCAAATATCTCCACAATCAACATCCACCCACTGTTTCATAAATGTTTGAAGATCAGCGCGGGTAGCTGACCTTTCGTTTCTTACATAAAATCCTGAAGAACAAACCCCTACAGCAACAGATTCAATAGGTTCCAAACCTGCTAACCATGCATTGCAAAAACCAGCATTAAAATTATCTCCTGCACCCGTTGTTAATTTGGGCTCTGATGTGTAAGGCCCATCAACCCAACCACTTTGCACAGCAGTAGAAATGGCTGCTCCATTGGTTGGATGAATAACAATGCCAAAAATGTTCATTTTTTCTCTGATCTTTACAGCACGTTCTACAATCTTTTCCTCCCGGAGGTCTAAAACCTCTGAAATGATACTCGATTCGCTCATATTCATACTCAGAACTGTATCTGTTTTATAACCAGAGATGATATTGAGTATTTCCTGAATATCTTCCTTTGTCCTTTTTTTAGGATCGGCCAAATCAATAAATACAAGAGGCTTTTTCATCTGAACTTCAACAATCTTACTAAACTCTTCCAGAATAGTATTCAGGTTTGAAAGCATTGTCCAATTGGTAAAGGCTAACAAATCGACATTAGCAAGAAGCTTTTCAAGTTCGGGTTTAGGAAGGATTTTCAACAAATTATCAAGATTAATATCTACCAGATTATTCATTTTTCCCATCATGATTTTCCCATCGTAAAATTCAAGTGCATCTGTATGCCCGGGATCAGTCAATGAATAAACATTTTCACATGCCTTGGCAAATTCCTGAAAAATAGGATTTATCTGCGATTCACCCAAAGCACCGATATAGGTTACTTTATTACCCTGAGAAATAACCGCATTGGCCATGATAGGCCCGTTACCTCCAATTTTTGTCTGGATTGGCACTAGTTCTATGTTGGCACTCAATCCAGCTGTTTTTGCGATTCTGTCTGCATAAGACCCAATATCAGAAATTCTTTCATACTCTTTATGATTTTTCCTCTTGTCTACCACATGAATGATCTCATCAACGAAACCATCAAATCCGACCAGTAAATGCTTCGAATCTTTATAATTGCTTAACTTATCCAGTGCATTTTGCACAATCTTTACTTGTTCCATATTTATTGGGTTTACCTGTTTAAAAATAAATTATTGGTTCAAAAATTATTATGATACTACATTTCTGCAGGTTTTCTTTAATATGTTTATTACATTCTATATTAATATGTTAAAAAAATCATTATTCGTTTTTAGTGCGCTTTATACTTTGCTGATATTCAGTTCAATGCAAATTTAGTTGATTTTTGATAAAAAACTAATCCCCGTATCTCTCAACGATTTTATCAACCATTTTTTTGACCCAATGCTATTTTAATTCTGACTTAAAATGATTACTTTTTTAGATGATATCCCCGGAAAAACTTATCCGGAAATTCTTTTAAAAGTTTTCACTGGCTAGAATTACATTTTTAGTTCCTGGCATAAAAATCTTATTTTTTTTGCTTTTGTGAAAAATAACAACCCTTAACCAAAAGGTTATCTTTCGAACATGCCTGAAGAAAAGATGTTTTTTTATACCCAAACACTAAAACCTTCCATATAGCTTAGTAATTCTCAGCAAGTTCATGGCATATTCTTTGGTTAAATTTTCTTTTAGAAATCTCCACTGCCAGAACCCGGATGCTTTGCCCGGAAAATTCATTCTTGCCTTAGTATCTAACCGTAAAATATCCTGCAAAGGTGTAATAGCAATATTTGCAACAGTAGACCAGGCAAGTTTAATAAACGACCAGGCAGGGTCTGTTGTATCAATATTGAAATACTCTTCCATCAGCTTCTTATCGGTGTCTGAAGATTGTGTGTAATGTCCCAGAGTGGTATCATTGTCGTGAGTTCCGGTATAAACAAGATAATTTTTTTCAAATGTGTGGGGCATAAAATCATTTTCTTCACCCGAATCAAAAGCGAATTGCAGGATCTTCATTCCTGGCAGACCAAATCTCATGCGCAATTCCACAACATCGTCAGTGATAACACCCAAATCTTCCGCTATAATGGGCAAATCACCCAAAGCATCAAATACAGCCTGCAACATTTTGCCACCGGGAGCATTAACCCATTTACCATTTATGGCAGTTTTTTCACCAAAAGGTACAGACCAGTAGGCAGCCAACCCTCTGAAATGATCAATCCTGAGCATATCATAAAGTGTAAAATTTGCCTCAATACGGTCTATCCACCACTGAAAATTATCTTTTTCTATGCGTTCCCAATTATATAACGGATTTCCCCATAATTGTCCGGTTTCGCTAAAGTAATCTGGTGGAACGCCTGCTATGTGGATGGGATTTAAATCATTGTCAAACTCGAATAACTCGGGTTTAGACCATGCATCAGAACTATCAAAAGCAACATACAAGGGAATATCACCAATAATCTTTACATCATTTAAATTGGCGTAAGATTTTAGTTCGAGCCATTGTTTGTAAAAAAGAAATTGGATAAATTTAAAATATTCAATCTCAGTTTTTAGTTGGTCTTTATAATAATGAAATGCATCATGATTTTTCTTTTTTATATCCTGTTCCCAGTCGGTCCAGGGTTTTCCTTTAAAATGACCTTTTAGGGCCATAAAAAAGGCATAATCATCTAGCCATTTAATGTTTTTCAGGCAAAATTTTTCAAATCTGACCTGCATAATCTGGTCACCCTTTAATAGATAATTTTGGTAAGCTTTGCGTAAAATGGGATATTTCACTTTATGCACTTTGCCATAATCGACATTTTCATCGTCGAAGTAAACATTATCGGGCAGGTCTTTGATTTCCAGGAGAGATTCTTCAACAAGCCGCTCAAGATCGATCAGCAGAGGGTTACCTGCAAACGCCGAATAACATTGATAAGGCGAATCACCATAACCGGTATGCCCTAAGGGAAGCAATTGCCATATCTTTTGTCCGGATAATACCAGAAAATCAACAAATTTATAGGCTTCTGCACCCATGGTTCCAATTCCGTATTTTCCGGGTAAAGAGGTTATGTGTAATAAAATTCCACTTGATCTTTCCTGATTTTTCATATGCATGTTATTTTTACTATTGTGTTTTCGTTTTTTTTATCTGAAACGAAAAATAAATAAATGAATCGTTTAAAATATCTTTTTTGATCACGGATACTAGTTTATACCAGAGGCGAATATATAACAGAATAATCTTTTTAACAAAATTGCAACATAACATGCTTATTCATTCTGTTTTTCAGCAATAACCTTTTCGTCTTCATCATCGACAAACAACATTGTAATGGCAGCAATAATAAAAGAAACCCCTCCCAGGATGAGTGCATATATGGCTTCTCCCCCTGCTATGGTGGTTACAAAAAATCCCAGTATACTGGCCGCCATAATCTGTGGAATAACAATAAAAAAGTTAAAAATCCCCATATAAGTTCCCATTTTATGAGCAGGCAAGGAACCGGTTAGAATAGCATAAGGCATAGATAATATACTTGCCCAGGCCATACCCACACCAAGCATAGAAACAATTATGTATACAGGATTGGATATAAAGTAAATAGAAATAAATCCCAGGGCACCTGCAAGCAAAGATATCATGTGTGTTATCCGCCGATTCGTAAATTTGGCAAGAACTGGCAGTAAAAAAGCCAAAAGGGCGGCAAAACCATTATAGGCAGAAAAAGAAACTCCTACCCAATCAGCACCTTCGTTATATTCTTTTTCAATTTCAAGTAAAGCATCCTTTAGTCCATCAGAAACCTCAACTCCTTTGTCTTCTCTGAAAAAATTTACTACACGCATACTCACAACCACTTCAGGACTGCCCGATAGTATGCGTTGCTTGTATATTTCAAGCTCTTCATTTATTCTTTCAAGTTCGTTAAACCATTCTGCCTGACTTTGCCCATCTAATTGACCAGCAAGTTCAGTCAGTTCCTGAATTTCAGAAGAAGATAATTTCATATCATATATATGACTTGTAACCCCGGCTGTGGTATATATCCACATAGAAAAAAGAGCAAACCACGAAAAAAACTGCACAACTGCCAGCTGACCCATGGTTTTGGGCATACGAAACAGATCATTGAGAACTATCACGAAACCACCGGTGGTTTTTTCAGATCGAATAAGAAAACCTGTAAGTAGTTGAATCAAACCAAATAAGGTAATGCCTGCAGTCAATATGTATAGTTCGGCCTCGAGTTGAAAGAAATATACGGCCAGAGTAAGCAATATACCACTAAGCATCCATACAGGAGAAGATTTCATAAACTTCTGATAGGGTAAAAAACCTTCCCGTGACTCCTGCTTTTGTTCCCGATTCCCTTTTTCAGATTTATTGAATTCTTCCAACTCCTCAGGAGAATACTCTTTGGTACGAATAACTGTCCACAATACAGACAGAAAGAATACTGCTGCTCCAATATAAAAGGAATACTTCACAGACTTAGGTATGTTTTCACCCGCTGCCACATCTGCCACATTCGAAATTCCTATCCAATTGGTGAGAACATACGGCAATCCGCTGGCTACAAACGCTCCCACTCCAATAAAGAAACTTTGCATGGCAAAACCTTTTGTGCGTTGCTCAGGAGGAAGCATATCACCTACAAACGCTCTGAAGGGTTCCATCGAAATATTGATAGAGGCATCTAATATCCAGAGCATTCCGGCGGCGATCCATAAAAATCCACTGTTGGGCATTATTATTAAAGCCAATGAAGCCAAAACAGCACCAATCATAAAAAACGGACGTCGACGTCCAAAACGATTCCAGGTATTATCACTTAAATAACCAATAATGGGTTGTATGATCAAACCTGTTACAGGAGCAGCTATCCACAAGATGGGTATGGCTCCCACATCTGCTCCAAGACTCTCAAAAATACGACTTACATTGGCATTTTGTAAGGCTAATCCAAACTGGATACCCAAAAATCCAAAACTTATATTCCATATCTGCCAGAAACTTAACCTCGGACGACTTTTCATATTTGTTTTTATAAGTTAATACTTGATTTTATCTACATTGCTGCCTGCTAAATATATAAATGATTTTTTTGATAACATACATCGACTCTTCCAAAAAAATCCTATTCTGTCTCTTTACCAATTTACAAAAAATGAATCAAACCGAAAATGATTTTAAGAAAAAGGGAAACGATGAAGGATAATTCTCTTCAATTTTATTTTTCACGCAAAATAACAAAAAATGTATGAAAGTTTAAGTATTCTGTCAAAAAATACCTGCTGCTTCCATTAGTTGATAAAAATATAATGTGTATCAATAAAAAATTCTGCGATCATAATCTATATTGGTGCAATTAAATGAAAAAATACACCTATGTTTCCATGTCGAGAAACGGAAAATTCTGTTCTGAAAACTTTATCGTAATAAGTTACAAAGTCAATTCCTACGCCAGTTGAACCAAGCATGGTGTTGGAATACGGATTTTGATGGTGAAAAAAATCATCATGCACATATCCGCCATCAACAAATATATTCATAAAAATGCGATAATGAATCAGTGAGAATTTTTGGTTTTGAAAAAAGGGCATCTGATAAATACGATATGGCACCAAAGCATACTTCAGGTTGGTTTTGGCAACCCAGAAATGTTGGCCATCAATAACAAAGTTTTCATATCCTCTTACTATATCACCCAAAAAACCTAATCCCTGCTGCAAATAATATGGTTGATGCCTCCCGGCAGATATTTTGGCATTCAACCCTGAAGCAAAATACCACCGGGATTTTATTTTCCAGTATTTTCTGAACGATGATTCAATAGTAGTGAGGTCGACATTGTTTGCAGATAAAATACCCAATCCGTGGCGCCAGAGGCGGAAATCGAAATAATGACCCGTCAGCGGATAATATTTCTGATCCCGGTGGTCATTTTTTAATTTGTAATAAATGGAAAAAAAAGTGGGTTGATTGTTTCGATTAGGTGCAAAACCGGGATTTAAATGAACAAGCGAATCATGAAAACTATATTGGTTATAACGGATAAACCATTCATGGTAAACATGTATTTTATTGCGCATTGTTAAACCAAGCGAAGCAAAAAAATTATTAAGAGCAAAATCATTTTGAGGATCAAAAAACAGTCGCTGATTATTACCGGTCAGATAATGGGTACGGTTTTCCTGCCTGTATCCCAGCCATACATTCAAACCCAGGGTTTGTGAAGCAGTAAGGTAAGGAATCAAATATGAGAATTCAAAATTTTTACTATATCCACCCTGCAGCAAAAAACTCAGCCTTTCCCTTCTGCCCCTGAAATTATCCTTTACCAGCAAAAATCCATAATTGGTTTGATTGATCACTGGTTTTTGGATCCATTGATTGAAGTTAACAGAGGTAAGACTAAAAATCGGTGATGGCCACAGATACCAGCGTTCCACAAACTCAAATTCAACAATAAAGGCATTAGAGAAAGATCCATGCAAAATTGTTGAGTTTACAAAGTTGAATAAAGATGTATTTTGAAGGTTTCTTATGCTTTCTTCAAGCAAAATTGGCAACTGACCGGGCGATAGGGTATCTTTTTCAGAAAATTCAATTTCGCGCATGATTATATGATCACGAGTCGTTCTATTTCCACGAATAGAAATTGATTCGATAACCACAAGCGAATCAGCCGGCAATTGAGCAATGATATCGGATTTTTCTGAAAAAGCAGCATTTGACAGTGCGTAAGCAGGAAAAAACGCTGATGCAAATAAACTTATAAAAATGAAGAAAAAAGAGGAAAAAAATCTCCTGATGGTGAAACCTTTACGAATATGATGCAGCGTTTTGCACAAGGTAAGCAGATTTAATATCAAAAAGAACAAGACTTCACAATGATTAAACCTTTAAATAACTCATTAAACTGTCGAATCTCTCTTTCAGAAGATCTTCGTAATTGTTTTCTTCAGAGAATGAAGCCACCACATCATATTCATACCGTTGAAAGGTTTGAACTACAGAGGAAACATCAATTTTATTGATTTTTAAAGTTACCTCAATGAGGCTATTTCCCTCATTGATAGTTCTTATGCCGGAATGTAAAATTTTAGCATCATTTGACTCCGCGATCCTCGCAATTTCGTGCAATGAATAATCCACCAGATTCATCTCCAGAACAATGATAGAACCTGGCTGAGATAAAGAACAAAGCTGAGACAATTTTCCGGGCAACTCCGACACGATAACACTTCCCTTGTATATTTCCTTATCATCCAAAACCGGCAACAGAGAAATGTTGACAGAAGAAAGGATGCGGAATATATCATAAATATGCTGGGTGGAAAAAATATACGGACGGGCAAATGCATGATGGGAAGAAGAAAGTGGCTGATCTGCATCCTCCATTAAATAGATCTCTTTATCAGAAATCAAACCCAGATAACTTTCCTCTGCCACAACAGGCAGATGAGATAATCTCAGTTCTTCCATCCAGCTGAGGGCAACATTTCCTGTATCTGAAGGTTGCAAGGGTAAAATATCTTCGTTTAATATATCATTTACTATCATAATGGATCATTATCAAAAAAAAATATATAGATTTTCAAATCAATCAAATTTCGGAATTATTCGTTATATATTTTTAGTTTTGTAAAAATATAACTGATGACTCGTTTAAGCGTAAATATAAACAAAATTGCAACAATACGCAATGCCAGGGGCGGTAATATTCCTGATTTATTAAAAGTTGCTAAAGATTGCGAGAAATTTGGCGCGCAGGGAATTACCGTTCATCCCCGGCCAGATGAAAGACACATCACCAGAAAAGATGTTTTTGACCTAAAGCCTCTTATCCAGACAGAATTTAACATAGAAGGTTATCCCTCTGAAAACTTTTTAACCCTGGTAAAAAATATTCTCCCCACACAGGTTACCCTTGTACCCGATCCTCCTGAGGCTATCACCTCAAATGCCGGATGGGATACCAAAAAATATTTCCATTTTCTTTCCGACGTAATTGCCCAACTACATGATTTCAATATTCGTACCTCCATATTTATTGGCACTGATGAAGAATTTATTTATAAAGCAGCAGAAATAAAAACTGACAGGATCGAATTATATACCGAACCTTACGCTTCAAATTTTTATCGGAATAAAGAAAAAGCAGTTGCACCTTTTAAAAAAGCTGCCATTGCTGCCAAAGAATCTGGATTGGGTTTAAATGCCGGACATGATCTGAACCTGGACAATTTAAAATACTTTTGCACACATATCCCTGATTTACTGGAAGTTTCTATCGGTCATGCTCTCGTGTGTGATGCGCTTTATTTCGGTTTGGAAAATACCATTCAAATGTATTTACAACAATTAAAGTAAAACATGGAACTCAATTACCAACAATTTGGAAAAGGTAAGCCACTGATCATCCTGCATGGATTATTCGGTATGTCAGACAATTGGATCAGCCTTGCCAGAAAGTTATCGGAAAAATACTCAGTTTATGTACTGGACCAAAGAAACCATGGACGTTCCGGACATCACCGGGTTTTTAATTATGCAGCGATGGTAGAAGACTTGCTGGAGTTTATTGAAAACCATCAATTACCTCCGGTATATCTTTTGGGGCATAGCATGGGCGGCAAAACCGCTATGCAATTTTCTTTTGACTATCCCGATAAGGTATCAAAACTGATAGTGGCAGATATGAGCCCGGATGCATACAATCACAAGCATTACAAACTTATTGAAGCTATGCTTGAAATAGATCTTGAACGATATAACTCCAGAGCGCAAATTCAGCAAGCCTTGAGTACAAAAATACCTGACATCAGAATAAGGCAATTTCTTATGAAAAATTTATATTGGAAAGACCGCAGTTCTCTTGGATGGAAAGCAAACCTTTCTGTGATTAATGAAAACCTGCCCGAAATATTCAAAGCTCTTAATAATCCGGTGCCTTTCGAAAAACCTGCTCTTTTTCTCAAAGGATCCCTAAGTAACTATATTACTGAAAAACATATACCCCGCATTCATCAACTTTTTGCTAATGCTAAAATTAAAACCATCGATGGGGCATCTCATTGGTTACATGCAGAAAAACCAAAAGAATTTCTGGAATTTGTAATGGAATTTCTTCAAAATGAACCGAGCCATGACAATACTATTGACACACACACGGATGATTAGATTTCGCAACAAAGAGAAAATTACAAAACCAGTGTTTTGGCGAGCTCCATCTGACCTATATAATCAAATTATAAACAGATAAACAATAATTACATGAAACCGATCGGTCGAATGCTTTAATCTATCAGCATTTGTAACCCTGTTTCGGTTTATTTTACTAATATTCAACTCATTATCAAAACAAAACTTATGGAAAAAATCAAAACAATTGTCATTTATTTGTATCTTGGCATATTTATTTCTACAGCATATGCACAAGAAAAAGAAAATTTTACCGCCACAAAAATGTGGGAGATGGAAAGAATTGGGTCTCCGGAAGTTTCACCTGATGGCAAATGGGTGGTATTCACTGTTACAACCTATGATGTCGGGAGTAATTCCTCCAAAACCAACCTGCACCTGCTCAACCTCGAGAACGACTCAGAGAGACAAATAACTTTCTCAGGAAAGGATGGGAACCCTGTATGGAGCCCGGATGGAAAAAAGATTGCCTTTGTTTCAGGCCGGGATCAACAACCCGGACAAATTTATATCCTGGATTTGGAAATGGGTGGAGAAGCAAAGCAAATTACTGAACTACCCGTTAGTACCTTCTCTCTTCAATGGTTTCCGGATGGAAAAAAAATTGCTTTTGGTGCTAATATTCTGCCTGAATATAATGGCGATTTCGAAAAACTGGACTCACTTATAAAAGAAAAAAAAGAAAGCAAAATATCCGCCAAAGCCACCGAAAATACCATGTACAGATTTTGGGATAAATGGCTGACCGATGGATACCTGCCCACTTTGTTTTCAGTTGATATAAACTCAAACGAAGTGGTTGACCTGTTGCCTGGCGATTATAACTACTTTGGTATGATGGGTGGGGTTTCCTATGACATTTCTCCGGATGGACAACAAATTGCCCTGTCGAGAAACACTTCTCCACCTCCTTATGATAAACTCAATTACGACATATTATTGGTGAAAACCGATGGTAGTGGCGAAACAACAAATATTACATCCCAAAACGAAGCAACCGATGCCAATCCACTTTTTAGCCCTGATGGGAAATTCCTGATTTATGGAAAACAAAATATCTTTCATTTTTATGCGGATAAAATGGTAATGGTTCGCTACGATCTGGAAAAGAACACCTCTGAGGAGATCAGCCAAAACATCGATCTTTCAGCAGGTGACTGGATATTGACCCCAGATGGGAAAACAGTTTTCTTTACAGCAGAATACAAAGCGCAGAATTCAGTTTTTAAAATGCCATCAGAAGGGGGAGAACATCAGCTGGTATTTGAACCCGGCAGTAACGGAAACCTTCACCTGGCAGGAAACAACAAACAAAACCTTCTTTTTACCCATCATAACCTAAATAAACCGGCGGAGATATTTACAACTAACCTCAACGGTGAAAATCTGAAACAAAGAACCCGATTTAACGATGAAAGATTGAATAAAACAAAAATAGGAAAAGTTGAAAATGTTACTTATAAGGGCGCTAATAATGCTGACGTACAGATGTTTATAGTTTATCCACCCGACTTTGACGAATCGAAAAAATACCCACTCGTGTTGATGATTCATGGAGGACCTCATGGTGTTTTTGGTGATACCTGGCACTACCGCTGGAATGCACATCTTTTTGCCGAACCCGGATATGTGGTGGCAATGCCCAACTTCCATGGTTCTACAAGTTTCGGACAGGATTTTGCCATTTCCATACATGGTGAACACGCCAACCAACCTTTCGAAGATATTATGAATGCCACAGATTATATGATTGAAAAAGACTATATTGATGAAACGCGCATGGCTGCCACAGGAGGAAGCTATGGGGGATATATGGTTAGCTGGATTGCCGGACAGACCGACAGATATGCTGCGCTGGTAAATCATGCTGGTGTATACGATCTGCACCTCCAGTTTGCCTCAGATTATGGCGCTAACAGGGGCTACCAATACGGGGGCACTCCATGGGAAAATTATGATGTCCTCAACTCTCAAAACCCATCGCAGTTTGCTGCCAATTTTAAAACACCCATGCTTGTCATACATGGAGAACTGGATTATCGGGTACCAGTGGCGCAAGGGTTGCTCGTTTATGGCATTTACAAAGCAAGAGGACTTGATGCACGCCTGGTATATTACCCCGATGAAAATCACTGGATTTTACAACCTCAAAACTCTATCTACTGGTATGAGGAACTTCATAATTGGCTGGAAAGATATTTAAAACCATGATAGTGAAACCAATACCGCAATCATAAGGTGGGCAAAAATCAAATAACATCTTAGGTCTGCCCACTCCATCCTAAAAAAGTGAAACCGTAAAAAAAGGTGCAAAACCGACAAATCGTGAATCGGATTTTGCACCTTTTTATATTTCATTAAATGGATATATAATCATTATAAAAGATTGGAGTAAACAGCAAATGACATGAACAAAATAACCGAAAATTCACTCATAAAGAATAGTCGGATAAATTTTTCCTCCATACCATTGCATTTACCCACAGTGCAGGAATCTCTGTACCAGTTTCATGGTTTCTTCACGGTTGGGGGCAATTTGTTCTCGCAAATGCTCATCGTTGTAGCCAATCAATTTGTTGGCAATTCCCTCCAGCAAACTATCGGTGAAAACTTCATACTTTTTAAAAATATCTGATCGTTTCAGCAAATAGTCTGCTGCTTGCTTACAAGAGTAGGGCAACTGATCGAGTTCCTGCTGGCGACGCTTATGCTTTTCGTCAAAAATATTGATATCAACAAAGGTTTTCTGTGCAAAATCCAGGGCATTTTCCATTTCAAGACCATGCCTGGCACCTACGCACAATCCGGCAATCAGCAGGTATACATCTGCTGATCCGTCAGGACAACGAAATTCAAAGGTAGATTTATGACTAAAATCAGTTTCGGCAGGAATTTCTAAAGGATTGGCATGTGCCACCATATCACCAGTGCCTACCCACCCCAAAGGAACCCGGATAAGTGCGGAACGGTTTCTTTCGCCCCAGCAAACATTGGTGGGTGCTTCCTGGTGGGGTACCAACCTGAAATAACTGGTAGGGATCGTATTTCCAAAAGCAGACAAAGCGGGTGATATATCCAGAATACCTGCTATTACTTTTTTAGCAATGTCGCTCAACTGCCCGTTCTCGAGGGTTACATTTTGCCCGTTTTTCACCGGTCGCATATGGATGTGAAATCCACTTCCGGCTTTTCCGGCTGTTATTTTTGGTGCAAAACTCACCGTAACGCCATATTTATTTCCCACCTCACGCAATATCCATTTAGCAATAATCAATTGATTGGCAGCATCTTCTACATTTGTGGGCAAAAATTCAATCTCATTTTGCTCGTATTCGTGGTGTTCATCCTTAAAATTACCTACCTCCGAATGCCCATATTTTAACTGAGCGCCCGTTTGCGCCATGGCAGCCATAGCATCTATGCGCAATCTCTCCCATTTTACAAAAGGTGAAGATTCATGATATCCACGCTGGTCTGTAGCAACATAGCGTTCATTTTTATCACTTATCACATAATATTCTATCTCTCCCATTACCTGCAATTCGTATCCTGTTTTTTCCACCAATGCCTGATGTGCTTTGCGCATGATATTATCAGGGGCGCTCGCCAGTGGTTGTCCGTCTTTGTCGTAATAGGTACAAAGTATATCCAGGGAAGGTATTTCTGAAAAAGGATTTAAAAATGCCGTTTTGAATCGTGGTACTACATAAAGATCACTGGAACCGGCCTCAAGAAAATTAAACAAACTACTTCCATCTACCCGCTCACCCGAATGAAGGATGTTTTCAAGATGATTGCGGCTCTGAATAACGAAATTGAGTGTTTTTAGTCTGCCATCTCCACCTACATAACGAAAATTGATCATTTTTATGTCATTATTTTCTATATAATTAATAATGTCATTTTTGGTAAAGGTTTCGGAGGGTTTTTGCAGATACCGGACTAAAGGGTTAGGGTTTAAATTATAAGAATTTGTAAGCATGTGTAAGGGTCTTTTTGTTTTGAAATTTAGCGCCCCAAAGATATAAAAGTTAAACAAGGAGATCATCCGTTTTTTTCTTAAACCAAAATGTTGAATATCTTTGCACGCGGTAAAGAATTTTTTTTTGTCATGGAAAAGTTGATATCAATAATTTTCAGAACGATTCCCTTCCAACCTATTCACTGATTAGTTTGAATGCATAATGAACAACCACAAAAAAACCTTTTTTCATGTTGGCTTAGGTAAAACCGGTACAACGTATTTGCAATACAATGTATTCCCTTACTTTGAAAATATCACCTACGTGCAGCGCTCATTTTATCATAATTTTGAATATGTTGAAAAAGTAAAAAACGCTCCTGAGAGCAATGTTTTGATCTCAAGAGAATTTGATCATCAACTGGAAGACGAGTGCCAAAAGATTCATTCGGTATTGCCCAATACCAAAATCATCATTGTTTTCAGAAAACATGGCAGTTGGCTGGCATCGCAATACCGGCGAAGTGTAAAAAACGGTTATGCCAAAAGTTTTCGGGATTTTGTTTCGCTTGGCACAAAACAGGGTGTTTTCAACCATGACGACATGATCTATTTCAACAAAATTAAATTTCTCGAAAACTTATTCGAAAGTAAACCCCTGGTTTTGTTTTATGAAGACATGAAAAAGGATGCTTTTTCTTTTTTCGATACCATATGCAAATTTACGGGAGCATCCTACAATCAAAAAAACATAAACCTGCATCCCAAACATAAATCTTACAATGAGCAACAACTAAAGGCAATCAGAAAATTGAACGGAAAAATTTTTCACCATCAATTTGGTTATTCGAAAAACAAATATGTTAATCAGATGCAAAGAATCCTTAGGATGCTACCCAGGTATGCTGTTTTGTATGCTGCCGGTATCATTCCCCAAAACTGGTTTGGAGAAAAGCCCTTGATCGCCCGTGATGAAATAACGGCAATTGACAATTATTATCAGCAAGATTGGGAAAATTGCCGTCAATATGCTTTTGAGAACAATAAAAATTTGTAGACAGGGATAGAACAAATAACCGGCGAATTACAGCTGAACCGAGCCATGACAAAGTTTTTGACACACACGCACATGATTATAATGCGCGTCATGTAAAGTATGCAGTCAGAATGTTGGCGAGCTCCATCTGACCGAATTAATCAAATTACGAACAGATGAACCGAGCCATGACAAAGTTTTTGACACACACGCACATGATTATAATTCGTGCCATGGACAAAAATACAAAACCGGAGTTTTGGCGAGCTCCATCTGACCTATTTAATCAAATTATAAACAGATGAAAAACAGAAAAATTATTTTATTGATTTAATTATTATTTTTGTTACAATTGATCCCAAGATTAAAGTTGAAAATAAAAAATATTCATAATGGATTATGTAAATACGGTCATTACGGGTACTGGCAGTTATGTGCCCAGCGTAGTGATAAAAAATCAGGATTTTGTAAACAATACTTTCTTTGAAAAAGATGCTACGGTCATTAACAGCCCAGGTGAAGTAGTTGTAAACAAATTCAAAGATATAACGGGCATATACGAAAGACGCTGGATACGGGATGATCAGAATTGCTCCGATATCGCAGCCATTGCTTCCCGGCATGCTATAGAAAATGCCGGGATTGATCCGGAGACACTTGACCATATAATAGTAGCACATAATTTTGGCGATGTACTCAAAGGGACAATACAAACCGATATTTTACCCTGCCTGGCAGCGCGGGTTAAGCACATTCTGCAGATTGAAAACCCGGCATGCGTTGCTTATGATCTTATTTTCGGTTGCCCCGGATGGGTACAAGGCATCATTCAGGCAGATTCTTTTATAAAATCCGGACTGGCAAAAAAAATTCTTGTTGTGGGTACAGATGTAATTTCAAGGGTTGTGGATAAATACGACCGCGATACTATGATCTTTTCCGATGGCGCTGGTGCAGTAGTTATTGAAGCAAAAACAGAAACCACCAAAAGGGGAATTTTATCATCTGCCACCGTTACCCACGCTAAGGAAGAGGCCGATTATCTTTATTTTGGGAAATCCAATGCTCCGGAAAGCGACCCGGATGTTAGATATATAAAAATGCATGGAAGAAAAATATATGAATATTCTCTTAAACATGTTCCTTTTGCTATAAAAGCAGCCCTTGACAAAACAGATATACCCGTTGGAAATATTCAAAAGATTTTAATTCACCAGGCAAATGAAAAAATGGATGAAGCCATTATAAAACGTTTTTTCAAACTCTACAAAGAAAAAAAAGATGTAAAGGATGTAATGCCCATGAATATCCATAAACTTGGAAACAGCTCTGCTGCAACAGTGCCAATTTTATATGATATGGTACTTAAAGGCGAGATCGAAAATCATGAGATTAAAACCGGTGATGAGATCATTTTTGCTTCTGTGGGAGCAGGTATGCACATCAATGCGGTTACCTACCGACAATAATCTGTTTTTCTGAGTTTTGCGGTTTTTCCCCAGATCAGTATCTCTATTTTATAAAACTTGACTTTGTAATAATTTTTGTTGTAATTTTGCAGTAAATTAAAGCAAATTAAAATTGGAAGATTCACCTGAACCTTATTCGTGTTATTTATCAATCATACTCACTTTTTTCAAAACAATTAACACGGAAGCAACAATCGGAATTCTGTCGATGCTTGTTTTGCTGATTATCTCAGCCATGATATCCGGATCGGAACTATCATTTTTTTCGCTTAACCCCAAACAACTTGATGAAGTAAAGCAAAAAAAAGACAACAAATCATCATTGGTTGTAAAATTGATGGAAAAACCCAAACTCCTTTTGGCAACCATGCAAATCACAAACATTTTTGTCAATATTGCTATCATTGTTCTCTCCTCTTTTGTTTTGGCTGTTGTGATTGATTTTGAAAACCACATAGTAGCTGGATTCGCTTTTCAGGTAGTGTTGGTTACTTTTCTTTTGTTGCTTTTTGCTGAGGTTTTACCCAAAGTATATGCCACACAAAATAGTCTCAATTTTGCTCTTTTCATGGCTGTTCCCATGTTCATTTTGCAAAAGATATTTTATCCTTTCAGCACACTGCTGGTAAATTCAACCAATTTTATCGATAAAAAAATTTCAGCAAAAAAAACATCTATCAGCCAGGATGAATTATCTCATGCTATAAATATTACGCACGAAGAAAAAGGAACAGACGAGGATAAAAAATTACTATATGGCATTGTACAATTCAGCAATATATATGCAAGAGAGATCATGAAAAGCAGAATGGATGTGGTGGCCGTTGACGAAAAAACACCCTTCAATGAACTGATCAAAACCATTGTTGATGCAGGTTACAGTCGAATACCTGTTTTCAAAGATAGTTTCGACAATGTTACCGGATTACTTTATATAAAAGACCTTTTACCTTATCTGGAAAGCAAGGATAATTTTCAGTGGCAAACACTCACACGTCAGTGCTTTTTTGTTCCGGAAAGCAAAAAAATCAACGATCTTCTCAAAGAATTTCAGGAAAAAAAAATCCATATGGCAATTGTTGTGGATGAATATGGCGGTACTTCAGGCATTATAACCCTTGAGGATATTCTAGAAGAAATTGTAGGAGATATTAATGATGAGTTTGATATCGAAGAGACGGTTTTCTCAAAAATTGATGAAAGAACATTTATTTTTGAAGGGAAAACACTCCTGAAAGACTTTTGTAAAATAACTGCTGTGGATTACAGCGATTTTGATGATATGAAAGGAGAAGCGGACACAATTGCAGGATTAATCCTTGAAATCAAAGAAGAACTCCCTTTTAAAGGTGAAAAAATCTCTTTCAGAGATTTTGATTTTATTGTACAAAATGTTGATAACAGAAGAATTAAAAGTATTAAAGTGCAATTGCATAAAAAAAAGGATGTTGCAAAACAAAAATAAATCCCCGCATTTTTCGTATTACATGCAGTTGCTTTTTTTAACCTAAACTTACATAATCAAATACATGCTCAAATACCAGATATCCTCTCCCATTTTCCTGATTCCTGTTATCGTTTTTCTGATTGTATTTACAAGTAGTTGTAATCGTAAAAACAATGCTCCTTTACCAAAAGGATACGTTAGAATAGAACTTCCCGAAAAAAATTATACATCTTTCGATACTCTGTATCCTTATGCATTTGATTATCCGGCATATGCAAAAATTACAGACGACACACACCGGTCTGCAGAACCATACTGGATAAATTTGGTTTTCAATGACTTTGATGCTGCCATTCACATAAGTTATAAAAATATTGAAACCTCTGAAGACCTGGTGAAATACCTGGAAGATGGAAGAAATTTCGTTAATAAACACATACCCAAAGCAACAAGCTTCCAGGAAAGAAACTATGTGGATGAAGAAAAAAACGTATACGGAACCCTTTTTGAAATCCAGGGTAAGGAAGCCGCCTCTCCCATGCAATTCTTTATTACCGACAGCACCAACCATTTTCTCAGGGCAAGCTTGTATTTTAATACCACTCCCAATAATGATTCTCTGGCTCCTGTAATTGATTTTCTCAAAGAAGATATTACGGTAATAATGGAGACATTCAGATGGAAAAAACTATAATTGCTAAACCCGTTTTCAGATTCTCGCTTTCCCGCTGCTGAGGGTATTCATCTGTCCATAATTTGATTAAATAGGTCAGATGGAACTCCTCTTTTGCTGCTTTGATATCAATGGGTTTGTGTTTGAAAAGCATGCGTGTTTCAGCCAGGTGATTGACCTCCTGAAAGATATTTTTTTCGATTCTGATTCAAAAACTTATAAAACAAACTAAACCTTTTTTACTTTATTTGTAACTTTCCGTTTGCCTGCTTCGTCTTATGCTCAAACAATAACGAACAAAAGAAACTAAAGCGATCAATTGCAATGACAACCCAGGAATACAATCAGTGTGTAGACCAATTTGCCGATGGCGTTTACCGCTTTATACTCAAAAATATAAAAGATGAGTATAAAGCAAAAGATGTGGTACAGGATAGTTTTGAAAAAATGTGGAATAAAAAATCGGAAATAGAAACAACCAAAGCAAAATCATATCTATTTACAACTGCTTACCATACAATGATAGATGCTATTAGAAAAAACCAAAAGCAAACCGACCTCAATGACCACGATCTCAGTGATAAACTAACCCATAATAATTATTCTGATCTGAAAGAGGTGTTGCAATTCGCCCTTGAAAAACTTCCTGAAATTCAAAAACATGTGATTTTACTTCGCGATTATGAAGGATACTCCTATCAGGAAATTGGAGAAATTACCAGACTAAACGAATCACAGGTAAAAGTATATATCTATCGTGCAAGAAATTATCTCAAAAAATATATCGGCAGTATGGATGCCGTTCTATGATGTAACTTTTAACAAACCTTTTTCGTCATATATTAAAACATAAAGCTGAATCATAAAAAATAATCACAATCACCCATAATAACTTTGGAAAAACCCTGAATACCAATACCAAATAAACAAGATAATGAAAATTACACGAGAAAATTATGAAGCCTATTTCCTCGACTATCATGAAGGAAATCTCAGTGCGAAACAAAAGCAAGCACTTGAGGCATTTCTTGTGGCAAATCCGGATTTAAAAAAAGAACTCGATGATTTTGAATTGATCATTATAGAAAATGACACATCTGCTGTGTTTGATGCAAAACACACCTTAAAAAAAACATCAGACCATACAATCAGTAATTACGATGATGAACTGATAGCTGCACTTGAAGATGATATGAATAAAACAGATAAAGCAGCATTTTTACAAAGTCTGAAAAATAACCAAAACAAAAAGAAGGATTTCGATTTATACAAGAAAACAAAAATTGAACCTGACGAACAGATTATTTTCCCGGGAAAATCTTCTTTGAAAAAGTTTATTCTTAATCCTGAATTTAAAAACAACCTTTCTAATTTTGCTGTGGCAGCCGCAACCATTGCAATTTTACTGGGCATGTATTTTTTATTTCCGGAATTTGACAATTCTCAGGAAATGGCTACCAATGAGAATATAGAAAACATTGAAAAGAAAGAAGATAATAGTGATGAAAATAGCTTGGCAAAAGAAACCGGAAAATTGAACCAGAAAAAAACAGAACCGATAAAAAAAGACTCTGTTCTCTTAAATACCACGCCAGCCAAAAACACACAACCCCAAACACAGAAACGAAACACTGTTTCCAATACGATACCTGTATCTATCAGAATTTCAGCCCTCGAACCCAAAAACATTGAGTTACTCACCAATGAAAAACTTCCCGAATATATCGAACCCAAAACAGAATTTTTTTGGCTAAGCTTTGCAAATAATAATGACCCGTTCAACGATTCTGAGGAAAATATGCAAACAAACCTGCAAAAGGACGGTTCGCAGTTATCAGGAATTTTAACGAACAATATTTTGACCAATGCTGCATTCAATACCTTAGAACAAAAAACTGGTTTAAACGTAGAAAATCTGGAAGAAAATATCCGTGAAAATAAAGTTTCTTTCTGGGATATTGCAGGTGTCGGACTATCGGGTATCAGCAATATTACAGGCACCTCACTCACAATCAACAAAGAAAACGATGAAAACGGACGCCTTAAACTTTTAGCCATTGGAGAGCGTTTTAAAATTCAGAGATAATTTATTTTTAACTAAAAAATAACCGGATTGAATGTCTGTTATAAATCCACCCTCCCTTTTTCGGCAAAAATTTCATTACGCAATTTACTTTACGGGTCTGGTTATGATTGCCATCAGCTTGCCCACATCTGTTTATTTTATGAGTGTAGGCCAGTTTATACTTGCAGGAAACTGGATCATTGAAGGGAAATATAAAGACAAAGTAATTTATTTCTGGAAACAAAAAACAGCTGTGGTGTTTTGCCTTATCTTTTTATTATACCTGGCAGGTATGATTTGGAGTACAGATATTGAGTATGGCATCAGGGAATTAAGAAAAAAAATCCCGTTTTTAACCCTTACTTTTCTTATCGTAAGTGCTCCACTGGGATTTAATGCCTTAAAATCGCATATCTTACTTTTACTTTTCGCAACCTCAGTTCTGGTTACTACTTTTATAGGATGGGCATTGTTTAACCATGAGTTGAGCACCAATCTGCGCGAATTGTCACCATTCATTTCTCATATACGACTGAGCCTGATGCTCGTATTTTCCATTTTTATCTTTATTTGGTTGGCCGAAAAATATCCTTTCCCAAAATCAGTTACAAAAAACACTGCAAAATACTATCTCATCAAAAGTTTGTTTTATATTTCCAGCTTGTGGATGTTGTTTTTCCTGTTAAAAATGCAGGTTTTAACTGGTTTGGCGGCCTTGGGTGCGGTTGTTTTTTTTCTAACATTTTTATTTATCATACAAAAAAAGAACAGGTACTTATCTTTAATCTTCATCACACTCACCTTTTTATTTGTGGCGTCCATACTTTTCATGATCATAAAATTTCAAACCATGATCTACGAAAAAGATACAACCGATCTTACCAACCTGCCTACCCATACATCCTCAGGCAATCCTTACACACACAATCTCTCAGAAAAACTTACCGAAAACGGATCCCTGGTGTATTTGTATATTTCGAACGATGAGCTAAAAGAAGCATGGAACCAAAGAAGTGATCTCGATTTTGACGGAGAAGACCTGAATGGACAAATATTAAGGTACACGATTTACCGGTATATGACTTCTCTCGGTCTGAAAAAAGACAAAGAAGGTATGGAAAAACTTACTGATGAAGACATAGAAGCCATCGAAAAGGGTATAGCTAACCACTATTATGCAAAATGGCCGGGCATCATATCAAGAATCCATCAGTCCGTTTGGGAGATATATAAATACCAAAACGGTTATGATTCTTCAGAGCATAGCCTGGCTAAAAGGATTGAATTCTGGAAAGCATCATGGGAAGCTATAAAAACAAAACCTTTATTGGGATGGGGTACCGGAGATATTTTGATAGCTCAACATTACGGATTTGAAAAAACGGAATCTGTTTTACCAAAAGAACAGTGGAATAAACCTCATAACCAATTCCTTACTCTTACGATCAACTTCGGAATTTTTGGTTTAGGCGTCATTTTGTATATCCTTTTTTATGTTCTCAAAAAAAGAAAAAAAATCCATATACTTCCTCATGCAGTTTTTTTAGTCATATCCTTTGTTTCTATGCTCAATGAAGACACCCTGGAAAACCAGGCAGGTCTTACATTCTTTTTACTTTTTTTCCTGTTTTTCAATTTTGTTTACCAACCTTTTGAAACCAGCAACAACAAACATATCTAAATATTACTACAACGCAATAGTGATAATATCTTCTTAGGTTTTGAACGAATAAAGAATTCAGAATCACAGATATTATGATACTTGTCCAAAAACATACCATCCTTGTTTTCTCATCTACGTGCCAGGGTAAAAGCAGCAATAAAAAACACAAAAAGCAAACAATTTTCAAGTTTTTGCATAATATATTCCATTAATTCAATAATTTCGCAAAAAATTAATCTATGAGTCCACTCCGAAAACTTGTTTTCTGCAAATCTGTGTTCATTTTCTTTTTTTAAAAACATTGATTATCAGGATTTAGAATCTGTGTAATCTTTGGATAATTTACTTTTCAGAGTGGACTCATCTATAAGAAATTGAGTTGAAAACAGGTTGAATAAAGTCCATAGATTCTTTTTTCTGGATTTTTTTGCGTCCTTCGCTCACATTCTTCGGTTTACTGGAAAAAAAATCGAAACCGAATGAACCGGGCTCTGGTGATAATGCCTGCAAATACCTGGCTGATTTTTAAGGAGTAATGGGTATGGTTTTTCATCTTCATCATAACGAACCTAAAATAAAACACGGTAAAGATTAAAAACAGATAAACCGAGCCATGACAATAGACACACACCTGAATGATGGTAATTAGGCAATATGGTAAAAACTACAAAACTGGAATTTTGGCGAACTCCATCTGACCGAATGATTCAAATTATAAACAGATCAAATTAAAAAAACAAATAAAAATGAGAAATTATTTATTATCATTGATGATTCTGATTGCAGGCGTTTCATCCTGTTCGAGTGGTAACTCCGGAAAACAAACTCATGAATCTTCGACAATGACAGAAGATGTGGAGGAAGGAAGAAAAATAGTATCGATCAATACCAACTATGGTGAAATGGTGGTAGAATTATACAACGAAACACCCCTGCACCGTGATAATTTCATAAAACTCGTAGAGGATGGTTTTTACAATGGATTACTTTTTCACAGGGTTATCAACCAGTTTATGATACAAGGCGGAGACCCTGAATCGAAAAACGCAGCACCCGGCCAGATGCTGGGTAATGGCGGTCCGGGATATACGATTCCCGCTGAAATCAATGAGAATCTTTTACATGAAAAAGGTGCACTGGCAGCAGCTCGGTTGGGCGATCAGGTCAACCCTGACAAGGAATCGTCCGGTTCACAATTCTATATTGTTCAGGGGCAAACCTATACAAATGCAGAACTTGATACACTTGAACAAAAGATGGGAAAAACACTCTCTGCCAAACAAAGAGAGACATATACTTCAATTGGTGGTACTCCCCATTTAGATGAGGGATATACTGTTTTTGGAAAGGTAATCAGCGGAATGAATATAATAGATGAAATTGCTGTTGTACAAACCGATGAAAATAACAGACCCCTTGAGGATGTAGTGATCGTTGAGATGAAAATTGTTGAATAATCCAACCCAAAAATAATTCCTACCATGAATGACAAAATAGAAGAACTGATTAAAGAAGTAGAATCTTTCCAATCAGATAAACTTCAGGATATTGAGGATTTCCGAATAAAAATGATCTCAAAAAAAGGAAAAATCAGTCAATTATTTCAGGATTTTAAAGCATTACCTTCAGAGAAAAAAAAAGAGGTTGGGCAAAAAATAAATGTACTGAAAAACAAAGCCGTTGAAAAAATTAATTCTCTCAAAGAAAAGGCACAAGAAGCAATCAGCACAGACGGCGATCACAGATACCATGATTTAACTCTACCAGTAGATTTTCTCGAATCAGGCAGCCGTCATCCAATATCTATAGTAAGAAACCAGATCAATGAGATTTTTGAGAAAATCGGTTTTGTTATTTCCGACGGACCTGAAATAGAGGATGACTGGCATAATTTTTCTGCTCTTAACTTTACAGAAGATCATCCGGCGCGCGACATGCAGGATACTTTTTTTGTGGAAAAAAATCCTGATATTGCATTGCGTACTCATACATCCTCTGTACAGGTGAGAGTTATGAGCAATCAAAAACCTCCGATAAGAACCATATCGCCTGGCAGGGTTTTCCGTAATGAAGCCATTTCTGCACGGGCACACTGCATTTTTCATCAGGTTGAAGGATTATATATCGACAAAGGTGTTTCTTTTGCTGATCTTAAGCATGTACTCAACCATTTTGCAAGGGAGTTTTTTGGAGCAGAAACCTCCATTCGTTTACGCCCTTCTTATTTTCCTTTTACTGAACCCAGTGCAGAAGTAGATGTTTCATGTCCGTTTTGCAAAGGAAAAGGGTGTAACATTTGTAAAGGAACTGGCTGGGTGGAAATTATGGGATGTGGTATGGTTGACCCCAATGTGCTGCAAAATTGTAACATCGATCATCAAATCTACTCGGGTTATGCTTTTGGTATGGGAATTGAAAGGATCACCATGCTCAAATACCTGGTAAATGATCTGCGCCTTTATTTTGAAAACGACCTGCGCTTCCTAAAACAGTTTCAGAATGCGTTTTGATTTTGCTAAGACCATATAATGGATAATATACCAAACCTCAAAATACCTAAAATCTGCATTGCGATTGCCTTTTAGCACATAAATCAGAAGCCATTAATCCGCATTATCCAAATAATCTCGCTCAAAAGCATAGGCCTGACAAAATACAAAGGGAAATTCTCTTCCTCTGTTCATCTTTTAAAAGCATTGGCAAACCCATCGGAATCAGATAACACTTATTCTTAAAAAATTACAACCGCCCGTTGCCTGTAATGGTAATATACTGTAAAAAAAATAAAAACATGTTCAACAGACACACCGAAACTTTTAAAAACTACCGTTTTGCAACCCTCTTGTTCTTCCTGTAAAGCATCCATTTTTTGACTTTCCCTCAACAGTTCTCCAGACATTTCCCAAAATCTGTCTGTCTTTTTTTCTCTTTACCTGTAACATTCTCTTCCGACTGTTCGTCATAAATACGAAAACGAGATAAACCAATCGTATTTGCAGATAAAAATTAAATCAAATAATCCCTTTGCAACCATTTACAAATTTTTTAAATAAAGAAAAACAATGAAAACAACTCAATTAAAGATTACATTCCTGATAGGAATATTCTTATTACTCAACCTTTTTGCATTTTCACAGGAGATATCAGAAATGAGGGAGGTCAACGAGTTTTCTTCCATTAAAGCAGGTAGTATTTTTAAAATAGAATATTCCACGCAAGACAACTATTCTCTTGAAATAAATACAGATCAAGAGATTCTTGAAGATATTCAGACAGAAGTT
Organism: uncultured Bacteroidales bacterium; assembly: GCA_964410015.1. Lineage (GTDB taxonomy): Bacteria > Bacteroidota > Bacteroidia > Bacteroidales > UBA7960 > SKVR01. Next base: position 92,494 of record CAYPFV010000001.1, read on the forward strand.
TCCAAAGGAATATTAAACATAGACATGAAAGGGTCTGCCAGAAACAGAGAAGTGAAAATAAAGATCACTTCTCCCACCCTGACGGGAATCGATTTAAGTGGTGCTTCCTCTTTTAAATCTGTGAATAGTATTTCAACCGATGAATTTAGTGTTGATCTTTCAGGCGCCACCAATGCATCAATAAAAATCGAAACTAACGATCTCTCTTCCAGAATCTCCGGGGCCTCCAATTTTCAGGTATCAGGAAAAGCAGTCGAACATATTTCGGAACTCAGCGGGGCAGCTCAATTAAGGGCAGCAAATCTTGAAACACAAACAACAAACATAAAAACTTCCGGTGCGGCATATGCCAGGGTTTTGGCTACCGATACCCTGATTGCAGATGCCTCCGGAACCTCAAAAATTTCTTTTGATAACCAACCGGATAATCAATCTTTCAACACCTCCGGAATGGGTAATATCAATGGATTTACCAAAGAAAACCTTGATAACTCAATGGAGTATGACATTGATGAAAATGGCGACACAACTAAAATACAATTGGGAAATCGTGATCTGATTATTGTTGAGGACAAGGAAAATACAAACCTGAAGGTGCATAAAAAGAAAAAATCTTTCCGCGACAACTGGTCGGGTTTCGAACTTGGTATCAATGGATATCTGAATCCAGACAATACCCTCACCATGCAGGGTGATGCAGAATATATTGATCTTCGCTACGAAAAATCGGTGGCGGTAAATCTGAATCTTTTTCAACAAAGCTTTCCTATTGTATCAAACAGACTGGGCCTGGTAACTGGTTTTGGAATTGGATGGAACAACTACCGCTTCGATAACCAGACTGTAATTGTTTATGACAAAGACGGCCTTGATTTTTATGAAGATACCATCAACAACATGCAGAAAAACAAACTTACCCTCACTTATCTGAATATACCGCTAATGCTCGAATTCCAAACGGGTGGAAATAAAGATATTGAGAAATTTCATATTGCAGGTGGAATGATCCTGGGTACACGCCTTCGTACGCATGCTAAATATGTGTATAATGATGACGGAGAGAAACGCAAAGAGAAAGATTTCGAAGATTTTAATGTACAACCTTTTCGCTTTGATGCTACAGCACGCATAGGATGGGGAAAGGTGAATCTTTTTGCAACTTACGCACTTAATACTTTGTTTAAAGAAGATAAAGGACCCGAACTATATCCCTTTACACTGGGTATCAGATTAATAAATTTTTAAACCACGGATATTCTTCTTATCTGTCAACAAAAAATAAGTCAGGATAAATGAACATTATCCTGACTTATTTATTTTTAATGACAGAACAAATATTATATCGGTTCTTTTTCCTCTTTATGCGAAACTATACGCAGCGTATCATGAGCAATTACCAGCTCTTCATTTGTGGGCACCACCATTACCTTTACTTTTGAATCGTGTTTGGAGATCATATCCAGTTTTCCTCTCAAACCGGTATTCTTTTCAGCATCAAATGCCAGTCCGAGGTAATCAAGGCCTTTGCAAATGGCTTCCCGTGTTTCCGGTCCGTTCTCTCCCACTCCACCTGTAAACACGATCAGATCAACACCACCCAAAGCTGCAGTATAGGCCCCAATATATTTTTTAATCCGGTAAATATACATCTCCAGAGCCAGGTCTGCTCTTTTATCTCCCTCTTTCCATGCAGCGTTTTCGATATCTCGCATATCCGAAGATATACCCGAAACACCAAGCATACCGCTCTTTTTATTGATCAGATTGTTGGCTTCCTCTGCATTTATTCCTTTTTTCTTCATAATATACAAAAGTGCTCCTAGATCAAGATCACCCGTTCGGGTGCCCATTATCAAACCTTCTACAGGAGTAAGCCCCATTGAGGTATCAATAGATTTACCATTTTTGATGGCACAGATAGATGCACCATTGCCCAAATGGCAAGTGATAGCCCTGATATTGTCCCTGCGCATAAATAATGCATCACATGCCGTTTGAAATACGAATTTATGACTTGTTCCATGAAATCCATACCTCCTTATTTTATCATTTTCATAAAACTCATAAGGAAGTGCATACATATACGCATGAGGTGGAATGGTTTGATGGAAAGCAGTGTCAAAAACCGCTACCTGAGGTACTTGTGGCATCAGTTTTTCCATAGAATTGATCCCATTAAGATTGGCAGGATTATGCAAAGGTGCCAATTCTATCACATCTTCTATGTTTTTTTTCACCTCATCTGTTATCAGTGCACTAGCGCTAAAATTTTCACCTCCGTGGGCAACCCTGTGACCAACGGCCAATATATCATTGATACTTTTCAGTACACCATAATCCTGATCTAAAAGTACCTTTAACAAAAGGTCAATCCCTACTTCATGATCGGGGATATCCTGTATCAGGAAATAGGTGTCTTTGCCTTTCGACTGGTGCTTAAGTTCACTATCTTTTAATCCAACCCTTTCTATGAGTCCTTTGGCCAGTAATTCAGCATTATTAGCCATGTTTATCAACTGGTATTTTATGGATGAACTTCCACAGTTTAAAACCAATATTTTCATTTTGCACTTTTTTGTTTAAAAAATTATTTTAAAATTTGTAAGTATTTTTATTGCTGCCTCTACGACAATCCCTCTTTTCTTTTCAGAAAAATATAATCATCCATTGTCAAGCCATCTGGTTGTATTATACAACCTGCCAAAATGCTTCAAAATTTTTCTGTTTCTTTATATTGAAGATGAGATGATATCCCTATTACATAATAATCTTTTCCTAAAAGAGGCAAAAATCATCTTTTAATGAGTATTATTTTCCAGCTGCCTGGTTTACAGTAATGGCTACCAGATTAACAATATCATCCACAGAACAACCTCTCGATAAATCATTGATAGGCGCTGCCATACCCTGAAGAACAGGACCAATGGCTTTGGCATTGGCCAGGCGCTGTACCAGTTTGTAAGCAATATTTCCTACTTCCAGAGAAGGAAATACCAAAACATTTGCATTCCCTGCAATTTTGCTATCCGGTGCTTTACTTTTACCGATAGAATCAATGATAGCTGCATCAGCCTGAAGTTCACCATCTATTTGTATACCGGGGTTCATTTCTTTGGCTATTTGGGTTGCTTTTATCACCTTGTCGCACATTGGATGCCTGGCACTTCCTTTTGTTGAGAAACTCAGCATTGCTACGCGGGGTTCAACATTGAGTATTGAACGGGTAGTGCGGGCAGTCATAACTGCGATCTGAGCCAATTCTTCAGCTGTCGGGTCGGGATGAACAGCACAATCAGCAAAAACAAACATTCCGTCTTCACCCCACTTCTTATCGGGTAAGATCATTATAAAGGCACCGGAAACAACACTGATCCCCTTCAGGGTTTTTACAATCTGAAAAGCCGGACGCAATACATTTCCTGTTGCATTGGCAGCACCAGCAACTTCACCGTCAGCATCCCCATTTTTTATTAACAAGGTTGCCAGATACAATGGATCTTCCACAAGTTTTTTGCTTTCTTCTTTGCTCAAACCTTTTTCTTTGCGCAGATCATACAGCATTTCAGCAAAAAATTCTTTTTTGTCATGGTTTGCCGGATCGATGATTATGGATCTTTCAATGTTAGATAACCCTTGTTTTTTAGCATTATCCCTTATTTGATCTGTATTTCCAAGCAAAATTATTTTTGCTAATTCTTCTCTGAGGATAATTTCTGCCGCTTTTAAAGTTCTTTCCTCTGTACCTTCAGGTAGTACTATTCGTTTTTGATTTTCTTTGGCCTGTCTTTTTATTTTTGTGATTAAATCCATTTTACAAAGTTTTGGGGGATGAAAAATGATTGAAATTCAATATTTCGCAAAATTAGAATTAATTTGTTTAAGCCCAAACAGTATTGTACTGATTTTTTAAACAGCATGGAATTTCAGACATTATTTAATTGTTAATTGATTAACACTTATCACATGCTAATCAATTTTTCACCTCTCATCGCCAATTGTTTTGTTTACCATGGGTTTTAGTCTTATTTTTGCAACAAATGCAAATCTTATGCTTCATGGCCTTTTATCATAAAATGCTGTAAAGTATCGGTAACAGAACTAACACTTCTTATTTGAACAAGAGATGGAATACATTTGCGCAAAACCTGCCGGGATTGAAAAATAAAAGTTTACTTTTGGTAAATGATTGTTTGGTGGGTATGAATAAACAGGCAGCAAAGCAATGTTGCAGGCAATATACGAGCAAGTAAAAACTTTTAACAACAAATTCTTTTTCTATTCCCTGGGAAAAAGGTAAACAAATAAAAATAAGCAGATGAACCGGGCCATGACAAAAATTTTGACACACACGCGGATGATTAGATTTCGTGACATGGCAAACAGACAAAACCGGAGTTTTGGCGAGCTCCATCTAACCGAATTAATCAAATTATAAACAGATGAAACATCCATGATTAATCCTTAAACACACACGAGGATGATTATTGGGGTAATGACAAAGGCGCGTAGCGCTGACATTATGGTAGAAAT
>CAYPFV010000002.1:0-57938 GCA_964410015.1 uncultured Bacteroidales bacterium
CCCTTGAGCAAAGCTATCTGATAGAGCAAATGAGTTTTGCACAGTGGTGTTCATTACAACCCAATGTTGTGATGGCAACCACCCTCGAAATTCCTTATTCGCACGTGATGGGCACCACCATATCAAAAGAAAACCTTCGCCAATTTGGCAGATCTGTTATGAATAGTTTAATTCAATCCCGTCAATAACATGGTTTAATCAACTGGGAGAAACCAACCTCAAAAAACAAAATTCTTCATCTGTTTATAATTAGATTAAACAGGTTAGATGGAGCCCGCCAAAACTCCGGTTTTGTGTTTTGTCCCAACCACGAAATCAATTCATCCGCGTGTGTGTCAATAATATTGTCATGGATCGGATCAACTTACCATAGATTTAAAAAAAATTCTTACATTTGAATACAGAAGACAGAAAAATATATAAATGGAAGACAAAACTAAAAGGCAGATAAGAATCTTATCATCCATATTCCATATTATCTTTTTTTAAAAATCAATTAAACATTCAAATTATGATATATAAGCACCAGGAACTGAAAAAACCAGGTTGGATAGAAAAGATATTCAATAAACTGCCCAATGAAAACGCTATCATAAAGATCAATAACCTGCTGGCAGAAGCAGGTCAGAATATCCATCAAATATCTATTGATAACATTGTGGATATTGGAAATACATACCGGGTTGACCTGAAAAAAAAATTTAAAGAAGAAAGAAAATCACTCTTCAGACAATATTTACTGCATTGCCTGAAAGATAACCACCTCGACCCGGAAGAGATCAACACGCTCTGGCATTTAAAGAATATTTTAATGCTCAATGAAAAAGAGGTAAGTCAGCTGATGAATGACGAAACACAGATCGCCTACGAAGAAAATTTAAAAAATGCCATGCAGGATGGCAAACTTACCGTTGGAGAAAAAAATAAACTTGAAAAACTTAAACGAAACCTTTTGATCTCAGAATCCACAGCAGAAGAAATATACGACCGGAATGCCAAAGAAGTCTTTGAATATTTACTCGATGAAATGATTGCTGATGAAAGACTTTCGCCTGAAGAGGAAAATCACTTGAATGAAATTGCCCAAAGCCTGGGTCTGAAAATACATTTCACCGATCAAACCCAAAAAACACTCGCACGATACAAACTTTACTGGCAAATTGAGAACGGTGAACTGCCGGTTTTAGAACCCGACATTAAAATTCAAAAATCCGAAAATTTATATTTTACAACTTATGTTGACTGGCAGGAACAACGAAAAGTAACCAAAAGATACAACTATGCAGGTCCTACTGCGCGCATCAAAATCGCCAAAGGTATTTACTACAGAATAGGTAGCATAGGCATACAACCTGTTTCCAAAGACCTTTGGCGCACCATTGATTCCGGGCAAATATACCTGACCAACAAGCGACTGATCTTTATGGGGGTTAAAGGTAACAAAACCATCAGACTAAACAGGATACTTAATATCGAACCTTTTCAAAATGGCGTAGATATACAAAAAGACACAGGTAGAAGTCCCTTTCTTCGGTTCTCTGATAATACTGATATTTTTGCACTGATCTTATTAAGACTTCTGGAAGATGCTTAAAACCCTGAGCGCATATTCTGTAATCTGTTATTTACAAACAAACCCTTACCTTTATTTTCAATAAAAAAATAAGGTTTTTGTTATTTTTGTACCGGAGAAGAAAACCTTTCATTGAAGGTGATTTTTTTATTGCACATTTATTTATTTATTCATTCTAAAAACATACGTAAAAATGAACAAAACTTTATGGATTGCTTTAGCACTGATATGCATCAATGCTGCCTATGCACAAAACAACTGGCAATATATTTTTAACGGGGAAAATCTCGATGGATGGGAAAGACTAAACGGAACAGCAGAATTTTCTGTCGAAAGCGATAGTATCCTTGTAGGAACCTCTAAACTGAATACGCCCAACACTTTTCTTGCTACGGAAAAACTATACACAGATTTTATTCTGGAATTTGAAGTAAAAGTAGACAATGAACTGAATTCGGGTGTACAGATCAGAAGCAACAGTTTTGATTCGTACAATTCCGGGCGCGTACACGGCTACCAGGTGGAAATCGATCCAAGCCCACGTGCATACAGCGGTGGTATTTTTGACGAGGCGCGCAGGGGTTGGATGTACCCTCTGGCAGACAATGAACCAGGCAGAAATGCTTTCATGCAAGGGGGATGGAATCACTTTCGGGTAGAGGTTATCGGGAATTCTATCAGAACATGGATAAACGGACAAATGTGCAGCAACCTTGCAGACGATATGACCAGTGAAGGTTTTATTGCCTTGCAGGTACACAGCATCAGCAATCAGGAACAGGTTGGAAAACAGGTGAAATGGAAAAACATCAGAATTATGACTACAGACCTGGAAGAAAACCAATGGCCGGTTGATCCTGACGTTAGGGAAATTAGTTACCTGGTAAACGAACTCACTGAAAACGAGATCAGAAAAGGATGGAGACTGCTTTGGGATGGCGAGACCACCAACGGCTGGATCGGTGCCAAACTAGACCATTTCCCTGAAAAAGGATGGGAGATCAACGATGGTGTTCTGACTATTTTAGCTACCGACGGCGGTGAAGCCACCGGCCCAGGCGATATCATCACTGAGGATATGTTCGCTGATTTTGAACTGGAACTGGAATTTAAATTTACAGAAGGCGCCAACAGCGGCATCAAGTACTTTGTAGACGCCGAACTTAACAAAGGGCCCGGATCAGCCATTGGATGCGAATTCCAGATTCTCGATGATCAAAGACACCCCGACGCCAAAAATGGTGTAAATGGTAATCGTACACTTTCCTCCTTGTATGACCTCATAGCAGGTGAGATTCTTACAGCCGGAAACGGGGTAAACAAAAATACCGATACCTGGCACAAAGCAAGAATTGTGTCTAAAAACGGTAAAGTAGAACATTGGCTCAACAATGAAAGAATGGTGGAATACGACCGTTTCTCACAAATGTTCAGGGCATTGGTTGCCTATAGCAAATATGCCAAATGGGAGGATTTTGGTCAGTGGGAACAAGGACATATACTGCTGCAGGATCATGGAGACACCGTCCATTACAGAAGCATTAAAATTAGAGAGTTTTAAAAAAAATTAGAGATAAACCCTGAAAGAGAAAGTCGTTTTACCTAAAAGATATTGAAAGTAAACGGTTTAATACCGGAATATTTGAACTTTATAAGTTTCGTAAAACGACTTTTTTTCTGCTTGGTAACAATTCAGATTTTTATCATATCAATTTGATGAAAGCGTCACGATGGAACACCCATGTTGCTGATTTTTTTATCAATGTGTTTGTGTTTAAAAAATATGGGTGTTGCATTCCACTTTCCCATTTATCTGTTTGTCCAGCGTGTTTTTTTCAACAACCACTGATTTTCTTCCCTTGTTAAATGAGGTGATAAATTTTCAAATACTTTATTATGGTATCTGTTCAACCATTCCATTTCTTCTTCCGAAAGCATATCTGTATCTATTAATTCCAATTCAAAAGGAAAAAGAGTAAGGGTTTCAAATTGCAAAAATTTCCCCTGATTATTTTTTCCATCTTCTTTCACCACAATCAGATTTTCTAACCTGATTCCATATTTTCCTTCAGGATAGTAGCCAGGTTCATTACTTTGAAGCATACCTGCAAGCAATGGTTCATCTATAGCAGTATTGGGCGAAATTCCCTGCGGACCTTCATGCACATTCAAAAAATATCCCACGCCATGACCGGTACCATGCCCATAATTTTTCCGTTTCTGCCACAAAGGGCATCTGGCAAGTGCATCTAAATGGAAACCCTTGGTTCCTTCAGGGAAAACAGCCAAAGACAACCGGATCAATCCTCTCAAAACAAGGGTATAATCTATAATTTCTTCTTCGCCTGGTTCTCCGGTGAATATAGTACGGGTGATATCGGTTGTCCCATCCAGATACTGACCACCCGAATCAATCAACAGCATTCCGTTGCTGTCTATCTGATAATCTGAGCCTCTTTTAGCATTGTAGTGCACGATAGCACCATGATCCTTAAAACCTGCTATAGTAGGAAAACTATTTCCCACGTAACCTTGCTGATCAGAGCGAAAACGGGTAAGTTGCTCACCAATATCCGATTCTGAAATCTCTTCTTTGCCTATACCTGCCTCAAGCCAACGAAAGAATTTCACAAGAGCGATCCCGTCTTTAATCATGGCATTTTTGATCTTTTCAATCTCTCCAACGGTTTTACATGCCTTCAAACGGGCAGGAATACTGATCTGATCCATTATTTTTACATGAGAAGGAATACAAGTAAATATATGACTGGAAACTTTTGCAGCATGCAGAGATATACTGCTTTGCAAATCCAAATTCCCCAAAAATTCATCTATCTCATCATAAGGTTTTATTGTGATCCCATCACCCTCAAGTAATTCTTTCAAAGCAGGTTTTACTTTATTCTCATTGACAAACAACAATGATTTCACCTGTGAAACCACAGCATAAGCAACAAAAACCGGATTATATTCAACGTCATTACCCCTCAAATTAAATAACCAGGCAATGTCATCCAACGAAGTAAGTAGTTGATATTGAATCCCTTTTTCACTCATTTCCTTTCTTACTTTTGTCAGTTTTTCTGTTCTGGGGATAATGGCATATTCTGGTTCGTGCTCAAATACAGGGGTTTCACTCAAACCGGGTCGATCCTGCCAAATGGAAGATACAAAATCGAAACCTGTATTCAGCAAAATGCCTTTCGGGGAAAACACCTCTTTCATTTTCTCTACCAGGGCATGCGAAAATATTTTCCCATCGCATCCTACTTTGCTTTCGGCAGGAAATGTATTTGCAATCCATTCAATATACTCCGGGGCATAGGGCACTTTTAATTTAACCAGTTCAATTCCACTATCAGACAATTCCTGTTCTGCCTGGATAAAATATCGCGAATCAGTCCACAATCCGGCAAAGTCCATTGTAATGACTAATGTACCTGCAGATCCTGAAAAACCAGATACCCACTCCCGCACTTTCCAATGATCGGGTAGGTATTCACTCTGGTGCGGATCGGTAGAAGGTATAATATAAGCATTCAGTTCATTATCTTTCATTTGATGCCTGATGGATGCAATTCTTTCGGGGATGGTCTTCATAAGTAAATTTTATTCGTTTCTAATTTTTATATAATTGTTCTTTTTTTACTTAAGGCAAAAATATAAATCATTGATTTTTCAATTTCCAATTCATGAATATAACTTTCGTATTCAAATTCCATTAATTTTTATATGAATTATACAACCATAAATAATTCCCTTCTGATTTTTTGTAAGTAGCAAAAGATGAATAATATCTATTAAAAAACTGAGATGGCGAATATAGCACACTCAGATTCCCCGAAGTTACAATTTTCAATTCAAACATGTAACATCTTAAGGGCAATACTTTTTTCAGATAAAAATATTCAGGGTGCAACAGAAACCTTCTGAAGCATTTGGTTAACAATATCGTGCTTATGTTTTTCTACATTTAAGTGGTCAGGCATTATATGTAATGCCCTTTCTAATGAAAAACCCATCATCTGGCTCAACCAGGGCGAATTCATAAGCACAGGCATTTCCCTCATCAGAATATTACGAGCCACAGGATGTGCAATCAGTTCTGCTATTTTATAATCCGTGGATAAATTCACAGTAAGCAGATTTTCCTCTTGCTTTTCGTCAAAAGAGTATTCTTCAAAACCCAATGCTGAGTAGGTGAAAACATAGTTCCCAGATCCTGTTTTGACGATTACATTCCCATCTTCTTCTCTGATTTCGTCTGCCAGTTTGCTTCGCAACAAAGTTACATTGTTCATATTAACAAGTGAGGCAATGGCATTGGGTAAAACGATGGTAGCATTTGTGTTGGCCGGTATCACAACTTCAAGTTCGAAGGTTTTATCTGTAAGATTCCATTGTGAAAGAACCCTGCCGTAGGGTGTATTTTGAAAAGCCCTGGCATGGGTAATTCCACCTCCGGGATTTGGCGATATATTAATGGTTTTGTATGCAGGGGCGGTATGTTTTATACCGGCAATTTCGCGGTACATCCATTCTGCTATGGCACCGTAAGCGTAGTGATTAAATGAGTTCATTGCAGGGCTTTGGAAAGTGCTGTCGGGTTTTATTCCATCCCAGCGTTCCCAAATGGTGGTAGCACCCATTTTAACTGGATAAAGCCATGAGGGATAACGGGTTCTCAAAAGAAGATCATACGCCTCTTTTTCGTATCCAAATTCACTCAATACATGATTCAAATGAGGAGTACCCAAAAAACCTGTTGTAAGATGTCCGCGTCTGCGAACATCATTTACCAGATATGCGGTAGCATCTTTACGTCTGTTTTCCGGTAGCAAATCGAACTGAAGTGCCAAAAGATAGGCAGTTTGCGTATCGGAGGTAAGGCGACCATTAGGGGTGACAAACTCTTTTCTGAATGCATTCTTCACATTTTCGTATAAAAAAGTAAAATACTCTTTATCTTCTTGTATATTGAGAATCTCAGACATTTTCAACGCCAGATGTGTAGAATGGGCAAAATATGCCGTAGCAATAAGATCGGTATGGGTATAAGATCCTGCATAATCGGGGCGATCAATCGTGGCATAAGCCAGCCAATCACCAAAATGGTAATCACCCGTCCAGATATACGGGTCGTCTTTTAAGGCGGCGCGTCCCCGCATATATTCAACCCACTTCTTTACAGATTTGTATTGCTTTTTAAGCAGAAGGGTGTCGTTGTAAGCCTGAAAAACTGACCAGGTAACAACTGCAGCAGCATCGCCCCAGCCTGCTGCACCTGCAGCATTATCACCCAAAACATTCGGTATTACATGGGGAACAGCACCATTCTCCAACTGATCTGCGCTAAGATCATCTAACCATTTCTTTAAAAAAGCAGCTGTGTGCATTTGAAGACTGGCCGTATTGGCAAAAACCTGGATATCGCCAGTCCAACCCATCCTTTCATCGCGCTGAGGACAATCAGTGGGTATTTCCAGGAAATTACCTTTCTGCCCCCACACGATATTATGTTGCAACTGATTGATCAAGGGATTCGACGATTCAAAATGCCCGGTTGGTTCCATGTCTGAATGGATCACCATGCCTGTAAAGTCATCCGTATTAAAATCTCCCGGCCAACCACTTACGGCAACATATCTGAATCCCTGAAAGGTAAACCGGGGTTCCCACTCTTCCAAACCTTCACCCTTTAGAACATAGGTATTGAGCTGGTCCGCGCTGCGCAGATTAGCTGTATAGAAATTCCCCTGTTTGTCGAGGGTTTCAGCATGCCTTAATTCAATCTTAGTACCTTTTTGTGCTGAAACTCTGATTTTCATCCATCCTATCATATTTTGTCCCATATCCAGTACAGTATCTCCTGCAGGGGTTACAAACCATGAAACAGGTTTCAGTTCCTGTATTTTTTTTACCGGAGGCGATTGCCAGGCTATAAGCTTTTCCATAGGAATATCTTCTGCTACTTTTACCTTTTGCCAGTCTCTGTCTTTAAAACCTGGTTTGCTCCATCCGGGCATTTCTAAACGTGCATCGTAATATTCACCTTTGTAAATGTCGGACTTACGGATTGGACCTTGCAATGCTTTCCAGTTTTCATCAGTACCGGTAGTCAGGGTAGAACCATCTTCGTAAGTGATGTGTATCTGAGCGATAAATGCCAGTTTTTCACCGTAATAGTTCCTTTGATCTTCCCATCCTAAAAAACCACGGTACCATCCATCGGCCAGGTAAGCGCCCACGGCATTCTCGCCCATTTGCAGAAAGTCTGTTATATCATAGGTCTGGTAGGGTACTCTTGATGCGTAACTGGTCCATCCCGGCGTAAAAACCTGATCACCAACGCGTTTGCCGTTTATTTCAATCTCATACAATCCGTGAGCAGAAGCATACAAACGTGCCGATTGTATTTCTTTTTTACTTTTAAATACTGACCTGAATTGTGTTACCGGCTGAGATGAGGCAGTATCTTCATCAAAAGGAGTTTGTATCCATTTGACTTTCCATTCAGATGGGTTGAGCAAACCGGTCTCAAAAAATGATGCTTCACTCCATACTGAACTATTGCCATGATTATCCTGCACTTGTACACGCCAATAATAGCGGGTTTGACTCTCCAAAGGAATGCCCTGGTACTGAATATGGATCGATTGGTCTGAATACTCCCTGTCTGTATCCCAAACTATTTGACGATCATTTTGAAATTCCGGATCTTTGGATACCTGCAAATGATATGAAGTTTGCGTGGTATTATTCATATTGCTTCTCATGATCCACGAGAATCTGATATCATCTCCACCAGTGCCCATAGGATTTTTATGATAGTTGATCTTTAATTCATCAACTTCAAGGCTTTGTCCAGGGTCTGAAGTTTTAGGTAAAGAGTTGGAAAACAATGAAAAACAAGAAATAACAACCAGTGGTAGAGAAATGAGCATTGCTTTCATTTTCAAGGAATTAGCAGTAAAAAAAGTAGAGAAGATAAAAATTGTCAGTGATGGCATGTAAAGTTAAGCAATTTTGAAAATTCAACCTTACGTATCATTCACTTCCCTCGAAAATCTGAACAATCTTTGTTTTTTTATGAGAATAAGATAAAAAACTATTGATTGGATGTAAGACAAATAATTGGCAGAACTCTGGTTTGACCAAACTATTCCGGATGATTTTCCATACTTTTAAATGTCTATCGGTTGTATACGCCCGGTTTTTGTGTAATAACTGTTTTAAAAATATTTTGAAAAAGAATTTATCGCTATACACCAACCGGCAAAAGCAACAGTTACGCGTTTTGAACAAAAAAGATAGCACAACCCGGGAAGGGTCTTAGCTGGTCTGTTAATACAAAAATTATTTATTTTTCATTTCCTGCTCAATAATCTGTTCAGCTTGTTCAATATTAATATTTTTGGCAAGAATCTTTTTGTCTTCATCCAGCAGGAACAAAAGAGGTGTAGCATATATGTCGTATTTATCACGAAAGCCGGACTGATTGTAAGCATCATTTACATTGATCCATCCGGTAAATTCATTTTCATTGATATAATCAATCCATTTTTCTCTGTCTGCCTCACCTTCTGTATTTACAGCGAATACTTCAATGCCTTTGTCCTTCATTTTATCGTAATACTCTTTAATTTTGGGAGTTTGCTTTTTACAATGCCCGCACTCTGTATCCCAGAAATACAAAAGGGTAAACCGGGCATCCACCGAATGTAGGTTTATTTTTGAACGATCGGGTTTGAATACTGAGATATCGGGTGCTTTCTTTCCCAAAAGAATCGGTTTGAGTACCATAGCCCGCTGGGCTAATTTTTCCACTTGTTCATCGGTTGCCCAATCGGCTTTTCCTGCCATGTAATAATTTTCCACCATGTGTACAAAAACCGCATCCATTCCCATGATCTGCGACCGTTCGAAGGTGTTGGTGATGTAAAACAAAGTATACTTATAAACTTCAGGATGTGCCTCTGCTTTTTCCATCATACGGTCTGCTTCCGCTATAATACTGTCAGGTAGTTGTATGACCACACGTGTAAAATACTGATCGAGTTTGGCATGATACATTGGTGTTCGCAGCAAACGATCATCAGAAAAATCAATATTTGACCAGAAATTTTCTTTAAATATCTGATACATCATTTGATTATCGGGTGTACCATCTTCTTTTACCGGAGTATCAGGAAGTGGTGGTTCCTGCTGGGCAAGCAATATTTTACTAAATAAACCATCCGGGTTTTCCTCTATGATCTCATTCTGGTAGGCTTTCACTTCCCTGTCCTTTTCCTGTAGCTGTTGCTGAATGTTTTGTTTTTCTTCTTCCGGTGTATTTTCATCATTTACTTTTTCCATCAGGGGCGCCGTATCCTGGTTTTTCTCTCTCAAAAACTGCATATAACGATAAAAAACCTCATTTTCGGGAGAGTTTTCAAATTTCATACTACCTACAAGATTATTATTATCTGCCCGGATATTAAAATTCTGATTGTCATCAACCAAAATCTCGAAGTATTTTTGCCCTGGTAATACAATCAGGTACATACCCTTATCGAGAAGTGTATCTCCGGAAAAACTAAAATTGCCCTGCATATCAACATTCACAGTATCATGAACATACTGCTGATTGCCATAATGGTAAGCTAATAAGGCAGTAGTGTCTGCAACACCCTCTATCTGAACATTGATCTGGTAATCTTTGCCTGCAAGGGCGAAATTTCCAATCAAAACAACCAATACAAAAGAATAAAACAACTTTCTAAGTACCATAAAAAAAATGTTTATTGATATTTCCAATTAATTAATTTTCTGACCTGGATTTTAAAACGTATTTTTCCAACTTCTTGTTTTGTCTGATATTTTATGTGTTTATATTACCAATAAAATACATAAGCTAATTTAGCAGGATTTTTTATTGAGTTCCTTCAATTTTAAATATTTTAGATACGTATAAAAGCCAGATAAAATGCTGATGACTAATCCATAATAACCATCCCTAAATCCTTGCTGAAGAACATACTTTTTGAAAAATTTAAACCCCGGACTCAGAAAGAGTTTGATAAAACCTGCTTTCTTCTTTTTTTGGTAAGCCTCTTTTGCCATGATATCGGTGAAATAATTCATTTGAGTGATATGCTGCGCGATACTGTAATAAGAATAATGTAAAATATCACCCTTTATATGCGTGCATGTGGCATCCTTTTGCAGCACGATCTGATCATGCGGATTGGTTCCACCCCACTTCCCTTTTCGACGATCGAATAAGCGTATTTTTGTATCCGGATACCATCCGGTATGATGTATCCATTTTCCACAATAATTGGTCAACCGGTTCATACTACAGGCATCGCTTTTCCAGTTTTTTAAAACCTTTACAATATTTTGCCGGAGCGTTTCATCAATTGCCTCATCGGCATCCAGGCAAAGTATATGATCATATTTGGCTTGCTGCAAGGCAAAATTCTTCTGCTCAATATGCCCCTGGAAAGGGTTTTTGATAAACCTTGCCTTGTATTCATTGCAAATACTCTCTGTTTTATCAGTACTAAAAGAATCTACCACCACAATATCATCGGCAAAAGATTGAACGGAGGCTAGACATCTTCCGATGTTTTTTTCCTCATTCAAGGTAATGACAGCAACAGATAGTTTTACTTCCATGTTTTTTCGCAGTTTTATTCAAAATGCCTTTTTAAGGATCAATAATTCCTTTAACCATACCTTTTACCCCAACACCAAAGCCCCAAACTAAAATCTTTTTTTCAATCATAAACCTCTTGCGTAATTTCCTGCTGCAGGAGAATCAAAAGAAATACTTAAATCTCCTCTTTGGAGATCGGTAAAGATATGAAAACTTCCCAAACCAAATCACTACAGATAAGCACACTTTTCTTCCCCCAGCACAAAATTTTCAGCAACAATAATCGCTTTTTCACCAGGCAATACATAACAGGTTATCCATTTACAAGGTAAACCCGAAATAGCACGACAGATTTTCTCTGCAATGCAATAAACGCCATCAGGAATAAACAAACTATCTGCTGTTTTTAAAACATCAGCACCTTCCTGTATGGTTTTCCGGGGAGCATTTTTATCTCCGGAGTTGTCATCAGTGCCCCAGGGAGATACATAAAAGACTGCACCCTGTGCTGAAATTGCTGCAAAAATTAAAAAAAAGACAGATAAAATAAAATAATCCCGGCAATAAGGCATTTGTCCAATAAATATTTTCATTTTCAGTCTAAACAGCGTAAAAACATATGAATTTTACTTTTAAACTGATCTTTATCAAAAGATTTTTTTTCAACAATTTTTCATCAAAATAAAAAATTACTGTATTAACGTAAACTTAATCATGCATTTGCAAAGGCAGAACGGATAAAAATACCTGTTAATAACCCAAAGGGATGAAATTGCAAATGTAAAATATTATCTTATACCTTTGGCAGATTAAAACCTTATGATTTATGGCAGAACAATATTCAGAAGAAAGTATACGGTCGCTTGACTGGCATGAACATATCCGGCTAAGACCGGGCATGTACATCGGAAAACTTGGAGATGGTAGCTCGCCTGATGATGGTATTTATGTGCTGATCAAAGAGGTAATAGATAATTCTATTGATGAATTTATCATGGGTTTCGGAAGAACCATTGATATCAGTATTCAGGATAAACAGGTAAAAGTAAGAGACTATGGGCGGGGCATTCCTTTGGGTAAAGTAGTAGACTGTGTTTCCAAAATCAACACAGGTGCCAAATATGACAACAAGGTTTTTAAGAAAACTGTTGGTCTTAATGGTGTAGGAACCAAAGCGGTCAATGCTCTTTCCAGCAGTTTTAGCATACAATCCATACGCGAAGGAAAATCAAAAACCGCTAATTTTAAAGCAGGTATTTTGGTTGAAGACCGTCACGAAGTGGAAGATAACGACCGAAAAGGTACCATTGTTAAATTTACTCCCGATGAAGAAATATTTGGGTCTTACAGATACATCGATGACTATATCGAAAAACTTTTATGGAACTACGTTTTCCTCAACCGAGGACTGACCATCAATTTTAATGGTCATAAACTTAAAGCAGAAAATGGATTACTCGACCTGCTCAACCGCAATATTGACACTCCTATCTCCTACCCCATCATTCATATCCAGGAAGATGATCTGGAATTCGCTTTTACGCACAGCGCCACACAATACAGCGAAGAATACTTCTCTTTTGTAAACGGTCAGCATACTTCTCAGGGTGGTACACATCAAAACGCTTTCAGAGAAGCACTTACCAGAACAGTCAGAGATTTCTATAAAAAAGATTTTGATGCCAACGACATCAAAACATCCATTATTGTTGCTCTGAGCATAAAAGTGCAGGAACCGGTTTTTGAATCACAGACCAAAACCAAACTTGGATCACAGCATACCGAACCCAAAGGACCTACCATAAAAAATTATATCGGTGATATTCTGAAAAGAAGACTGGATAACTACCTGCACATGAACCCCGAAACCGCAGATGCCCTTTTGCGAAAAATCCTGCAAAGCGAAAAGGAACGAAAAGATATGGCAAATATCAAAAAAATTGCCAAAGAAAGGGTAAAAAGGGCAAGCCTGCACAATAAAAAACTGCGAGATTGCCGAATTCATTACAATGATAACCATGAACGACGACTGGAAACAACACTTTTTATCACCGAAGGTGATTCTGCTTCAGGAAGTATTACCAAAGCAAGAGATGTAAATACACAAGCTGTTTTTAGCCTGAAAGGAAAACCCCTCAACTGTTATGGACTGTCGAAAAAAATTGTTTATGAAAATGAAGAATTCAACCTCATGCAGGCAGCACTCAATATTGAAGACGGACTGGAAGACCTCAGATACAATAATATCGTAATTGCTACCGATGCCGATGTAGATGGCATGCACATCAGATTGCTGCTCATTACATTTTTCCTGCAATTTTTCCCCGATCTGGTTCGAAACGGACATTTATACATCCTTCAAACACCATTGTTCAGGGTTAGAAACAAACAAAAAACCATTTATTGTTATTCTGACCTCGAAAAAAACAATGCAATCAATGAGCTCAGCGCAAAGAGCAAACCTGAAATTACCAGATTCAAGGGACTGGGTGAAATATCACCCGACGAATTCGGTGCATTTATTGGTAGTAACATTCGCCTGGACCCCGTGTTACTTAAAAAGGATGTGATCCTTAAAGACATGCTCAACTTTTATATGGGAAAAAACACACCCGAAAGGCAAACATTTATCATCGATAACCTTCGGATAGGCCTGGACACTGTTGATGCCTGAAAAACAAGCACTACCAGAGGTCTTCTGACTTATGGTAGTGATTTTCTTTTTTTCTGCTGCTGTTTGCTGCATTATTTATAAAACCTCTGTTATATCTCTTTCTAATCCCTGCATTTTTCTTTCACACTTCCCTTTTGCATCCTCCCTTTAAACTAATTACCTGCTTATTTTGTTAAGATGGATAAAATAAAAATTTATTCATGTAAACATCTGTTATTTATGGACTATTATTTTAGCAAAACTTTACCCGGAAAAACTTTTGAGAATGCCCTTGAATTGGTAACTGAGGAATTGAAAAAAGAAGGTTTCGGAGTACTTACTGAGATTGATGTAAAAGACACACTCAAAAAGAAACTGGATGTGGATTTTAAAAAATACAAAATCCTTGGTGCATGTAACCCCCATTTTGCTTATAAGGCCTTTCAAAGTGAGGATAAAATTGGAGCATTCCTCCCCTGCAATGTTGTGGTGGAAGAAAATGATGATGGACAGGTTGAGATATCAGCCGTAGACCCCATTGCCATGATGAGCTCTATTGATAACAAAGAGCTGGGACCACTTGCTTCAGAAGTTCGAACAAGATTGCAAAAAGTCATTGAAAGTACAGGCAAGTGATTAACCTTAATCATGAATCTATAATACGATGAGATAAATCTTTAAAGAAGGAAATGAAATGAAAAACAGAAAACATAACAAAAGCATTGCTTTATTATCGGGAGTCATATTCCTGATGATTAGCATACCGGGAGCATTTTTTGGGGTAAATGCTCAAATAAGGGTAACCGAAAGAGTAATAGATGACAACATCAGAAGCGAAATGGTTAACTTTCGGATTGTACAGGTGGTGGAAGGACTGGAACATCCCTGGGCAATTTCCTGGCTTCCCGATGGTCGTATGCTGATAACCGAAAGACCCGGCAGAATGCAATTGATCGATGGAAATACAGTAACCCAGCTTAAAAATCTGCCTCCCATACACTATCAGGAGGATCAGCGAACCGCTCCGCAAGGGGGTAGTCAGGCAGGATTACTTGATGTGGTAGTACATCCCGATTACGAAAATAACGGATGGATCTACTTTACCTATTCAAGCCCTGGCGACGCCGATGGGGTGAATGCACGGCATGCTACCGGCACTGCACTGGCACGGGCAAAACTTAATGCCGATAACACTGATCTTACAAACCTTGAAACACTCTACACCCTGATGCCAAGAACACAACCCGGAAGACACTACGGATCGAGAATCGTATTTCCCGGTGATGGAACAGTTATGTTTTCCATTGGTGACAGAGGACTCAGATATCCTTCCCAGGAACTTACAAACCCCGCCGGATCCATCATCAGACTCCTGGAAGATGGGGGTGCCCCGCCTGATAATCCTTTTGTAAACGTGTTTCCAGGAAATCTGAGACCTGAGATTTATAGCTTCGGACACAGAAACAATCAGGGAATGGCCCAAAATCCCTTAACAGGTGAGATTTGGGCCACTGATCATGGCCCTAACGGAGGAGACATGCTTTACCAAATTGAAAAAGGAAATAACCACGGATGGCCAAATGTGGCTTTCGGAAAAGAATATTCTACCAGCGAACATATTGGTATTGGAAAAGAAGCACCAGGTGTGAAAAAACCTGCCTGGGTATGGGAAAACTCCATGGCTCCTTCTGGATTGGCTTTCTATAATGCCGAACCTTTTCAGGAATGGAATGGACATTTACTCGCTGGCTCTCTCATTCGCGAAGAGATTTACAGAATCGTACTGGATTATGGAAAAGTTACACATAAAGAAACACTTATTACCGGAAAAATTGGACGCATCAGAGATATCAGACAAGGACCTGATGGTTTTGTTTACATTGCTACAGACGAAACAAATGGAGGTATTTACAGACTTGAACCGGTAAGATAAATCTCTCATACAATACTCAACCTAACTACCTGAAAAACCACCCCGGAATTCTGAACAGGTTTTGTGGGGTGGTTGGCTTTTTCAGAAATAATTACACACTCAATTCTCCTTATGCTGAAAATGCTTATTATGAAAAAAATAAATTTTTAATGCATGAGAGTAGTCATCCGCTTTTTAATACCATTTGCGATCTTTCTCCTTTCAAACTTTCTGCAATTTGGGATCAATCAATTTGAGTTTTTCAATGAAAATACATTTAACTGGTTAAACAAAACGGGACAAATTCTCCTGGTATTAAGCATTGCATGGGGATTGATTGTTTTGATCAGAACAGGCAAATGGCGGTTACTGAAAATGTACGACATTTCCGCAGAAGATAACCTGAAAGAACGAAAGCTATATACTCAGTTTAATATTCTTGAGAAGGTAATTGTTTTTCTGGTTGTTATTATTGCCCTGGGTACAGGATTGATGCTATTCGAACAGGTGCGGAATGTGGGCGTAAGCCTGTTTGCTTCCGCCGGTATTGCAGGTTTGATATTGGGTTTTGCAGCACAAAAAGCTCTGAGTACTATTCTTGCTGGTTTACAGATCGCCATTACCCAACCCATCCGGCTTGAAGATGTGGTGATCGTTGAAAACGAATGGGGATGGGTAGAGGAGATCAATCTAACTTATGTAGTAATAAGAATTTGGGATAAAAGAAGATTAGTGGTACCTACAACCTATTTTCTGGAAAAATCCTTTCAGAATTGGACAAGAACATCAGCCGAGATACTGGGCACAGTTTTTATTTATACCGACTACTCAATGCCTTTCGAACCCTTGAGGAAAGAACTTACCCGCATACTGAAATCTTCTGATAAATGGAAAGGAAAGGTAAATGTTATGGAAATAACAGATGCTAAAGAATATACTGTTGAAATACGTGCTCTTATGGATGCCTTTACCAGTGCTAAAGCATGGGACCTGAGGGTGTATGTACGTGAAAAACTGATTGAATTTATTCAGAAAGAATATCCCCAATGTCTGCCACGAACAAGGGTTATGATCCATAATGACAACTGAGCATCCTGCCTTCACCTTACTTCAAAGGAAGTTACAAACCATATTGGGTAATTGCATTCAACAAACCCGTGATCTTTTTTCTCATCTGAATAGCAGAGCCCGTATAGTTATTAACGATAATTGTAAAAGCAATCATGTTTTCCTCAGAATCTTCTGTATATCCTGCGTATGCCCAAACATGATCAAGATAACCACTCTTTGCTCTGAGCAAACCTTCAGAAGGAGTACCTTTGAATAATCCTGACAATGACCCACTGCGACCGGCAACGGGTAATCCCTGAATGAGAGATTCATAAATTTCGCTATTTCTTGATGCAAGTATAAGAATCTGAGTCAATTGCGAAACAGTGATTAAATTAAATGGCGATAATCCACTACCATCATGAATACGCATTCCCTGCTTATCTATGCCATTCTCTTGCCAGAATTTTTCAATCACTTCGGCTGATGCTTCAAAACTTCCCTCATCATTCACCTCTTTTCCCAGTACTTTAAAAAGATTTTCGGCATAAGAATTTACGCTTTTCTTATTGGTACGTGCAGCTATCTCATTCAAAGGAGGTGATAACCATTTACTCAACACAATTCTGCCAGCATCTTCAGGAAGTTGCGGATGCGTTTGATGGGTGAATACCTCACCATCTATAGATATCTGATTTTTTTTCAGAAAACTTCTAAAAGCCGAGGCAGCAAAAAATCCAGGATCGGGCATCGAACCCTTTACAGCAAAATAATCCTGACCCAAAGGAACAGTGCCAGTCAACCACCTTTGCTTTTGACCAGGTACACCAAAAATATACACCTGATCTCCCGAACCTATCGCTCCGGTAGTTACATGGTTGATAAATGTCATACCATCGATACGAGGACGGGTAGACAAAACCCTGGCAGGTTCACCCTCTTTATTCCCGGGTCGAAAAAAAACTGTATACATATTCTCATGAACAGAAAGGGCATGTGCACCGGCACCGTAATAATTTCCAATGTCTTCCCAATTCCATTTGCTGGGTATCATATGATCATCAAAAAAAGTCCCGTCGGATACTATATTACCCTTTATACTTTTAATGCCTGCTTTTTTAATACTTTCCAACCATTCATTGAAAATAGTTTCCAAAGACAAAGAATCACTCATCTGAACAGCTCCAAAAGTTGGGTCTCCCATCCCTTTGATGATCAAATCACCTTTTAAAGTATCGCCGGTTAAAGTCCCGGAATATTGCAGAAGTGTTTCAAACTGATAATCAATACCCAAAAGAGATAGGGCAGTAATCGTGGTAATGAGTTTTTGAGTAGAAGCATTGATGAGCGAAAGGTCGGGATTCATAAAAACTTTTTGGGAAGTATCTGCGGTACTGACTGCCATAAAACCCCATGAGGCATGTTTTAATTGTTCATCTTCGGCAAATTGATCCACAGCTTGTCTTAAATCTTTAGGCTTTTGAGCCACAACAGACCTTCCATAAGATAAAAGCAATATCAGAAAAAAAATAAAGGATTGATTCAGTCTCATCTTTACCTTCCAAATTTACCTTCCAAAAACACTTAAATTTATATAATCCCCGGGATTATCCTTGATCTCATCCAACAATTCTTCCAACTGTTTGGAAGAAGCCGAAAGATTGTTGTAAAGTTCTTCATCATTGACCAGTAATCCTGCTGTCCCCTGACCATTGTTGATCTTTTCCAGTATTTCATTCATCGAGGTAAGGCTTTCTTCTGCCCTCAGAAGAGTTTGGGTTAAATTGGCTGCGGCAATGCTATCAGAAATATTGGAAAAATTTTGCATAACATGGGTCAAAAGTTCACTATTGTCGCTCAGGTTTTGGGTGATAGATTCGGTATCGGTCAAAATGCTTTTGATACGGGTAGTTTCCTCATCCAGTGTATTATCAAGACGGACAGTCGATGATTCTACAGTATACAAGGTTTTTTGTATGCTTTCAAAACTCTGTACAATATTAGAACGGGTATTCTCATTAAAAACAGACTGAAAAATCAACATCACCGAATCAATTTGTGCAAAAAGATTTTCAGCATGCTGTTGGATAGGCAATACAA
Source organism: uncultured Bacteroidales bacterium (assembly GCA_964410015.1). GTDB lineage: Bacteria > Bacteroidota > Bacteroidia > Bacteroidales > UBA7960 > SKVR01. The sequence goes on from CAYPFV010000002.1 coordinate 18,932, forward strand.
GTTGACTAACCTCTTCCTGTATGGATGCTTGCTGCCTGGAAGACAGTGTATCGCCGTTTTGAAGATAGGTTGTTGAATTTCCTAATTCAATGACAATCTCACGGGTTCCTGTCAAACTCATGCCTGTAATAACAGAATAGGAATCATCAGGAATCATGATGTCTTTTCTGATGATATTTTCCACCAGTATTCTTCCGGATTGATCAGGCATGAAGGAAATGGTTTTTACCTGCCCGATATTTACCCCATTGAGTGAAACAGGGTTAGATTCAATCAATCCGGTTACATCATCATAAACAGCATAGTAAACAATCTGTTTTGAAAAAATATCTTCTCCCTTTAAATAATTTAAGCCCCAAAGAAAGAGCAGAAGAGAGAGCGTGGCAACCACTCCAATTTTTATTTCTCTTTTTATTTTCAAACTTCTGTTTTTATGTGTGTTAGCAATTATTTCATTTTGGTTGATTCCCTGATCAATCGCATGGCTTCAGCGGGTGTAATACGTTCATTATTCTTAAAAGCAACAACAAAGGCATCCGTAAACCCTTTTTCATGAAGTTCCTTTTGTATTTTAGAGGCTGCTTCCAGGGTTGATTCGTTGCCCAGGGTATATTTATATAACCCCTGATGCTCATAATAGGATACCCCTTCAAGATCAGTAAAAAAGGGATCATTGGGTTGTTTTTTTTCGGAGGTGGTGGCAAACTGCACCCTGAAACTGATCACCGGGTTTGAGGTGGAAGAGTTTTGATCATGGTTTGTTTCAGCAGAGGTTTCAGCAGAATCAATCTTGTTTCCATTATTACCGGAATCAACTGAAGTGTTTCCGTTTTTATTTTCCTGATTATCGTGTTTTATCTGATTTTCTGATTCAGGGATTGTTTGTTGATGATTTCCGTTGTTGTAAACCAACATTTTGGAAGCCATTTGGTCTTGCATAGTTTTATAGTCTCTGAAAGCCCTAAAAATAGCAGAAGCTATATATGACTGTCCTATATCTGACATTAAAAATTCTTCCTCCTTTCGGTTACTCAAAAAGCCAGCTTCTACTAAAATACCAGGCATTGTAACCCTGTATAATACAATAAACCCAGCTTGTTTTACACCCCTGTCCACACGCATGGCTCTCTCGCGAAACTGGTCTTGCACCAGAGAAGCAATTTTCAAACTCTGGTTTAAATGGGTATTTTGAAACATATTGAAAATAATGTTGGATTCCTCGCTGTTAGGATCATAGCCATCGTAGGTTTCCAGATAATCTTCCTCATACAATATAGAAGCATTCTCTTTTTTAGCAACCTGAAGGTTTTCCTGACTTTTGTGCAGACCCATCACAAATGTTTCAGACCCGTAGGCATGTGAAGAGGCATGTCCGTTGCAATGTAAAGAAATAAAAAGATCGGCTTTGTTTTCGTTGGCGATTTGGGCTCTTCGGTGCAGTTCAACAAATTCATCTGTAGTACGGGTATAAATAACCTCCACATCAGTAAAGTTTTCTTCAATGTAACCTCCAAGTTTTAATGCTATAGAAAGGACAATATCCTTCTCCTTAGATCTGGAGCCTTCAGCGCCTGGATCCCTTCCTCCATGCCCGGGATCAATAACAACTTTTCTCACAAAACCATAACGATCGGCATGTGCATATTGCCATACAGATAATACCAGGAACAGAATACCAAAAATTATAATCTTTCGTTTCACTTATTATTCACGGTTTTTTTATAGTTTTGCCCTGTTTTTAATTGAGTTTATTTCATTTTCAAGGTAGTCTATTTGCGAAAAAAGAATCACTTATTTGATTACCAATGCTCAATAAACAGATAATAAAATTAAATATCCTTTTATTATAAAAAAAATCAATTCAATTTCACATTCCTGAAAACAATGTACCGGATGATTTTATTGCCAATCATGTGAATTTTATTCTGAGCTGATGTTTCCTGAAATCACGAATGACAGAAACCATGCAAAGGTACAAAATATAAGAACGTATATGAATAAACATAAAATTTACTATGAATTAATACGTTTTCAGGTTATATATATTGTGCAAAAATAATATTAAATAAAATTGCGTACAAACTTAATATTTAAGTTTTTAATCATCATTTCAGCTTGTTTTCTGTTTCAGTTGATTCATGTGGTTCATGCACTTGAAATGCCATTGATAAAAGAAAATCTGAATAATGATTCTATTGTACCGGAAGAAATAAACCTGCCTGTTGCACCGCCTTCTGAGGGAGTGCCAGAACCCGAAGACACTCTTGATTTCTCTGATCGCTCCAACCAGGACTCACAACTCCCGGAGGATACACTGTCAGCTGATCCTCAGCGTCAAACAGGTTCGGCAGTCATTCTGGATACAAAAGTAGATTATTCGGCGGTTGATTCCATCCCTTTTGATATTGAAAACCAGATTATACACCTTTATGGTGACGCAGACCTAAAATATGGCAGTATACATCTTACCGCAGCATACATTAATATCAATTTCAAAAAAAATGAACTTTATGCCACCGGTATGCCCGATTCCACAGGCACCATTATAGGAAATCCTATTTTTGAGGATGGTGAAGAAAATTTTGAATCCATTGAGATCAAATACAATTTTGAAACAAAAAAAGGGCGTACCACCCGGGTTATGACAGAGGAGGCAGAAGGTTATATGCATGGCGATGTGGTGAAAATGATGCCCGATAAAGAAATCCATGTAAGCAGCGGAAAGTTTACAACCTGCGATAATCCTGATCCTCATTTTCATATAGCTTTCAGAAAAGCCAAAATCATTCCCAATGATAAGATCATCACCAGCATTGCTTTTCTAACCATCGAAGGGGTGAAAACACCCCTGTTTGTCCCTTTTGGTTTTTTTCCTAACAAACGCGGGCAAGCCTCGGGTATACTGATGCCTTCCTATGGAGAAACAACCAACAGAGGATTCTATCTTGAGAACGGAGGTTTTTACTGGGGTATCAATGATTATCTGGACCTTTCCCTTACAGGCGATATCTATTCGAGAGGAAGCTGGGCCGCCAGGGTAGGTTCTAATTACCGCAAAAGATACCGCTACAGCGGGAGCTTAAATCTTAATTATGCTATCAATATTCTGGGCGAAAGAGACCTGCCCGGATACGAAAGAAACCGTGATTTTCGCGTACAATGGAGCCATAGCCAAGACCCAAAAGCAAGACCCAACAGCGTATTCAGAGCAAACGTAAATGCCGGTAGCAGCTCTTTTAACCGTTTTAATTCCACAAACACCAATGATTATCTTTCTAATACGTTTTCATCCAACATAAGTTACTCTGCCAACTGGGCAAACAGATACAATCTATCTGTCAATTTAAGGCATAACCAAAATACAATTACGGAAAAAGTTGATTTGAGTTTGCCCGAAATGACTTTTAGCGTTTCACGTTTTTATCCCCTGCGAAGAAAAAACCCGGAAGGAAAACTCAGATGGTATGAGGAAATCACCATGAATTACAACATGAATGCCAGCAATCAGATATCTACTATTGAGGAAGACCTTTTTACCAATGCCATGTTTAGGGATATGAAAAACGGGATACAACACTCCATCCCCATCAGTCATAACTTCAGGGTTTTAAATCATTTCAACCTGAGCAACAGCGTCAACTACAACGAAAGATGGTATTTTCAAAAAGTAGAACAACGATGGGAAAGTGATCCTGAAGATGGTGAAACAGAACCCGGAGATAATATTCCGGGTGAGGTAGTAAGGGATACAATTCCAGGATTTTATGCCGTACGCGATTTTAATTACAGCACTTCGCTAAACACAAAAATCTTCGGTTTGGCTCAGTTTAAAAGGGGACCGGTAAAAGCTCTGAGACATGTTATTACCCCCAATTTAAGCTTCTCTTACCGCCCCGATTTTGCCGACGATTTTTGGGGATACTACGGAAGCTATCAAAATCCCAACCTCGACGAACCCACAGAATACTCACTTTTTGAAGGTGCAAGGTATGGTACCCCCACTTCGGGCAGATCGGGTTCGATCAATTTCTCAGTCTCCAACAACCTGGAAATGAAAGTGAAAAGCAAAAAAGATACCGTAAACGGCGAACGGAAAATAGCCCTGATCGATAATCTTACCCTGTCAACAGGATACGATCTGGCAAGAGATTCGCTAAACATGCGCGATGTTAGAATAAGTGGAAGAACCAGACTTTTCGGACAGTTCGACCTTACCTACTCAAGCTCATGGACACCTTATGTAATTGACTCAACCACCAACAGACCCATCAATACTTTTTTATGGGAAAAAGAAAAAACTTTGCTCAAGATGAGAAACTCCTCCTGGAATATCAACCTGAATTATAGTCTGAGTTCCGATGATAACCCCGCCTCCGGTTCCGCCGGAAGAGGAGGCCCCGGCCAAGGCGACGATAATATGATGCAGGGAGGAGATTTGCCATTTGGATCAGATGAGGAAACTGATCCCGGAGCAGATGATCAACAGGAAGAGACACCCACTGAACAACCGGAAAATGGAATAGACCTGGCTATCCCCTGGTCATTCAGGCTATCCTACTCTTTTAATTATAATGCCAACTCCAATTTCAGAACTATGGAAACAGACAGAAAATATCTGCAAAGTCTCAATTTTTCCGGTGATGTAAATCTGACTCCAAACTGGCGCATAGGTGTAAGCAGTGGTTATGATTTTGATGAAAAGAAAATTACCTATACTTCGGTAGATATCTACAGAGACCTCCACTGCTGGGAACTTACGATAAACTGGATACCCTTCGGATTCAGGAAAAGCTATAACATGACCCTGAGGGTAAAATCTACTGTTTTACAGGATTTGAAACTAACCCGCAGAACCCATCATCTGGACAGAGCTTTTCAATAATTATTAAACTAACCTATATGTGATTATTTTTGAAAAGTATGAATATTTTGATTTATTTTTGTTACAAACAATTAGATTCAAATCTTGTAAGAAAAACAAAAAAAAGAAGGTACATCTTTTAGAATCAAAATTCAAATGAACCAATACATGGCAAAGATATAAAAACACTACACAGATAAACATATAAACATATAAGACTAAATGTAATATAAAAAAATCTTTTTTTTACAATGTTTTTTAAGAAATTATTAGTGGTTTTAAAAAAAAAATTGAATATTTGCATTTTGTTATCAGCATCCGTCTGTTTTAAACCAACGATCTTTAAAAATCCCTGTGAAAGTGCTACATCCTTGCAAAACCAAAATATTCGACACCTAAAATGAATACATCAGGGTTATGAAAAAAAACTTTACAATTTTGTAGATAAAAACAATAAATTAACATCAAAATCAATCCATTAAAAAAAAATACAATGAAAACAGTTATTCAGATTGTGCTAGCTCTTGTAATCGTAGTTTTGGGTTATTTCATTTACGAAAGTGTAATGGAACCTGTAAGATTTAAGGAGGAAGTAAAACATCGTGAGTCGGTTATTATTCAGAGATTAAAAGATATCAGACAATTACAGGTAGCATATCGTTCAAGATATAATGCGTTTGCCAGTGAACTTGATTCGTTGATAATCTTTTACAAAAATGATTCTTTACCGGTAATTCGTGCCATTGGAACCGTTCCCGACACTTTAACAGAGAATCAGGCCGTTGAAATGGGGATTGTGCAGCGCGACACAGCCTGGGTAAATGCCACTGACAGTTTGTTGAGCAAAGCAGACTATCCTATCGATTCTCTTCCTTATGTGCCTTTTACAGATGGCAAAAAATTTGAAATGGAATCGGGTAAAATAGAAAGAGGATTGGTAGAACTACCAGTTTTTGAAGCAAAAACTCACCCTCAGGATTATCTCAAAGATATCGACCGATGGAGAATCTATTACACAGGAAATATAGAAGAAGGAATCAAAGTAGGGTCTATGGTCGAAGCATCTACCAACGGTAACTGGGAGTAACTTGATTTTGCCATCAGTCATTTTTTTTCTCTTTCTACTTTTAACTCACCTACCATGCCCGATCATGTTAAAGAACTGCTTAGCATTCAAGAAAGTCATGACGAGGACGAATCAGAATTGAATGACCTTAAAAAAGATTTTTTATCCATTGAACTCTCGCGCGGTGTATTTTCTTATTGCGTGCTCAATACACAAAAGTTTAGGTACACAACACTCGAATCATTCAAATTTGAAAACATAAAATCATTCGATAGCTTATCACAGGTGCTTGAATCACTGGTTAAATCCAGAAAATTGCTTGCACAAAATTACCAAAGGATTAGCCTGGTTTTCATTCATCCTTTGGCAACGCTCATACCTGCAAATTTGTTTTCTTACTCAGAAAAAAATCAATACCTCGAATTTCACACCTACACTGATAACCAAAATGAAATACGAGTTGATAAACTTAATAATCTTGGAGCGTATTCGGTTTATTCCTTTCCTAAAACCCTCAGTCAAAAAATCAATTTTCTTTTTCCCGGTTGCAGGATAAGACATATTTCAACCACACTAATAGAAAACATTTTGTACATGAACCGCTATCAGGAAATAGATATTCAACTGGCGCTGCATATACAAAATGATCATTTCGAGATACTTATCTTTAAAGAGAAAAACCTTATTTTTTACAACTCTTTCCGTTATCAGACATGGGAAGACCTGTTTTATTACCTGTTTTTTGTACTCGAACAAATGCGTTTAGAAGCAGAAAACCTTCACACACTTATTCTTGGTGAAGTAAGCATCAACAGCGCTTTTTACAAACAAGCAAGGCTCTATTTCAAATCTCTTCATTTGGCTCCCCGCAACGATCTTTACAAGTATGCAATGGAATTTGACAGCATACCACATCATTATTTTTTTAACCTTCTAAACCTGAATGCATGCGGATAATTGGAGGTAAGAATCAAAGAAAGCAGATATTTGCTCCGGTAAAACTTCCCGTAAGACCCACAACCGACATGGCTAAAGAGGCGCTTTTCAACATCCTGAATAACTACTTTGACTTTGAAGAAATATCTGTACTCGATCTTTTTGCCGGTACGGGCAATATCTCATATGAATTCGCATCAAGAGGTGCACGCGAAGTGGTATCTGTAGATCAGAACAAAATGTGTACAAATTTTATTAAAGAAACTGCTGATAACCTTCATCTGCCTAATATCAAAGTGATAAAAACAGATGTTTTTCACTTTCTTGGATTTAATACTTCACAATTCAATATTGTTTTCGCCGATCCTCCTTATGATACTTCAAGGTATGAAGAGATAATAGAAATGGTATTTAAAAATCAATTCATTGCTCACGAAGGATGGATGATCATGGAACATAGCAATAAACAAAAATTCAACTCCTCTCAGCATTTCTTTGATCTTCGCAGATATGGAAAAGTACATTTTAGCTTTTTCAAATAAAAAAACATATCTTTGCTTTCTGCTTTCCCTATCCATACTTAATCAGATCATTAAACCAAATTATACCAAAAAGCAACATATAATATGATCACAATATCAAAGGCAACTCTTCAACATATTCATGATATCGCAACTTTTCAGGTTGCAATGGCAAAAGAAACTGAAAATCTTAACCTTCAGCAGGATGTTGTTGAGAAAGGAGTTAAATACTTTTTCGATCATCCTGAAACAGGATTTTATTTGCTTGCCTGCTATAATGAAAAAGTAGTAGGTTCGCTGCTTTTGCAATATGAATGGAGCGAATGGAGAAATGCAAAAATTATCTGGGTACACTCGGTTTTTATTCAGCCTCAGTTTAGAGGAAAAGGCATTTACAAAAAAATGTATCATAAGGTGCAGGAGATTGCTTTCCAAAACCCTGAAATTGCAGGAATAAGACTCTATGTAGATAAAACGAATGCTGTTGCTAAAAAGGTTTATGAAAAAATGGGTATGTCAGCCCGGCATTATGATCTGTATGAATGGATGAACTAAGCCTTGACAATATTATAGACATACTCGCAGATGATTATAATATCGAAACACGGAGAAAATTACAAAACCGGAGTTTTGGCAAGCTCCCCCGTAAGAAAAGAACGGGGCAGGCATCTGAGCGAATTAATCAAATTATAAACAGATGGAAAATTTTTAACTAACCTTTATCATTGCAGCAAATCCAAAACCAACAAAAAATGAAAAAAATTGCCGTATTTCCAGGTTCATTTGACCCGATTACAAGAGGACATGAATCCATTGTAAGAAGAGCTATACCGCTTTTTGATAAAATAATTATTGCCATTGGTGTAAATGCCGAAAAAAAGGGGTTTTTCCCTGTTGAGAAAAGAAAAAACTGGATTGAAAAAGTTTTTGAAAATATAGAAAAAGTGGAAGTTGATACCTACAGCGGACTTACCGTACAATATTGCCGTGAAAAAAATGCAAGGTTTATTCTAAGAGGATTAAGAACCTCGGCCGATTTTGAATTTGAACGAAGCATCGGACAGATAAACAGGCACATGACACCCGAAATTGAAACAGTATTTTTACTTACCACACCAGAATTTACAGCACTTACCTCGTCTATTGTGAGAGATATAATTCGCAACAATGGAGATATTTCCGATTTTGTACCCCGGCAGGTTACTTTTTAATGTTTTTCTGCAAAACTTTGATATATGCCATGATAAGTATCTATACCAGTTTTCAGATTAAAAGAATCCAGTGCTTTTTGTCTGATCTGCTCACGGTCAAGTGATAATAAATGATCGATCTTTTGTATTGCATGATCAAACTCTTTGTCAGAAAAATCTTTGATCACAATGCCTGCTTTTTCGTCGGCCATAATGCTGTCTGTATCTCCTACACCTGCATTGCAAATCAAAGGAATCCCCATACTAAGAATTTCTGCCTGTTTGGTAGGACTGCTGGCTTTTTTAGAAAAAACAGGTCTTATGAAAAATATGGATACCTGAGATAATGCCAGATACTTGGGCACATCTTTTCTCTGAGCAGCTACAACTCTCATACTGTCATCACTAATACCATATTCTGCTGATTTTTTTTTCAATGCATGCTCATCATCTGTTGTAATAAAAAGAAACTTAGCATGTGCATATTTATTTTGCAACCGCTTGAAAAATAGCATCATCTCTCCCGTCATATACCATGTTCCGGTAGAACCTAAATAGGAAATCACAAAATCCTTGTCTCCAATATTCATTTCTTTCCTGAACTGCAAAAGCAAAGAATGATCAATGCCATCCATAGAAAACAAATTTGTATCTACACAACAAGGTATCACTGTTGTTTTATCATGAACACTTTTTCCGAAAAGTTCCCGAATCACCTGTTTTCCATTGTAAGTCAAACTTATAACTGCATCAGCATATCTGAAAAATAATTTTTCTTTCTTTTTAAAGTAGTGATAAATAATACGATAAACAGGATTGTCTAAATTCCATATATACCCTTCAATGCGCTCATTGGCCCAGAAACCACGCATGTCAAAAACAAACCGTATGTTGTATTTTATTTTTAAATCCAAACCAGCCAGGGCAGCTATATAACTTCGACAATGTACGATGTCAAACTGGTTTTCCAAATGCAGGTGTTTAGATTTTCTTCTGATCTGAACAATGTCATAAAACTTTGATATCCATGGGGGTGAGGTTCTGAAGGTAAGAGATGACCATTGAATATTGGCAGTTTCTAACAGTTGGGTAACCTCGTTTTTATCCGATACAGAATTATGCTTTTTCTCGAAACTAATTACATGTATTTCATGCCCCAGACCACTCAGACCTAATAAATAAGGTATTACCTGAGATCTGCCCAGCACATCGGTTAACCCATCGTAAGTTATATACAATACCTTCACAAACTAATCGGGGTAAAATTTTATAAACATCAAAAATAAACAACTTTTATGAACCACAGTAATTTTTTTATGCAGGTCTGAAACCTTTGTTTTTTAGAAATATTCAGGTTTTTGTGCTTCATATTGGCAAATAAAGGAAATAAACCCTGGCACAGCAAATCAAAACTGGGTTTATACCAAAGAGTAAAACACATTTAAATATAACAATATTCATTAAGGATAATAGGTATCAGCTTTAAAAATGAAATTTTAGCGGAAAATAAAAATATTCCTTTCCATTGTGATCTGATTTGATACGGTTTTTTATGACCAATCCGCATTAACAATAAAATAATATATCATAGCACAGATTTTATTTTCTGATGTGTTGTATATTTCTAAATTGATTAAATTTGTCATGGGATGTCAGTTTTTTATTCACTAAAAAGTATTGATATGAGCAGAATCAAAAATCGCACAGCAACTTTCAGAGCCCGTATCAAGAAAAATATCGAAAACGGCAATTTCTCCCATGAAAAGATGTTTAAAAATTATTTGATCACAAAAGATCAAAAGCAAAGCACTATTCTTGAAATGTGGGAAAATTACCTGATCTTTGACCGGCTCGAATTCTGATCTTCCCGATAAAAATATCAGGGAAAAGTACCCTCAGAAATTCAAAACTAAGTGCGATTGTTATAAAAATCTATCCAAAAAAGAACGCCCCGCGAGAATCTCTGAGGGTACTTAACGTAATAACGGACATGTTCTTATAATGATTTATATCTTGTTAAAACCTATAAAAAAGATTGATTAAAAAAATGCTTCATCTGATCAGGATTATTTTCTCAATGATATTTAGCAATTTACCACTTGTGCCTTTAAATTGCTCTTTCATCAGGATAAAAGAAGGTATCTTATTCAGCTACCCAAGGCTTTGCCAACGGGTTGAAAAGAATTGCCATATCAGGGGTAATCCATTTTCAGTGCCATAATCATGCTCAAGTGTGTCAATAGTATTGTCATGGCCATGTTCATTGATTCTAATTAGTGCAGCAAGAAAACTCTTACTTTTTGTGTCTTTGATAAAAAATTGTCAAAGATAAGGCTTTCGAAGTTTTTGAATCCAAAGAGTTTATTTTTTGTAAATGACTGATTCATCTGTTTATTATTTTGTTAAATAGTCAGATGGAGTTCGTTAAAAGTCTGACCGCATGCTTTACATGCCCTGCATTATATCATGTAGGTGTGTGTCATAATCTTTGTCTTAGCTCGGTTCAAAAACGAGAATAACACAATATTTGCGTTTTCGTGCAAAGACTATTTAAAAAATAAAATCATTACCATAAATTTGCATCAGTTGCTTTTCTAATAAAATAATTTCACTATTTATTCAATAATTAAATTTTCCAACAATAATGAAAAAAGCAAAATTTTTGACCCCGGTAGTTTTAATTCAATTATTGATTTTCCTTGCACTCCCATCATGCAAGCAGGCAGAAGAAGGAACAAAAACTAATGAAACTGCACTGCCTGTGCCAAAAAACATACTTATTTTTATTGGAGACGGGATGGGACATAGTCATGTGGATGCTGCAAACTATTTTGAATATGGCAAAAGCAAAGCCCAAAAATATCAACAACCCGATTGGGTTTCTTTATCCATGTCTACTTATCCATCTGTTATTTCTATCAATGAAAAGGATACTATTTTTGCCCACGGATATAACCCTATGGAGGCATCAACCAATCCGGAGTATCTGAAAAAGGATGTTACGGGTTCGGGCGCAGCCGGAACAGCTCTTTTTACAGGAACAAAATCTTACAATGGGACCATTGGTATGAGTATTTACCAGGATTCCCTCACCAACATCAGCCAAGCAGCAAAAGAGAAAGGAAAATCAGTTGGGGTTGTCTCCAGCGTTCAGCTAAGTCATGCAACACCTGCTAGTTTTGTCGCTCACAACAAAAGTCGCAACAATTATGAGGAAATTGCACAATATATGTTTTTTAATACCAAGGCAGATGTGATTATGGCTACAGGAAATCCTGACTTTAATAATAACGGTGAACCAGAACAGGGCAACCCACAATACGTTGGTGGTCAGGAGATTTGGGATATGCTTAAGGAAAATGATCAAAGAATGGTGTTTGAAACGACTGACAAAACATTTTCTGTAAAAGATATTGATGGCGATCAAAAACCCGACCCATGGACACTAATCCAAAAAAGAGAAGAGTTTGTGAAGATGGCAACTGGTGAGACGCCCAAAAGAGTATTGGGGGTTCCCCAGGTACATTCAACACTCAGCCAGAACCGAAGTCAGAGAGATACCACCCCAGGTTTGCCTTATGAAACTCCAATGAATGAAAATATTGCCACATTGGAAGAAATGACAGAGGCGGCCATCAACGTTCTGCAAAAAAACGATAAAGGATTTATTATGATGGTTGAAGGTGGCGCCATTGATTGGGCAAGTCATGGAAATCAATCAGACAGAGTGATCGAAGAACAGATGGAATTTAATAATGCAGTAAATGCAGCCATTGAATGGGTTGAAAATAACAGCAACTGGGAGGAAACTCTGGTGATTGTTACGGCTGATCATGAATGTGGATATCTGACAGGACCAGGAGAGGCGGATCCCCTTTATCCATCTGTGATTAACAATGGAAAAGATAACTTACCCGGTATGGCATGGCAACATGGAGGGCATACAAACGTGCTGGTACCTTTTTATGCCAAAGGCTCAGGAGCAGAGATGTTCGAAGTGATGGCAGGCGAAAATGACCCGGTTTACGGTAAGTTTTTACAAAATACTGATATCGCTGAACTGGTTTTCATGATGTGGGGTAAACCCTCAAAAACAAATAGCGAAAGCAAATAAAGAAACTTCTGTACCCTGAATTTCAGGATTTCTTATCTTAATAATTAAAAAACAGCGTATGTGTTGCGCTGTTTTTTTTCCTGCTATTGCAATGAACTTTTTATGTAAAAATGAGAGTTGATAAGGGTGAAAGGAAAAGGGAGAAATTGAGAAAGTTTTAAAAAAGTTGAGAAGGTTTGATGCACAAAAAAATAATGTAGTGGATTAAGGGGTATTGATGAGGATGGAGCAGATGAAATGGGAGAAGGGTGTAAAAAGGTTGAAATGCCAGAGAATAAAAAAAGGACCACCAAATTGGTGATCCTTTTTATTCATATAATAATGTTAACCTGTAATCTACATCCTATTTTTGCTCTCTTATCAGGAAACGATTTGTTGCAAGATTTACTTCAATAACATATGTACCTTGCTTTTCAGGTAATTTAACCACCTTTTGAGATTGTTTGCCGGCAAAAGTTTTTACCAATGTTTTGCTGGCAGTTACAAAGGGATAGGATGATCCCCAGGTATTATTCTGATCATCAACAAATTGAATAGCACTATTTTGGGAACCATCAAGATTAACAACTAATTTAAATTCACCTTCATCTACTTTTTCCATTTCAACTGCTTCAGAGGGGTTCCATCCTGCAGAAACAACATCACCTATTACCGATAATGCAGAAGTTACTGGTTCTGCAGAATAAGTAAGTCCGGTTGTATCTGCAACAACCCTGTACTCGCCGGGTGTTTCAGGCGTAAGGATAGCTTGGGGATCAGGATCATCTTCGGTTTGGCGGTAAACCAATTCACCAGAAACAACACCATCTTCAACTGTTTGTGTTTGATCATCATCAGTACCCCATTGCGGTGCCCACTGACCAAGAACTGAAATAAATTTCATTAAGTCGCCAGATTCGCCAAGCGTTGTAACAATTGCATAGGTTGCATCTTCCACATTTTCCATTTCCAGGGCAAGTGTATTATCCCATCCGGCTTCAGTACCATTTCCTAAAATATAGATCGGAGGTGCTTTAAACTCAAAAGGAGTAACACTTATACTAACAGGATCAGAGGTAACTGTTAACATTTCAGAGGCGTCGGAATAAAATGAGCGAACGCGCATTTCAAGATCAGCAGATACCTCAACAGGCAATCCGAGAACTCCGGAGATATCATTCATCCGGTTTACCGTAACATCCACAGAGGTTTCTGTAGTTGTAGAAAGTGTAGCAGGAGATTGAAAGTCATTACCTGCTAAATCAATTTCCACAGCATAAGAAGGTTTGACAATACTGTCCATGACATAGTCAGCCTCCTCCCACTCTATTGTAAACAATTGATTCTCGGCGTTTTCCTGCAGCAATACATAGTCACCACCAGTAGGATCCAGGATTACAGGTGCCTGAATCTGAGATATATCCAATACCGGATTTTCTCTCTCATCTTCACATGAAGTAATTACCAGGATGATTCCTACAAAAACTGTTATGATTGAAATTATTTTTTTCATAGTTTTAAAATTTTAAAATTTTAGTTTTTAGTATTAATAACCTGGGGTGGGTTCCAAATTGGGATTTGCAGTGAGATCCGCCTGTGGAATTGGAAACCTGTTGTACTTAGCATCGGTAGCACCACCTTCTTTCACATTATTCTTCCATGTCCATAAATAATCACCACCCGTAAAAGATTCAAATCTGATAAGATCAGTTCTGCGATGCCCTTCCCAGTATAATTCGCGGGCTCTTTCATCAAGAATACCATCGAGATCAATATCACTTACATTGAAAGAATCATCGCCAAAAGCTCTTTCTCTAAGGGCATTAAAATAACCAACAGCAGTGGAACGATCGCCGCCGCCACCCCTAAGGTGCGCCTCAGCATACATTAAGTAAACATCTGCCAGGCGAAAAAAAGGAAAATCTGTATCAGTAAATTCCAAATTAGAACCTTGATTGCCATCACTTCTCATATTGGTAAATTTCACAACAGCATAACCATTGGTAAAATCGCTTAAATCATCAATTTCAAGACTTTGCCCCTCAGTAAAGAACATGGCACGTTGATCCTCATCCCGAAACAAATTAACCAGTTCAGGTGTAGTTCTTAAACCACCCCATCCACCATCAACACCATAATTGGCTGCATTCATAGAACCACCAACCTGAGCATGAATGATAAAGTTGGTACCACCAAAAGTTTGTGTATTGATACCATCATATCTAACTGCGAAAATAATTTCATTAAGATCAGGGTTTTGAATAGGATTGTTATCTGCCATAAAAAGTTCAGCGTAATTATCGTGAAGCGTGTAACCTGCATTGATAACCTGTTCTGAGAATTGAAGGGATTCAGAATAATGTGGTTCTCCTATATAAATTTCTGCATTGAGATAAAGTTTTGCCAGCAGCGTCCAGGCAGCAGCCTTATCGGCACGTCCGTATTCGGTATGTGGAGGATCCACCAAATCAGTTTCAATAGCAAGCAATTCACCTTCAATAAATTCAAATAAATCGGTAGATGAAATGGGCTCAGGAAGGTAACTTCCGATGGGGTTGTCCTCTGTAATAAAAGGCACTCCCCCTCCAAACATATCTAATGCATGCCAATAACTAAATGCTCTGAGGAATCTTGCTTCCGCTCTGTATATCTGTATTTCATTACGAAGGTTATCGTCAACTCCTCTTTCATCCAATTTATCAGAGGTTGTTTGACGCAAATATTCGTTAGCCAACGAAATTTGATAAAATACACGTGAGTACATGGCAGTAATGAAAACATCACTTGAACCCCAGGCATGGTAAACAAAATCTTTTATGGTTTGATCGTCCCAACCGATCACTGCTTCATCTGTAGAAAGTACCTGATGGTTGAAATATCCACGGATATATTGTCCGAAACCTTCATCAATACCTGAAATATCGGCATTTCCAGCAGGACCTTGCTGCCCTGAAACTGCGAGTCCGGCATATAATTTAGCCAAAACCTGCTGGTAGGCCTCCGGATCGTCATATACGGTTGCTGAGGTTATTTCCTCTTCATCCAATGGTGTTACTTCCAGATCATCAAAGCATGATGTCATCATAAGGGGAAATAGCAATAAGGAAAAAATTAAATACGATATCTTTTTCATAGTTATATATTTTTAAAATGATTCTTACAATTGAAGATTTACACCCAATACAAAATTTCTTGGTCTTGGATAAAAATTATTGTCTATACCTAAAGCAATCTCAGGATCAATACCTTCATACTCTGTAATCACAAAAGCATTTTGGACTGTAAACGAAACCTGCAGATTACTTCCTGCAAACAGATTAGTAAAATTATAGTACACACTCATGTTATCCATTTTAAAGAATGAAGCATCCTGCACATAATAATCGGAGATATAACGAGCACTGTTGAAATTTACATCAAAAGCATCAGTAGTTATATTACTCAAATAAGGACCTTCAGAACGATATAAACGACTTAATTCGCCATTCATAGAACTAACATTATTATACATATAATTACCCAGGCTCAAACGACCATTGAATGAGAAACCAAAATCTTTGTATTCGAAAGATGAATTGATTCCGAAAACAAAATCAGCAAAAGGACTCTTGTAATGGTAACGGTCATCATCGGTGATCTGCCCGTCGCCATTCCTGTCCACATAAAGACCTTCAATAGGATTACCATCCTGGTCATATACCTGCTCAAATACAAAAAAGGAGTTGGGTTGTTTACCAACACTATGCATTTGAATGTTGTTTCCTGTCCCACCTGAAATACCGCCGGTAGATACACCAAGATAAGAGGGGTCTTCACTTTGGGTAAGTTTTGTTATTTCAGTTTCAGAATAAGTTCCATTCAAACCAAGTGCCCATACATAATCCGGAGTAGTTAAAATTCTTGAATTCAAACCTACTTCAATACCTCTGTTTTCGAGGTTACCAATATTGGTTAATAATGCATTTGTAAGGTTGGAACCAACAGGAACAGGAATGAAATTGATCAGGTCATTTGTTTCTCTTTGATAAAGATCAATACTACCGGTAAATCTGTCGTTGGCAAAACCAAAATCAAGACCAATGTTATAAGTTGTGGTTTCTTCCCATTTCAGGTTTTCATCATATCCTTCCGGGCGAAGTGTTCGGATTGTATCATTACCCAAAGTATAAAATGCACCCTGACGGTTCAAGGTATATCTTGACAATGCAGGATAATTGCCTTGCCCGATATTTTGTTGTCCTGTTACTCCATAACCAAGACGCAATTTCATCTGGGAGATGGCATTAACATTCTGAAGAAAATCTTCCTGGTCAATCCTCCATGCAAAAGCGGCTGATGGAAACAATCCAAACTGATTATCGCCCACAAATCTTGAGGTTCCATCATTTCTTAGGGTTAACGTAAGGATGTATTTTTCCATAAGGTTGTATTCCAAACGACTAAAAAGAGAAACAAGATAATATTCAGTTTCATAGTCAGTATCTTCAAAAACACGCAGACTGTCAGATAATCCAGCCTGGAATCCAACGCTATTGGGAATATTCGTATCAAAAGCAGATCCTGTATCATAAAAATGCTGCCATGAATACCCCCCCATCAAATTAATAGTACTTTGTAAAGCTGGTATTTCTGTATTATAATTCAGGTAGAAATCGATCAATTCGTTTCTTTTTTCCTGATCATAAGTTCTGATTTGTCCCCCTCTCACAAAGGAGAAAGCAGCATAATCAGGAACATTGATTTCACCATCACTAACAGAATAATCATAACCTAAATTTAAATTTGCACTTAAACCACTTAGAAATGGAAGTTGGTAATCAAATTCAACATTACCGATAAAACGATTCACTGTTGAATTATCATCGCGCAATTCAAGCAATGCTACTGGGTTTGAAGTAGCAACGGGTTTTGGCAATCCACTCTCTTCATTGATCCATGCAAAATAACCACCAAAATCATCACTGTCTGTTGTAACAGGTTGGGTTGGATCAAACGCAACTGCTGCTCCTATAGCACCATTATCTGCAAATTGATTGGTAACATTAACGCCTCTTAAATTCAGATTAATTTTCAAATCATCATCCAGCAATGATGGATTTAAACCCACAGAAAGGGATGTTCTGCTCATATTATCCGTTTTAAGCACACCATCCTGTGATGAATAACCCAAAGCAATACGATAGGGCAAATTACCATAAGAACCCGTAGCACTTAGGTTGTGATCATGACTAAGAGCGTTTTGAAAAATCTGATCCTGCCAGTTTGTGGATGCATTTCCTAGTAGGCTAATGGCAGTACTATCACGCTTACTACCATTTGGATTTGTAGGTGAAATGGGATCTGGAAACATCTCATTTACAACTTCTTCGAAACGGCCAGCACCTAATACATCTAGTGTTTTGGCATTGGTACCCATAGAATAAGTTCCGGAATAGGTAAAACTGGGTTTTGCTCCCAGTTCACCTTTTTTGGTGGTAATAATAATAACACCATTAGATGCCCTCGATCCATAAATAGCAGTGGCAGAAGCATCTTTCAAAACCGTGAAATCCTCTATATCATTAGGATTAACCATACTCAAAGCACTTCTCATGCCACTGATGCCCGTAGATTCCACGGGTACACCATCAATAACGATCAAAGGATCATTACTCGCTGAGAGAGATGAACCACCTCTGATACGTATGGTTTCACCTGAACCAGGTGCACCGCCCCCCGAGGTCACCTGGACACCGGAAATCTTACCTGTTATCAATTCACTGGGTGTAGTAATGTTACCACGATTAAATTCTTCTTCGCCGATTACAGATACAGACCCCGTAGCATCTTCCTTTTCCGTGACACCATAACCAATCACAATAAATTCCTGCAAGGTTTGAATATCGGTATAAAGTTGAAAGTCAACTTCAACTGTTTCTCCTGCTGTTACAGTTACTTCGGTAATGCTTGGTTCATAACCAACAAAACTGGCTTCAAGTACAATATCACCGGCAGGGACTGTGATGCTGTAAGTACCATCCATATTAGTTGTTCCACCTGAGGAGGTTCCCTCAACAACAATACTGGCCCCAGGTAATGTTTCTCCTGTTGCAGCATCAAAAACAGTACCTGTAACCTGTCCTGTCTGGGCATGTACCATAAACATCCCCATAAGGAAAATGAAAATAGTAATTCCTGTTTTTTGTATTTGCATTTTGTATAATTTAAAGGTTAGTAATAAATTGAAAGTTAGTAATTAGTAATTATGTAATCGATTGAATAAAGTATTGGTTTTCCCTGAATCATCTATATTTATTGATATAACGGTTCATCTGCTTATAATTTGATTAATTTGGTCAGATACAGATGGCCAAAACTCCGGTTTTGTATTTTTTTCCAAGCTGCGAAATCTAATCATCCGCGTGTGTATCAATAGTTTGGCCAAGGATCGGTTCATGTTAAGAAAATAATAAATCTGACTTTTAGATACGAACATATAATGATAAATTTTGTTTGAAACTTACCCCACAACAATTGATCATTAAAAGCTGTCCATGATATTTGACCAGCAAAAGAATCTCTGGTCTTCAGAATGTGAAATTTAAATTAAGATTTTATGAAAAAAATCTTATACGCAAAAATATAAAAAAAATCACATCCCTATATTCTTTTTGAACGCTGAAAATCAATTATTTGTTAACACTATTCTTGCAAACGTTTGCGAAATAAATTGCGCAAACATTTGCGCAATTGTAGTCAGGCATACATCCATAAATATGATCAACGATTGAAGTTTCTGATTATTTATCTGATTTTATTCATTTTTGAACAATTTTGTTCATTTGTTTTTTTTAATTTTATGCTCTATTTACCGTTATTCAATTGTTTAAAAAAAAAAATTTTACACCCACAAAACATTTTTATTATTTTAACAGTTGTGCTTCATTGCAACCACAAAATCAACCCGAATAATAATGTAGTGTTTTTCTTAACACTGTTCAAGTAAAATTCCACATATCATGAAAACTAATCTCGCCTCTATCAACGACATTGCCAAAGCATTAGGGGTTTCTGCCTCAACTGTTTCAAGAGCATTAAAAGACCATCCTGATATCAGCGAAGCTACGCGAAACAAAATAAAGGAATATGCCATGAAGGTAAATTACCGCCCCAATGCACTGGCTTTAAGCCTGAAACAACAGAAATCTAAAACTATCGGCATCGTAATTCCTGAAATCATTCATCATTTTTTTTCCTCTATTATCAGTGGTATTGAAGATATTGCCTACAACAAAGGATACAGGGTCATGATTTGCCAATCTAATGAAGACCACCAGAGAGAGGAGATTAATGTACAGGCCCTGCTTGATCATCGCGTAGACGGCATGCTGGTTTGCATCAGTAAAAACACTACTCAATACAGTCATTTTCAACCGGTAATAGACAATGAAGTACCCATGGTATTTATTGACCGGATTTGTAAATCAATTGAAACGGACCGTGTGATTACCAATGATTTTGATGGGGCAAAAATGATTACCAATCATTTGATCGAAAAAGGATTTAAAAAGATAATGCACCTGGGAACTTCTCCCCATCTCACCATTGGTCATAACAGAAAAAAAGGTTATATGGCCGCTCTTCAGGAAAATGATATTTTCCCTTCCCCGGAACTTATACTCGAATGCGATACCCCCCAGCGTGTATTGTTCGAACAAAAAAAAATGCTATCCCTGGCCCCCGATACAGATGCTATTTTTGCTGTCAATGATTTTACTGCCGTGGCAGCGATGAACCTACTCAGAAAAAACGGATACAGAATCCCGCAAGACATAGCCGTTGCCGGATTTGGCGATGACCCCATTGCAATGATGTCTGCCCCACCACTTACCACTGTTAAACAAAAGGGTTACCAGATGGGGCAGGAAGCCATGCTGCTTCTTTTACAAAAACTCGCAAATCACCTGGAAGCAGATCAAGGGGGGCAAAAGCAAGATTTTACAACAAAGATTTTTGAAGCCGAATTAAAAATAAGGGAATCTACGCTTCGATAATTGGCTGATTTTTATTATTATTGTGTGGCGTTTCATTTACGGATTATTTCCGGTATAAAGCAATGTGAAGGTTTTTTGGTTTTCCCGCTGTGGGTTCATTTCAGACTAGATAATTATGAGGCAAGCATCTATTTTCCTGATCATCATCACATTTTTTTTCAAAACAGAACCTTGTTCTGCACAGATCAGTACCGGTGAGTCACCCCCTGGTCTGACCATAGAAAAAATCACATCTGATACAACCTACTCTTTTAAACTTCCCCCTCAAAACCTAAAAGAGAAAGATGAAACTGCCCTGCTTGCAGGATATTCGATAAACATTGAGCAATACTTCAAAAAAAATGCCACTGCTCACCTCTTGTCCGATAGTTCTGTTTTGTGGCAAATGAATATTCATTCACCCGGCGCATCGGGCATGGGTTTCATCTTGTCTGAGCTTTCGATCCCCGCTGGAGATAAACTTTTTGTCTATCATCGCGAATCCCAAAAATCTTTGGGTGCGTTTACCCGGCAAAACAATCAACCGCATGGATTGCTTTCTATCCAGATTTTACCCTATGATGAACTTACTATAGAATATCATGAAAGCAATCTCAACTCACAAAAAGAAAATGATTTTCTCATCCAGCAAATCATACATATTACAAACCTACCGGAAAAATCGGTGGATGGAAATAAACAAATCAGTGCTTCGGGCGAATGCAATATAAATATAAATTGTCCGGAGGGGGATTTATGGCAAAAACAGAAAAGAGGTGTGGCAAGAATTGTTTTGCGCTCAGGTGATACCTGGTTCTATTGTACCGGGTCTCTTATGAATAACACAAATCAGGATCAAACACCCTATTTTCTTACTGCTAATCACTGTGGCACAAATGCTTCTGAAGAAGATTATCTGGTATGGCAGTTTTACTTTGATTATGAATATTTGACATGCGAAAATTCGGGTTTATTATCTGAAAGCAAAATGATTGAAGGCAGTACTCTAATATCCAAAGGTGTTTTGCAGCAAGGTACAGACTTTAAACTTTTATTGCTGGAAGATGAAATACCCGAAATCTGGATGCCTTATTTTAACGGATGGAGCCTTAGTACGCGCTCATCTGATTCGGGAGTGAGCATCCATCATCCATCCGGAGATGCAAAAAAAATTTCTATTTATGATCAACCTTTACAATCCGGGACTTTTACCTTAGGACTTCATCAGGGATTCTGGAAAGTAAACTGGACAGAAACCCAATCGGGTTATGGCGTAACTGAAGGAGGATCATCAGGGGCCCCATTGTTTGACCAGGACGGACTTATCATTGGCACCCTTACCGGTGGAGGGGCCAGTTGCGATGAACCCCAACTGACTGATTATTTTGGCAAATTCAGTCATCACTGGGTAGCAAATGGTACCGAACCCGAAATGCAGATAAAACCCTGGCTGGATCCTCTTGAAACAGATACCATTCAGCTTTACGGATTTGATCCCAATGTCAACACCAATTTTGTAGTACTCGAAATAGTACCTGCACTAAGTGGCGTTATTTCCGGATCTGGTTATTATGCAGAAAATGAGATGGTTTTGCTCAATGCAGTGCCCAATCCCGGATTTAAGTTTGTTTCATGGACAGATCAGAATGGAATGATCCTGAGCACCCTGCCAGAATATTCTTTTATTATGCCTTCTGAGCAAACCCTGGTAAAAGCAAATTTTAAGGAGATTGAAAACCATCAGGAAAATATCTCATTAGAAGAATCTGTTCGTATTTTTCCTAATCCTTCAACAGGAAACTTTTTTGTAGAAATCAAAAACACCTTAAAATATGATCAAAACACCCTGAAGATCATCAATACTTCAGGACAGGTAATTTTTAAACAAAGTATAGGTCAAAATAAACAAGCGCAAACATTCCAAATCAATTTACAAGACTTGGGTACAGGAATTTATTTTCTTCAAATAACCAATCCGTATCAATCATATATTCAAAAAATTCTGATGCATTAATACCAATTATTTTTATTGTAATCTTATTCTCTCCAGGCATTTTACACCTTCAATGCTCTTAAAAGGATTGGAATAATCCATTTGATTTCAGACAAAAAAAAAAGCATATTAAACCCAAAGATGGGTGCTAAGAAAAGTTTTGTAAAGAAAAAAATAGTTGTTTTCATTTTTTTTTAATTACTTTGAATGTTTTTTCGGTTCAATAAAACAGCCATAGTTATAAGATAAGCTAATTTAGATTCAGAAAACAAAACAATAAACATATGTCGATAAAGAAAAAGACACTTGATTTAAAAAAGAGAATGCAGGGTGCCTTGCTGGGTGGTGGTGTAAAAGCCATTGAGAAGCAACAAAGTATGGGTAAGATGACAGCCCGTGAAAGGATTGTTAGTCTTTTAGACCCTAATTCGTTTCATGAGTACGACATGTTTGTAGAGCACGCTGCTCGTGATTTTGATATGGACAAAAAACACCTTCCGGGTGATGGTGTTATTACCGGTACAGGTACCATAAATGGTTATCCGGTATGCATATATGCCCAGGACTTTACCGTAGCAGGAGGGTCGCTTGGAATAATGCATGCCCGCAAAATTGCCAAGATTATGGATCATGCCATGAATCATAAGATACCCATTATTGGTATCAACGACTCAGGTGGTGCACGTATACAGGAAGGGGTGAATTCTCTTGCCGGATACGGTGAAATCTTTTACCGCAACACCCTGGCATCGGGGGTTGTGCCCCAAATATCGGTTATTTTAGGACCATGTGCCGGTGGCGCTGTTTATTCTCCGGCACTCACCGATTTTGTATTTGTAGTAGATAAAATATCTAAAATGTTTATTACCGGACCAGAAGTTATCAAATCTGTTTTGGGAGAAGAAATTTCGATGGAAGAACTGGGCGGCGCTCGTGTACATTCCGAAATTACCGGAAATGCACATTTTTATGCAGAAAGTGAACAGGAATGCCTTGCCCAGATCAAAAAACTTGTCACTTACATCCCCTGGAATAATACAAAAAAAGCAGAACCATTCCCCAAAAAAGCTCCCAAATCTAGGCAATATAAAATTGATGATATCATCCCTATTGATCCCAGAGAACCCTATGATGTAAGAGACGTTATCAAATCAATCAGCGACGATAGTGAATTTTTTGAAGTTCAGGAACTTTTCGCAGCCAATATGGTTATCGGATTCGGAAGAATAAATGGTGATACTGTGGGTTTTGTTGCTAACCAACCTCTGGTATTGGCTGGTGTGCTCGATGTTGATTCATCTGACAAAGCTGCCCGGTTTATCAGGTTTTGTGATGCTTTTAATATACCCCTGATCACTTTGGTAGACCTGCCAGGTTATTTGCCAGGTATCGATCAGGAACATTCGGGAGTTATCAGACATGGAGCAAAAATTTTATACAGTTATTCCGAGGCAACCGTACCCAAAATCACTGTCATTCTCAGAAAAGCTTATGGTGGTGGATACATTGCTATGTGCTCCAGACACCTGAGGGCTGATTTTGTTTTTGCATGGCCAACTGCTGAAATTGCTGTGATGGGACCCGAAGGTGCTGCTAATATTATTTTTCGAAACGAAATTAAAAATGCAGAAAACCCTGATAAAATCAGAAAAGAAAAAGTGGAAGAGTACAAAAGAAAATTTGCTAATCCTTATGTTGCCGCAGCTCATGGATACATTGATGCTGTAATTGAACCCAATGAAACCCGCAAATTTATTGTACATGCCATGGAGGTTTCCAATCAAAAATCAGAACTTCGTCCATCTAAAAAACACGGAATCCCCCCATTTTAAAAAAAACACTTTAACAATTTGAAAACAAACAAACTGAAAAATTATTTGGTCTCTGAAAATTATAAATCTTTTCATTATCAATAGAAAACAGTCATTTTCTTACCTGATATTTGATAATTGACCTTTACTATGAACAAAAAAGCAGAACCACCCAAAAAGAAAAAACAGGAAAAGTTCTTTCCTCTTGTTGTAGACGATATTACCTATCAAACACGATTCAACAAAATGCAGGAAAAAAGAACTTCCTATGTACCCAGTAATCCTAACCATTTAAAAGCATTTATGCCTGGAAACATCCCTGAGGTATTTGTAAAAGAAAACGATCTGGTCAGAGAAGGAGACAAACTTATGATTCTTGAAGCCATGAAAATGAAAAATCTTATTCTTGCCCCGTTTGATGCCAAAATTATTCGGATTAATGCACAAAAGGGAGACAAGGTGAAAAAAAATTTCATACTTATAGAATTGGAAGAAACAGAAATTTTGGAGGAGAAAACCGAAAATAATAATTAAGAAAACCCATCCAAAATATGCTAGAACTTGTTTTTGCAACACAAAACCCCAATAAAATCATAGAAGTAGAAAAAATGCTTCCTGATTCACTCAAAATAAAAGGACTAAAAGATATTGGGTGTAACGAAGATATTCCCGAAACACAAAATACACTGGAAGGAAATGCTTTGCAAAAAGCATGGTATATTAAAAATCGATACCAGGTAAACTGTTTTGCCGATGATACAGGACTGGAAATAGAAGCACTGGATGGCCAACCCGGTGTTTTTTCAGCCAGATATGCCGGAGAAAATAAAAACAGCAATGACAATATTGAAAAAATCTGGAGAGAACTGAAAAACAAAACAAACCGTAAAGCTCAGTTCAGAACTGTAATAGCGCTTTTATTGGATGATGAAGAACTTACATTTGAGGGGATTGTGAAAGGTGAGATTATCATGGAAAAAAGAGGAAGCGATGGATTTGGATATGATCCTGTTTTTATTCCGCAAAATTACAGACAAACCTTTGCTGAAATGCCCCTGAAAGAGAAAAATAAGATCAGCCATCGATACAAAGCCATCAAAATGTTGTCGGAGTATTTACTTTCTCTCAATTACATTTGATCTCGGATATTTTGTGAAAAAATCTTGCTCAACAATATTTCTGCTTGTTTTACTTTTGACGGATCGCTTCCATAATCACATCAGTGAATAATTGCTTTAATTCGATTCCTATATGAGCAGCCTGTTGAGGTACAATGCTTCTTTCTGACATTCCCGGAGTAATATTGGCTTCGAGAAAAAATAACTTTCCCTTGCTGAAAATATAATCGATGCGGCAAATTCCTTTCAATTCGAGTTTTTCATACAAAAAAGCCGTCGTACGCCATATCTCATCGCGCAAATCATCATCAATTCGGGCAGGAGTAATTTCATCTGCAGCCCCCTTGGTGTATTTAGCCTTATAGTCAAAAAATTTTGCCTCGGTTTTACTAATAATCTCCGTTACAGGTAATACTATTAATTTTCCCTGACGCCGGTAAACACCACAGGTTAGTTCAGTTCCTTCAATATACTCTTCAATCAAAGCTTCACAATCATGTTCAAAGCATAACCGTAATGATGGAATCACTTTGTCAGCATCCTGCACAAAAGTGGTCCCTAAACTGGACCCCCCCTGGTTGGGTTTTACAAATACGGGCAGTTGAACCTGCTCCAGAATATCCTGTTCAACAATCTTTTCGTCCGATGAAATCTTTACCGAACGGGCAACCGGTATACCCCAGCGAGAAACCACAAGATTACAAAAATACTTATTGAAGGTTAGGGCACTGGGAAACATTCCAGCCGTTGTATAAGGAATTTTCATCAAATCAAAATAACCCTGTAATTTCCCATCTTCGCCCGGTGTGCCATGTATGGTAATAAGTGCACAATCAAACAGAACTTTTCCAAAGCTTGTTTGAATGCTAAAGTCGTTCTTATCAACAGGAGTTTCACGATTCTCCCCGTCAATATAAACCCATTTGTCACTAACCACGATTATTAAATAAACCTTAAACAGTTTATTATCCAGATTTTTTTTTATTACACGGGCACTATTGATTGATATCTCATACTCTCCTGAGTAACCTCCTGCTACAAGTGCAATATTCTTTAACAGGTCGTTTTTTTCTGACATAAATTTTCGTTTTAAAATTCGGGTACTGGAAAATTAAATTTTTTATGGCCGTTTAATTCATTGAATATCTTTTCTTTCTTTGATGTTACAAAAATGGTTGAAATGTTTTATGTGAATATTTATAAAAGGTTTCCTTACAATAAGTAAAATCATCTGTTTATATTGTGATTTTATAAAGCAGTTAGCAGAGCTCGGCAATAAATCCGTATTGCTTGTTTTCTTCTATACCAATTAAGAAACATCTACATGCGAGTGTAAATTTTTTATCTTAACCCGGTTTATCGAATCAGCAATACATTGTTATTCAAAACATGACGACATATTTTATGATACCCAAAAAAATATATTTTACCATTCACTACAATGGACAAAAGAACAGTAAAATAAAAACAAAGATAGAAGAGTTTAAGAAAAATAGTTCAAAATTATGCACAGGTTAAATTTTGCGGTGTATCACTGAATTAATTATTAATTTTGGCAGGGCATAGAAAAGTGCAATGAGAAACTACTTTTTCAGGTATTTTTTAACTGGCAAAAAATAAATTACAAAATATAAGGACGAAACCTTTCCGGGTTTAATAAGCAATCATCCTGAAGTTTTCTATACAGAAAACGCAAAAAGATAGCAAAAGAACCTGATAAATTAAAATTATACTATGAGTGTCATTGATTTTTTGAAAAGCAAGACGTTTCTGATCCATTTGGTTTTGGCCATTGCTTTTGCCATTGCAGTACTTTGGTTTGCATTAAAACTATTGGATATTTATACAATGCATGGCAAAACCATCACCGTTCCAGACCTGAAAGGTATTGAAACCGAAGAAGCCATCCGGATTTTAGAGGACAATAAACTAAGGGCTGTGATCAACGATTCTGTATTCGATTCAACCGGCGAAAAGGGTACCATAAGTTCGCAGAATCCCGATGCAGGTAAAGAAGTAAAAAAAAACAGAACCGTTTATCTTACTACCGTAGCTATATTACCAGAAATGGTTGAAATGCCCGATCTGAATGATCTGTCTCTCAGACAGGCACTAGCCATTTTAGAAAATTACGGACTGAAGGTAGGAAAACTTGAATACGTTCCCAACATTGCCAGAGACAATGTATTGAAACAAAAATATAATAATGGAACCATAGAACCAGGAACACGTATAGAAAAAGGAACTGCTATTGACTTAGAATTGGGTACAGGAGAATCAGGAGATATGGTAACTGTTCCCTTTATGGTTGGAAAACCACGCGAAGAAGCAATAATGCTATTAAACCAATCATCACTGAATATAGGAGAAGAGGTTTTCCTGGATGATGAGGAATCAGAAGACCTCAGGGTTTACAGGCAGGATCCGGGAATGGAAACAGGCATCCAAAGATTGGAAAGAGGTAAAGAAGTAGACCTTTTTTATCGCTCTGCCGAAAATTTCGACTTTGAAGAATATATGATGGAAAGCCTGGCCCTTCCAACTCCAGACCTTACAGGAAAATCTCCTGAAGATGTATTTGAAATACTCAGGGAAAACTCTATGATACTGGGACGGGAAACATTTGAAGATAATGTGCCAGACAGAAGAGCCAGAGTTTATAAACAAGACCCTGACCCTGAAGACATTGAAAAAGTAGTGAAAGGTACTACCTTTGATATTTGGTATAAAGATGTTGATGATTTAGAAAATCAGGAGGATTCATAATCTTTTTTCATTTCTCCATGGTTGAATCCCCCATTGACATATACAATAAATTAAAAATTACTTTGTTTGTAACATAACAAACAAAACCCGTCATGACAAGAGACCTGATGAACCCAAAATTAATTCTGTTGCTTGTTTTATTGCCATTTTTCAATCCTTTTGTGCTGGCTCAGGAGGTATTACTCCCTGTGCAATATAACATCTCGAAAAAATACCATCATCAAAACGGAAATCTTTTGGATACTACACAGCAAAAAAATGACAAAAACAATCATCTGACAATCCCCTTAAAAGAAGATTTTTCATACCCCGGACCCTACCCTGATGCTAGATTCTGGACCGACAGCTTTGCTTTTATCAATAAGGGGTTTGCTATCAATCCCAAAAGTACGGGAACAGCAACATTTGATGCCATTGATCAACGGGGAGAAATATATGCTGCTGCAGATTCCCTGAGTTTTCAGTTTGTTGCAGACCAACTAACCTCTCAACCCATCAGACTGGATTCTGTTTTTGGAGATAACCCCCAATCCCTATCCCCATCAGATAGTGTAATGCTGAGTTTTCACTATCAACCCCAGGGGAATGGAAGTCCTCCCCGGGAAAGGGACTCCCTGGTATTGCAATTTTTGCATACTCCCGCCCATTGGGAGAGCGATCCTTCCAACCCTGATGAAGATATTTGGGTAGAAGACCAATGGGAAAGCGTTTGGAAAGCAACTGGTAAATCTCTGGATGATTTTTTAAGTACTAACGATAGTACATACTTTCCATTTGTGGGCGTAATGATTGATGATGAAGCTTATTTCAGAGACGATTTTCGTTTTCGTTTTCTTAATTATGCAAGTTTCCCACAACCCAATCTGAAAAATCCTCAAAACTTCTCCGGAATTTCCACCATTTGGAATATTGATTATATCATGTTAGACAGGGGAAGAAACAAGACAGACTCTTTCTACTACGATATAACATTTGCTGAAAAACCTCAATCGGTGCTCCAAAAATATCAGGCAATGCCCTGGAAACACTATATACAAAATCCAGAGGACTATATCAGGGCAACATTTGATGTAAAAATTGCCAATCTCGACAACATTACCTATAACTATTTTTACCGATACTTTATAGAAGATGAACAAGGTTCAAATGTAAGGAATTATTCTGGTGGATCCTGGAATATATCACCTTTTTCAGAAGCAGGGTTCCAGAATTATCAACCGCATGCCAATCCAATTGTAGTTCCAAACCCTCTGCCTGCAGACCCGGCTGATGCAAGACAATTCAAAATTTACCATGTGATCAGAGAGGGACTGCAAGGCGATCTGTGGCCATGGAACGATACAATATCACGTACACTAACTTTTGACAACTATTTTGCCTACGATGACGGAACACCAGAAAACGGATACGGGTTGGTGGGTAATTCGGCCAAAGGAGCCGTAAGGTTTGTTTTAGGTGCAGAAGACCTGATGGACGCTGTTCAAATCTATTTCAACCCTACTTATAACGATGTTAACAATAAACCCTTCGTAATCAAAATATGGGAAAACCTCGATCCTGAGATCATCCTCTATGAATCAGAAGTACTTTTTCCCGATTTTCTGGAAGGTATTAATCAATTTGTCAATTACGAGTTTGAAGAACCTCTTTTGGTTTCGGATACTATTTATGTGGGATGGCAACAAACTACATCAGATTTTTTACATATCGGCTTTGATACCTCAACCAACAATTCAGATCAGATCTTCTATAATACCACAGGTGAATGGATGCCATCTATTTTCGAAGGATCACTCATGTTAAGACCCGTATTCGGAGAACAACTCATAACCAACATTCATAACCACCCCGATTCAAATACAACAGAAAAACTAATTGTTTATCCTAATCCGGTGAAGGGCCAACATCTTTTCATCAAAAATTCAGGTGAGAACCTCAAAGCCGATACTGAGATAATCATTTCAGATATTGCTGGTAAGGTTATTTATCGTTCATCCTACTCAAACCAGATTGATGTTTCTGCCCTTGCCAATGGTATCTATTTCCTGCAACTGAACAGTGATAATAATTTAAAACCTGCCCAAAGCACACGTTTTATCATAGCCCGTTAAAACTTTCTTTTCCTATGAAAGAAGAATTGAACGACAATAATGAAGTAAATAATCTGCCGGATAGTGATGACGAACAGGAGTTATACGAGCATCACAGGTTTGTATCAGATCGCGGACAAGGGTTCATCAGGGTAGATAAGTTTTTGCTTTCGAGAATGGAAAATACCAGTCGCAATAAAATACAAAATGCAGCCAAAGCAGGAAACATTTTGGTAAACAACCAACAGGTAAAATCTAACTACAAAGTAAAACCCCTGGATGTGGTAACCATTGTATTGGCTTACCCGCCCAGGGAAATTGAGATCGTTCCGCAAAACATCCCCCTCGATGTTATCTATGAAGACGAATACATCCTGATCATTAACAAACCAGCTGGTATGGTTGTGCATCCCGGACACGGTAATTATACAGGTACATTGGTAAATGCTCTTGTGTATCGCTTCAAAGACCTGCCCAGGCAAAACGACGAAGGCATAAAACCGGGTTTGGTACACAGAATTGATAAAAACACCTCTGGTATTATTCTCATTGCAAAAACCGAATTGGCTCAAACCCGGCTGGCAAAAATGTTTTTCGATCGCAAAATAGACCGCCTTTACCATGCTCTGGTGTGGGGAAAACTAAAAGAAGATAGCGGAACCATTACAGGACACATTGGGAGAAGCTTAAAAAACCGGCAGATAATGGATGTTTTCCCGGATGGGAACTATGGAAAACATGCCATAACCCATTATAAAACATTAGAAAAATTTGGATATGTTTCGCTGGTAGAATGTAAACTTGAGACAGGAAGAACACACCAAATCAGAGCACATTTCAAATATGCCGGACATCCTTTGTTTAATGATGAAAACTATGGTGGTGATAAAATTTTGAAAGGCACAACTTTCACCAAATACAGGCAATTTGTACAAAATTGTTTTAAAACCTGCCCACGTCATGCACTACATGCCAAAACTCTTGCCTTTGAACATCCTATAACTGGTGAAAGTATGTTTTTCGATTCTGATATTGCACCCGATATGAAGGAAATGATCAACAAATGGCGACATTATGCCCAACATAAAAATTATGAGGATAACATAGGTTCCGCACCCACCGGTAGAAATGCGGAACCCATTGATTAATCTGTTTTTTTAAAATCTTAACCTCATGCCGGCAAGGTAATGCCTGCCAGCCTGTGGAAAATATCCATCTTCAATGGAAACCAATCCCTCTGAACCCAGATAACCTTTGTATATCCAGGCATTGGTAATATATTCAACATCTAAAATATTGTTAATCAAAAAGGTGAACTCCAAACGATTTAAAAAAGAATTATTGATTTCATATGAGAAACCTAAATCATTTACCAGGTAAGCATCAAGCTTACGATCATTACTCATGGTGTTATCAATAAACTGATCACCTACATATTTTGAATAAAGATTAATGTGAAGATCTTCCAGTGGAGTATAGCGGAAATGACTGCCAGAAACCACAGATGGGGAAAAAGCAATATCAGTGTTTTTGTATGTTTCTTCCTGCGATCCCATCCAATTCCAATCCTCATCATATACATCAGAATACTCAGTAAAAGTAGGAATCTTATTTCTGCTAAAGGCCAGGTTTGCTGTCCAATCAAGTTTTTCTGTTATGTTTACTGAACCTTCAAACTCAATCCCCATGCGATAACTGTCTTTAATATTTGCACGTGAGAATCCACCTACATCATTGATCTCACCGGTAAGAATCAGTTGATTATCATAGTCCATAAGATAAACATTTACGCCCACTCTGGTATTGGAACTCTGATAGCGGTAACCTGCCTCAACATTATAAAGTGTTTCATGTGTTGGTCTGGATTCCGGTGAAGATTCTGTAAAATCACGTCTAACCGGTTCGCGATTACTTATTCCTGCAAAACCATACGCTTCATGTGCTTTTCCAAACTTATAAAGCAAACCTGCTTTAGGATTAAAAAAATGGAAGACAGCACGCTGATCAAGAGATGAAACCTCGTTGTCAACCAGTGCCAAACCCGTAAAGTCGTAAATAATATTGCGGTATTGAAGATCGGTAAACAAAAATAATCCCTCAGATAGCTGATAATTGATTTTAATAAAGTTATTAAAATCAGACTTCTGTGCATCGTTATCATAAAACCGCTGGTCTTTTTCTATATTTTGTGCAAGAGCAGCCCAAATGATCTCTCCAAAATGGTCGCCTTCATAAATATTAAAACCACCGCCAAAAGTCATATCAAATCTATTGAATGTGTTATACTTTAACGAGTATGTAATACCATAAAAATGATTGTCGAGCCAGCGGCGTCTGATCAGGTCTGTTTCCGTAAACAAAGTCGATTCAATGGTTACATCTTCAAGTCCGTAATCCTGGAAACTTTCATCTTCACGATATTGCTCGTAATAGCCCCGTCCGTAGGTATAATGCAAAGAACTGTTGGCAATCAGGGAGGGATTAAATTCATGTGTAAAATGTAATTGATAATGATCCTGTTGATAATTATCAGTTTCATTCTCATAAAACTTCATGTTGCCATCATCATCAAAATACATCCCTGAGGGATTAAACCTGCGATCGGTTTCCAACATATCGCCCGGAACTCCATTCCATGCCTGATAGGTTTTTTCGGTTCCGCTAAAAGTGATTGCTTTTACAACGGTGTTTTTTCCATAATATCCGCCAGAAAGATAAAAAGACTTCAGGTCAGAGGAAGCCCTGTCGATAAAACCATCTGAAGATATCCGGGAAAGTCGTCCGTCAAAGACCCAGTGGTCGCCCATCAATCCGGTTCCGAAATTCACTGTATTTCGTAATGTATTGAACGAACCTCCGGAGGAATGTACTTCACCATAAGCTTCTTTTTTCAGGTCGGTTGTATTTAAACTGATAGTAGCGCCAAAAGCAGCGGCACCCTGTGTACTAACCCCCACCCCTCTTTGTATTTGTATATTATCTGACGAAGAAGCAATATCGGGCATATTTACCCACCAAACACCATGAGATTCTGCATCATTTACAGGTATACCATTCAACGTTACATTGATGCGCGAATTATCGCTTCCCCGGATATTCATCCAGGTATATCCTACTCCGGCACCTGCATCTGAGCTGGTAACCAAACTGGTTGTTAAGGAGAGCAATACAGGCAGATCCTGTCCGAGATTTCGCATCTCAATCTCTTCCTTATTTACACTGGTAAATGTAGAAGGCGTTTTTTCATCTGCGCGGGTGGAGTTTACAATCACTTCCTGGGTCATCAAAGAAGCTTTTTCCAATAATATTTCTTTGAAATTCTCCTCTGATGGGTTTATTTCAAATGTTTTTGTCTCAAAACCCAGGAAGGAAATCTCAAAAGTGTATTGCCGGGGTTGCAGGTTTGTAAATGAAAAACGACCTTCAGCGTCGGTAAAAGTACCCAGAAAAGTACCCTTTATGACCACATGAGCGCCAGGAAGCGTTTTTTGATTCTGTTGATCCCTTACCACACCTTCAAAAGTGTGTTGTGCATACAGCGTAAAACATCCCAGGGTAAGGATTGCTGCTAAAAAAAATCTGTTCATTTTTATTGATTTATTTTGGGTTGAACTTATGAGGGCAATAGGGTAAATCCCTCGTTAGTTATTCCCTTCCCTTCGCCGGCATTATCCGGATCAGGTTCAATGGGTTTGATCTCAGCCCGTAATTTAGGGCACCCCTATTTTGATATGTTGTGCAAATGTAATAACATTTTCCAGTTTGTTAGTGCTACTTTAACAGATTTTAAATTGCTGAAACCCTTGTTTTCACAATAAAAACATACATATTGCCCAAAATATCAAGCAACTAAACCAACTTTGGCTCACAACAAAACGACATGAAATGAGGTAACTGAAATAACAAATATCCTTATATTCTATTCCCCTTGTACAAAAAGATTTTTTTACCTTTACCTGTTTACCGTTTGATAAATTGAATTCTCCTTTTTTTCAATGAAAAGCGCTGCTCAAAAATATCCGTTTTATATTTATTGCTGTAGCACGAAATTTTAATCAGCTTTGTGCAGGTCAATAATATTGCTATGGATCGGTTCAATTGATTACTTTTGCAATGGAGTAAAAAAAACTATAAAGACCAGAAATAATTATGCACAATGCTGGTCTGAGAGAACAAAACCAAAGACCTGAAAAAACTATATATCTATGAAAATCTCAATCATCAACGGACCCAATTTAAACTTGCTCGGTACCCGTGAAACCTCTGTTTATGGTAATGCTTTTTTTGAAGACTATTATGAGAAACTAAAAAAAAGATACCCTGAAATAACCTTTGATTATTTCCAGAGCAATGTTGAGGGAGAACTCATCAATCGCCTTCATGAGAAGGGTTTTGTAAGCGATGCCATTATTCTGAACGCAGGTGCTTACACACACACTTCTGTTGCCATAGGCGATGCTGTTTTGGCAATCAATGCACCCGTAGTGGAAGTGCATCTTAGCAATGTTTTTGCACGCGAAGATTTCAGACATAGCTCCTTCATTGCACCGGCATGTGCCGGTAGCATTTCCGGATTTGGGTTGAGTAGTTACCGCCTGGCAGTAGAAAGTATTCTTGACAAATCAGAATCAGGTAGCAGGGGTTGATCCAAACTTGTATATGGTGGTAGATTTGAAAGCACGACCCGGTTCCAGTACCACAGAAGGAAAGTGTTGGTGGTGCGGTGAATCCGGGAAATGCTGCGTTTCAAGACAAAACCCAGATCTACTGATGTTTGGTTGCCCTTTCTTTCCTAAACAGGCACCATCAAGAGTATTACCTGTGTAAAACTGTAATCCCGGTTCGCTAGTCAATACATCCAGCCTGCGTCCAGAAGCAGGAGAATATATGCTTGCTGCCATAACCAGACCATCTGCTGTGGCATTGCCGCGGTTAATCACAAAGTTATGATCATAACCCAATCCATATCTTAGTTGATCGTGCTCTGTATCAATCTCATCTCCTATCCTTTTAAATTCCCTGAAATCAAAAGGTGTACCCTCAACCGGTGCAATTTCACCATTGGGCACATTTTTACTATTCATGGGAGTATATTTTTGGGCATTGATCTTCAAAACATGATTCAATACATTTTGATCTCCCTCTCCATCTAAATTAAAATAGGGATGAGATGTAAGATTAATGATGGTTGTGGCATCGGTAGTGGCGTTGTATGATATTTCCAGTTCATGGTTATCATGCAGGGTATAGATTACATTCACCCTTATATTTCCAGGATAACCGGAAGACATGTGCGGCAAAAAGTAAGATAATTCCAGGTGTTTATCGTCATGCGAAACCACATCCCAGATTACTTTATGAAATCCTTTTTCTCCACCATGTAGATGATTGGTTCCATTATTTGCCTCAAGCTCATAATGCTTACCATTCAGATCAAAAGATGCATTGGCAATACGGTTGGCAAATGGACCGATAAGTGCCCCATAACAGTAATTATCCTTCTCAATGTATTCTTTTGCCGTAAGGAAACCAAGCACGATATCGTCCCAAACACCGTTTTTATCCGGAGTGAGTAGCGAAACAATACGCCCGCCATAATTGGTGATGAAAACCTGCATCCCTTTACTGTTTTGTAAGGCATACAGAGATATCTGCTTCCCATCTTTGTGTATCAGAAAGTCTTCTTTCCTGGGTATTTTTAGATCATTAAAAAGGTTTTTGCCCATTTTAAAATTTATTTTTTGATTAAAAAATCAGATATTTGTGAAAAATTATTTTTCCAGTTTTTATGAGACAGTTTTCTCATCATTACTGACATTAAGGTTTTTCGTTGTTTTTTAAACTTTCTGCATGATTCATCTGCTAATAATTCCGATGCAACAGGTTCTCGTTTTTTTTTAACGAGAGCGCCCGCAAACACTATTTGTTATGGACTTTTTACCATGTTGCGAAATTACAATCTTTCGTGTGTTTATCAATATTATTCTCATGGTCAGTTCATCACACTTTATGATAAATTGCTTTATTAGCGATAATTTTCGGCGGCAAAGATAATGATAGTTCATAAGTTTGTTTACTTTTTTCAGTTTGAAATCATTGACAAAAGAGAAGAATTTACATTTATCCATCATAAATATAATTAAACATTCAAACACTATGAAGTTCAGAAGTTTTTTATCGGGTCTGATTGGCATAATGCTTACATCATGGATGGCTCAATCGCAGGAGATTCTGACTCCTCAAAAGTTATTTGATTTAAAATCGGTTGCAGAGGTAGCTGTTTCTCCGGAAAAAACACACATTGCCTATACGGTAATTGTGCCCAGACCCTTTACTGATGAACCCGGCAGCGACTATCGCGAGTTATATGTTTATGACCTGAAAACAAATGAATCGATTCCTTTTATAACAGGCAATAAAGTTGTAAGAGATCTTGGCTGGACACCCGATGGATCAGCTGTTACTTTTCGTGCTTCTTTTCCTGAAATTCCGGGTGTTCAGGTATATGCAATCAGTTTACGCGGAGGGGAATCATATCCGCTTACCCAGCATACTTCAAGCATCAGAGCCTATGCATTTATCGATGAACAAACACTTGCTGTTACCGCTTTGTCTGACCCAGACCCACTTCAGCACGAAACGCGAAAGAAAGGTTTGGAAATAGAAGTTTATGAAGAAGAATTCAGACACATTAATCTTTACCGCTACAATCTTAATAACCATAAAACTCAGCAGTTGACAAAAGATGTTACCGTATTTGATTTCAGTTTATCTCCTGATAAAACCACTGCGGCCGCTGCCATTGCTCCACGCAACCTGGTAGATGACTTTTATATGTTTAAAAGAATACATTTGGTAAACATGGAAACGGGTCAAACAGATTTGCTGCTGGAGAACCCCGGAAAATTGGGAAAGATGGCATGGAGCCCAGATGGTACCAAATTGGCCTTTCAGTCGGCATCAATGCTGCAGGATGCTGTGTTGGGTAGCCTTTTTATCCTGGATTTAAACAACAGGAAATCTTTTTCTGAATTATATAATTATGTGGAAGATATGGAACTTAGCATTACAGACCTTGCCTGGCGCGACAACAAAACTGTTATGTATGCTTCGCAGGAAGGTGTTGATGTTAGTTTGAGTGAACAGCGACTTGATCGTCCCAGCAGAAACCTTATCATAGAACCCGGAAAAGTGGTATTTAACAAATTTCATTTCATTGATGGCCTGGTAGCTTTTGCCGCCAATACTCCCCAGCATCCTTCCGAACTTTTCAAAATTCAACTCGATGAGCAAGGCAACAAAGATTCCATTGCCGAAACGCAAACAAAAAAAACATCAGCAAAACCTGATGAAATAATGGTTGAACCAGAAAGACTTACCCAACTCAATCC
Organism: uncultured Bacteroidales bacterium; assembly: GCA_964410015.1. Lineage (GTDB taxonomy): Bacteria > Bacteroidota > Bacteroidia > Bacteroidales > UBA7960 > SKVR01. The sequence continues at coordinate 56,780 of CAYPFV010000002.1, forward strand.
TGATCTGGAAAACATAAAACTTGCCAATCAAAGAAAGGTAACCTATAAAGCGCGCGATGAAAAAATTATTGAAGGAGTACTGCTTTATCCTTTAAATTATGAGGAAGATAAACAATTTCCACTGATCACATATATTCATGGAGGACCAGAAGCAGCAGTAAGCAATGGTTGGTCAACAGGATATAACCGCTGGGGACAGATAGCAGCAGCACGCGACTTTTTTGTTTTTATGCCCAACTACAGGGCCAGTTCAGGAAGAGGAGTAGACTTTACCATGGCAGGATTTGGTGATCTGGCAGGAGTGGAATATGATGATGTAATCGATGGTATTGACCATCTTATTGATACCGGATATGTTGACCGAAACAGGGTAGGCATTGGAGGTGGATCCTACGGAGGATATTTTTCTGCCTGGTCTGCAACAAAGCATACCGACAGATTTGCTGCTGCGGTTATGTTTGTAGGTATCTCGAACCAACTAAGCAAAAGAAACACAACTGATATACCATGGGAAGACTATTATGTGCACTGGGGATATTGGACCCATGAAAACTGGGAAGATGTTTATGACAGAAGTCCGGTTAAATATGCACCGGAAAGTGAAACTCCATTACTGATTTTGCATGGAACTGAAGATTCTCGTGTACATCCATCACAGTCGCTCGAAATGTACCGGGCACTCAAACTTCACGGCAATGCACCTGTAAGACTTATTTGGTACGAAGGAGAAGGGCACGGGAACACAAAAAATGTACATAAGTTCGATTATCTGGTACGCACCCTCAACTGGTTTGAATATTACCTTCAGTCGGATAATCCAAAAGATGAAATGCCTGATAAGTACATTGATTACAATCGTTTCAGGTAGAATTTTCTATGTAAAAATCTCCCAAAGTTAAATACATGCAGGTTTGAAAGAGAGTTTACAGAAGTAAACCCCCACAGAAATTTTTTACCCTGAACCTGATTTAAAATGATTGTATAAAACCTTTGTATGTAAAAACAAAAACCTCTTTCTGATATGAACCGAGCCATGACAATAGTATTGACACACACGCGGATGAATATAATTCGTGGCATAGACAAAAATACAAAACCAGAGTTTTGGCGAGCTCCATCTGACCTAATTAATCAAATTATAAACAGATGAACCGAGCCA
>CAYPFV010000003.1:0-51445 GCA_964410015.1 uncultured Bacteroidales bacterium
GACTGTTGGCGAGCTCCATCTGACCGAATTAATCAAATTATAAACAGATGAAAAATTATTTATTTGCACTTCTTATCTCTTCACTGGTTTGCCCAATATTTGCACAAACCGTTGAAAATACAAATGTTTACCCCTCCAACCTCGAAGAAAACATGTACTTTGAGGAATTCGATGCCGAGACAAATGTTATTCATGGATTAAACTTTATGGTATTATCTGATGGTAATGATTCTCAGTATATTACACCTGGTTTTGAGGTGAGTCTGTATTTACTGCCCGAAGGCAGTTCGAGTGCAGATGATCTTATTATTGTAAAAAAATATCCTCTCGACGGTATTTATCATTTTGGAAGTCATGAATTTGAGAACGAAACGGTAAATCTTGAGGAAGTTGCTGGTATTTCGCCGGGTAATTACCGGTTGGGTGTATGGGTTAATTCTGCTTCCGACTTTGCGGAAGATGAAAATGACAACGCAACACTGTTCCGCCAGGGCGTTACTATTACCAAAGCCACCTCAGGAGTCTCATCTGAATCTTCCAAATCTACATGGGATGATGACGATGATGATGACTGGGATTATGATGACTGGGACGATGATGATTGGTAAAAAACAATCAAACAATTTTATTATTCGTAAGTTTAGAGACTGAGCGAAACAGAATGAAATGTTTCTCTCAGTCTTTCTTAATCAATTTTATTTTTTCACTTAAAAACCGAACAGGATGAGAACACAACAAACAATCAGTAACGTACTCACTTTTAAACGCTGGAAACGGACTTCATATGCTGTTTTCAGCAGTTTGAAAAAAGTAGTACGTATTGGTGTGTTATCGGTTGGTTGCAGCATCCTCGTATTGCCGGTTTTTGCCCGCGAAAGTAATACCCGTATTCCTGAAACCACCAACTCCGATACACTCGATCTGGAAGAGGTGGTGGTAAGTGCACAACTCACCCCCATGCTTCAATCGGAGTTGATGAGGATTGTGCAGGTAATTTCGCGTCCCGAAATTGAGAAAGCACCCGTTCATGATCTGGCCAGTTTGCTGGGAAATGTGCGTGGTGTTGACATCAGAACCCGCGGACAATGGGGCATGCAGGCCGATATAAGCATACGTGGAGGTTCTTTCGACCAAACGTTAATACTCCTCAATGGTATCAACATTACCGATCCCCAAACCGGGCATCACAATCTTAACCTGCCAGTAGATCTGCAATCTGTTGAGCGTATAGAAGTACTGCAAGGGGCGGGTGCCCGTATTTTCGGACCCAATGCCTTTAACGGAGCGGTGAATATTATAACCCGTCAGTCGGGAACTTCTGGTGGTTCCCTCTCATTGGTTGCCGGTGAATATGGTCTTATTGCACCTTCTGCCTCCGGCGCATTCAAAACAAGGCAGGCGGGTCATTTTTTATCCGCATCCGGGAAGATTAGCAATGGGTCTTTTGAAAATTCTGATTTTCAGACCGGGAATATTTTTTACCGGTTCAATTATCCGGTCAGCGATTTCTCACTTGATATGCAAGCAGGGTTTAATCAAAAAGCTTTTGGTGCCAATAGTTTCTACACCCCTGAATATCCTGAGCAATTTGAAGAAACCCAAACATTTTTTACATCTCTGCAATTAAAACCTGAAGGAAAGATCAACTTCAATCCCAAAGTATATTGGCGAAGACATACTGACAGGTTCGAGCTCTTCAGATACGAATCACCAGAATGGTATAGCGGACATAATTATCATCTTACAAATATTGCTGGTGCCTCCGCCGATTACAGTTTTTCTACCGGTGCGGGGGAAACGGCATTGGGTTTTGATTACAGATATGAGCACATCTTAAGTAATGTTTTAGGACATGAACTTGAAGAACCTCTATTGGTTAAATCAGGTACTGATAATTTTTACACACATTCCTACAACCGTTCGGGAATTGGTGTGATGATAGAACACAGTATAACTGGCGAAAAATTTTCTCTGTCAGGCGGATCACTGATTTATAGCAATACCGATCTTGAAGAGCCGGTTACTTTGTTTCCGGGCATTGATTTTGCCTGGAATATTGCTCCCCGCTACAGGTGGTTTGCTTCTCTGAATCGTACTTTAAGACTTCCTACGTTTACTGATCTGTTTTATTCTGGTCCCACCAACCAGGGTAATGAAATGTTACTTCCTGAAAAGGCAATTTCTTTAGAAACCGGTTACATCAGTCAATTCGAGGGTTTTGGTTTTGATGTTGCAGTATTTCACCGGTGGGGTATAGATTTAATTGATTGGGTGAAAAGTCCTGGAGATGAGCGATGGAAAAGTATGAATCATACAAAGGTAAATATTGCAGGATTGGAAACTGGTATCCGCTTTCAACCCTTGTCCTTTGCTCCTTACTTCACACCCCGGATAGAATATACTTACATCTACGCCGATAAAAACAGCGACCAACTGGTTTCTAATTATGTACTTGATCATTTAAAGCATAAGTTAGATGTTGGATTAAACATTGATATTACCCCTTCAATGCAGGTAAACGTTATCGCATCCTATCGCCAGAGGGAAGGAGGTTATATGCTTTATGAAGATGGAGTTTTTACTTCCACTACCGGTTTTCAACCCTACTGGTTGATCAACGCCCGTGCTGCTTATGGTTTTGATAAATGGAATATTTTTGCGGATGTTTCCAATATGCTGAATACCACAAGAGTTTCAATTGCTAACGTTCCACAGCCGGGGCGATGGTTCACTTTCGGCATAAGTTATCAGTTTTCTTCAAATATTTCTTCCTGATATTCAGCACCTAAAAAATAAAGTCCATAGCCGGGTACTGAGTACCCGGCGTTTTTTCTATCCTTGCTTACAATAATATCTTTGAATTCTTCAAGACTTATTTTTTCTGCACCTACATCTGTTAGGGTGCCCACAATAGCACGGATCATGTTTCTCAAAAACCGGTTTGAACTAATTTTGTAAACCCAAAGATGCCCTCTTTTTTCCCATCCCGATTGGGTTATGGTACATAAATAATTGTTAACCTGTGTATTGCTTTTCGAGAAACTTTCAAAATCGGAGTATTCCATCAGGATTTGAGATGCTTGCTGCATACTTTCAAAGTTGAGAGGCCATTCCACCTGCCAGGCTCTTTTAATCAGGAAAGGGTCTTTACGTCTGCAAATACAATACTCATAACTCCTCTTTATAGCGCTAAAGCGGGCATGGGCATCACTTTTCACCCTCACAATTTTTTCTATAGATATATCCGGTGGCAATATCCGGTTTAATTTAAAGCAAAGTTGTGCTTTTTCCTCCCCCGATAGCAGGGAACTATAATCAAAATGTGCTGTATATTTCCTTGCATGCACTTCGGTATCGGTGCGTCCGGTTCCGGTAACTTCCGTGGGGGTTTTTAAAAGTATCGACAGGGATTCTTCCAGTTTCTGTTGTACAGTAAGGGTTCCGGGTTGTTTTTGCCATCCTTTAAAATTTATACCCAAATAACTCAGATAAATAAAATACCGGTAAGATTTTTTCATGATAAAATAATTGTACCGTAAAGATAAAAGGTAGATGCAAACGTAAGGTAATTTTCTGTTTTACTTTCCTTTTGTAATGTGGAAAAATTATTCTTTTAAAAGTTTTGTTTCTTTATTTTATTTGATGTTAAAATTCACCATATCAGCGATTAACCAGTCTATTTCAGAAAAAATTATTTATAATCTTTATAAATAACTACTAATTACCAAAATAAATAAAGAAAAAAGTCTCTAATTAAAAAACACTTCTTATATTTGGTGCTGAAAACAAAAAAAGAAAGTAAAAAAATAAAAAAGCAAGGTAAGGTATAATCTAAATTTTTAACAGAAAGGGACTATTCTATGACAAAAATCGAAGAATTTGTGAAACAACAGGCAGAAGTACACGGAAAAAAGCGTGAAAACCTTATGCCTATTCTTCAGGCAGTTATCAAAGAGCACCATTATCTGTCTGAAGATGCCATGGTAGCCATTGCTGCTGAGTTAGATATCAGTACAGCGGATGTGTATGGAACTGCTTCATTTTATACTTTTATGGATACTGTTCCACGCGGAAAGAACATCATTAGGGTTTGTAAAACCATAACCTGCCATATGAAAGGGAAAGATGCAGTTATAGAAGCATTGCAAGACACATTGAAGATAAAAATCGGCGAAACTACATCAGACGGTCAGTTCAGCTTGTTGCAGGCCAATTGCCTGGGTTGGTGTCATAAAGGTCCTGTAATGCTTATCAACGATGAGGTTTATCCGGAGGTAAACCCTAAGTCTGCTGTTGAGATTATTCAGAAGTATCTGAAAGAACAATAAACCGAATACTTATTCCTAAAAAGAACAATAAAATGATGGAAAATAAAATAAAAAAAGTTGATCTGATATTTGAAAAGGTTGATTATCTCGATATTTTAAAAAAGTCTTTTGCCCGTTCGCAGGATGATATCATTCTTGATGTTATTGATTCGGGCCTGCGTGGCAGAGGTGGAGCAGGTTTTCCCACCGGATTGAAATGGAAGTTTGCCAAAAATGAGGAAGCAGAACAAAAGTATGTGATTTGTAATGCTGATGAGGGAGAGCCTGGCACTTTTAAAGACCGTGAAATACTAACAGAAGCACCCGAAAAAGTACTGGCGGGTATGGCACTTTGTGGCAAAGCTACCGGCGCCAATGAAGGTTTTATATACCTCAGGGGCGAATACAATTTTCTCTTGCCCCAATTACATAAGATTATTGAGCAGTTTCATAAAGATATGCGAAAATTGAATTTCGATTTTACCATCCGTATCAATTCAGGTAGTGGCGCATACGTTTGCGGCGAGGAAACTGCACTTATGGAATCTATGGAAGGAAAGAGGGGAGAGCCACGCAACAAGCCACCATTTCCTACTTCTGCCGGTTATCTGGGTAAGCCTACGAGTATCAACAATGTTGAGACCCTTGTTTTTGCCCTGATGATTGCTAAAGAAGGTCCGCAGAAATTTAAGGAAATGGGTACCTTCGACTCCAGAGGTTCCAAGGTTTTCTCCGTGTCGGGCGATACACCCAAAGCAGGTATCTATGAACTAGAACTGGGTATGAGTTTGGAGGATTTTGTCAACGAATTTGGCGATGGTGATACCAAAGCCGTGCAAATTGGAGGTGCATCGGGTTTTTGCGTGGCAAGAAAACATTTTAAAGAAACTGTAATTGGTTTTGAGGGAATTCCTACCGGAGGGTCTATGATGCTTTTTAACAGTACGCGTTCTATGTTTAATATTCTGAACGATTACCTCGAGTTTTTCGAAGAAGAATCCTGTGGGCAATGCACCCCTTGCCGGGTAGGTTGTCAGCAATTGCTCAAAGGAATAGAAGCCGTTAAAAAAGGCATCAAACCACCTGTTTATCTGGAAGATTTGCAAAAACTTTCTGAAACAATGAAAATTGCTTCTAAATGTGGCTTGGGGCAATCAGTTCCCAATCCTTTCAACTCTATTATCAACAATTTCAGAGAAGAGATTATTTATTAGAGAAGGTCTTTATAAAACAAGAATGTCTTGTTTAGAAAATTGCCTTCAAAACATGAAACAGATTCTCCATAACCTGAAAATCCGATAAAGAACAGATTAAAAAACTTAAAAATCAAAAAAATGAGTACATATAAGGTAAATCTAAAGATCAACAATTTGCCCGTTTCCGTTGAAGAGGGCACCACCATACTGGAGGCAGCGCGAAAACTCAATTTTAAAGTACCTACTTTGTGTCATCACGATGATTTGTGTGTTGCCGGAAACTGTCGTGTATGTGTGGTAGAGCAGGAGGGCAACAGGGTATTGCCAGCAGCGTGTGCCACGCCGGTTTCTGAAGGTATGGTAATTCATACCAATAGCATGAAAGTGCGCCAGGCACGTAAGCATATAATTGAATTGCTGCTTTCAGAACACAATTCTGAATGCACCATATGCTATAAAAACGGAAATTGCGAGTTACAGGAACTTTCCAATGAATATCGTACAGGCAACCGGATGTTTTTGGATGTAATGCATAAGTCACCCATTGATATTTCCTCACCATCCATTGAAAAGGACGATTCAAAATGCATTCGTTGTCAGCGCTGTGTACGCACCTGTTCTCAGTTGCAGGCAGTAAGTGCACTTACAGTAGCCAACAAAGGAAAAGATATGAAAATATCAACCTTTCTTGAAAAACCCATGCACGAAGTGGTTTGCACCAACTGTGGGCAATGCATCAATCGCTGCCCCACCGCTTCATTGGTAGAGCGTAACTATATCGACCAGGTTTTTGATGCCATCTACGATCCCAATAAATTTGTGGTGGTGCAAACTGCACCTGCCACCAGGGTTGCTATCGGAGAGGAATTTGGACTGGGTCCGGTTCGAAGTACAGGAAAAATGGTTTCCGCCCTGCGCCGCCTAGGTTTCGACAAGGTGTTGGATACCGATTTTACTGCCGACCTTACCATTATGGAAGAAGGCACCGAATTGCTTACCCGGTTAAAAGAAGCATTGGTTGAAGGAAAAGATGTGGCATTACCCATGATGACCAGTTGCTCGCCTGGATGGATCAAATTTCAGGAACATCTTTTCCCTGATATGCTTGATAATTTATCAACCTGCAAATCACCTCAGCAGATGTTTGGTCCTTTGGCCAAAACATATTATGCCGAAAAGATCAATAAAAACCCTGCTGAGATGGTAGTAGTGTCTATCATGCCCTGCACCGCTAAAAAATACGAAGCCGACCGTCCTGAAATGCGAGGCAGTGGATACAAAGATGTAGATTATGTGCTTACCACACGTGAGTTAGGTATGATGATCAAACAGGCAGGGATTGATTTCGACAAACTGGAGGATGAGAACTACGATAGCATTTTGGGCGAATCTTCCGGTGCAGCCGTTATTTTTGGCGCTACCGGTGGGGTAATGGAAGCGGCATTGCGCACCGCTTATGAGATCGTAACAGGTCGTGAGGTTCCTTTTTCCAATTTGAACATTAAGCCCGTTAGAGGCATGGAAGGGATTAAAGAGGCTTCTGTGAAAATAAAAGATGTGAAACCCGAATGGAGTTTCCTCGAAGGTGTTGAGTTGAATGTTGCCATAGCGCATGGTTTGGCCAATGCCAAAACCCTTATGAATAAAATAAAAGATGGTAGTGCTAACTATCATTTCATCGAGATCATGGCTTGTCCGAGCGGGTGCATCGGTGGTGGTGGTCAGCCCATACCCACAAATATGGAGATCAGAAAAAAACGCGCTTCTGCTATTTATGAGGAAGATGAAAAGAAAGCAGTGCGGAAATCTCATGAAAACCCTGAAGTTGTTGAAGTGTACAGATCATTTCTGCATAAACCTCTTGGGCACAGGTCTCATGATTTGCTGCATACGCACTATTCTGCGAAAAAAAGATATTAATACCATTGAAATCCGGTGGTAATTTTTCAATATATGCTACCAGTCACAAATAACAAACTCACCGGAGCAGCTTATTTCTTAATCTGCTCCGGTATTTTTTGCTAAATAGTGCTTGCCAGAAAACACTTATTTTTTGTCTTTGATAAGAAATCGCCAAAGACAAGGCTCTGTAAGTTTATGAATATAAGGAGATTGCATTTCGTAAATGACTCATTCATCTGTTTATAATTTTATTAAATAGGTCAGATGGAGCTCGCCAAAACTCCGGTTTTGTATTTTTGTCCATGCTACGAATTATAATCATCCGTGTGTGTGTCAATATTATTGTCATGGCTCGGTTCATCTGTTTATAATTTTATTAAATAGGTCAGATGGAGCTCGCCAAAACTCCGGTTTTGTGTATTTTAACCGTGCTACGAAATCTAATCATCCGTGTAAGTGTCAATAATATTGTCATGGCACGGTTCAAAAATGAGAATAATGCAGTATTTGGCATTTTCCTGCAAAGGCTAAATAAATCTTTGTTTTACATTGATGAGTCCACTCCGAAAACAAGTTTTCGGGAAATCTGTGTTCATTTTTCGTTTTTAAAACCACTGATAATCAATATTTAGCATCTGTGAAAATCTGTGTAATCTGTGGATAATTAACTTTTCAGAGTTGACCCATTGATTTATTTTTAATTCTATGTGTCCATCAGTATTCAAACCAATAAACAGAGGTTTGAAAATAATATTGACACACAAGCGGGGGATTTTAATTTATCATACTGGTTATAATAACACAGCCAATATTTTTGGCGAAGTTATTTAGGTATAAAACGAGAACCGGTCTGAGTAACGCATAAAAATATGAATGTACAAGGCGTTTTTTATTGACGCGTCATAAATTATGATGATAGCATGGTTGATTATTTTTATCCGGTAAAACTATAAAATGATATTAATGCAAGGATTAAAAAAAAAGTGAACAGGGATGCCAATAGATCAATTGGTTTTATTTGTACTGATGAAGATGTTTGTGGTTGTCAAATAAAGAAAAATTTATTTTTTTTGTCATGTAATTTTATTTTTAGGCGGCGAAATAAATCTTTTGTTTGTAATTTTATGTAAACTTTTATTAGATTCCATATGTTTAAAGTGTTACAAATCATTTAAATAATTGCGGAAAAAACAAAGTAATCAAACGAATGTTGTTAAAAAAATAACAACATATACAATTTTAATTTTGTTATATTGTTATAATGATTAATTTTGCAATAAAGAAAAAAATACATAATAAGGATTATTTTGTTTCCTCAAAATACAATGAATAGAATGAGGAAAGAATCTAGTCAAAAAAAATATTGATTAAGATGAGAATGAAATCAAACAATGGTGAGGTTGCCCCCATTCCAGAGCCAACGCTTCGCAGATTGCCGGGTTATTTGAGTTTTTTCAAATCCCTGAAAATAAATAATGTTGCACATGTTTCGAGTGGGCAGATTGCATTAAATTTTAAAATGGATTCCACGCTTGTAACAAAAGATTTGTCTTATACAGGTATCAAAGGGCGGACGAAGATTGGTTATAATGTAGACGACCTGATAAAGAGTATTGTCAAGTTTCTTGATTTTAACAACCAGGAAAAAGCCTTTTTATTTGGTGTGGGTAATCTTGGTAAAGCTTTAATCAAGTACCAAGGTTTGAAAAGCTATGGTTTGCATATAGTTGCTGGTTTTGATATCGATCATGAAGTGATTAATACGACACTCAATGATGTAAAAATATTTTCACTGAATGATTTCCGTGATATGGCGCAAAAGTTGAATGTGCGTCTTGGTATTATAACTACACCTGATGCTAAAGCACAGGAAATTGCTGATCTGATGGTTGCCTGGGGAATCAAAGCAATCTGGAATTTCACGCCACAATCGATCAAGGTACCCGACAGTATCATTGTTGAAAACACCTCTATTTACTCCGATCTGGCAGTCATTTTAAACAAACTCAATAGTTCGTGAACTATGTGTAATCGCTTTTTCTGCTGCTTGTTTAAGTTAGACTCGTTATAAATTGAGCATTCACCAAACCTTTAGCGGAAGGAAATTTCCTTATTTTATGGTACATTCAGAAGGGGAAAAAAAGAAATTGAAATCCGAGATGTGAAAAAAATAACAACATTATTGTTTAAGGAATTTTAAAGTTTTACCTTTGCATAGTAATAGTGAATTTCACAGATATTTAAAAATTAACCACATGACCATAAAAGAAATTGCAGAATTGTTGGATGCCCGGTTGCTATGCGGTGAAGATAAAGCTGATCTGGAAATAGAGGTTGCATTTGCTTCTGATCTGATGAGTGATGTACTCACATTAATTGACGACAATGTTTTGTTGATCACCGGATTGACCAACACTCAGGTATTGAGAACTGCAGAAATGTCAAACATTCAATGCATCATATTTGCCCGCAATAAAGTTGTTGGTGAAGATTTGATTGCGCTTGCCAGGGAAAATGAAATAGCAATTATTTCTTGCAAGTATTCTGTTTTTAAAACCTGCGGTATTTTATATGGTGCAGGAGTAAAAGCAATTTTTTAGTCATGTTAATTTTTACTTATGCATTTTGAATATCAGATAGAAGGTGGCAATTTTACCCGGGCAGGATTGGCATCAAGCGAGATCAAAAAAATACTCAAGCAACTCAACGTTGATTTGAGTGTTATAAAAAAAACTGTGGTTGCCACATACGAAGGAGAAGTAAATATAGTAGCACATGCTTATAGCGGAACCATATATGTTGATTTAGACCCTGAGAAAATTGTGATTGTACTGGAAGATGAAGGACCTGGTATTCCCGATATTGATAAAGCGATGACAGAAGGATTTTCCACTGCCAGCAGCACGGTAAGGGAAATGGGATTTGGAGCCGGAATGGGATTACCCAATATGAAAAAAAATGCCGATGATCTCCAAATTTCCAGTGAAGTAGGAAAAGGTACAACGGTTCGAATCACCATGTTTTTGAAATCATGAATGCGAATAAAAATTTTTGACTATAGGTTCGATCACTTCCTGAAGATACATCTAAAATGTATTCATCTATCTATGTTTAAAATATAAAAGCAGTGAACCCAAATAACCCTGTTTTCCATCACGCACTCAAATTTCGTAAAGATGTTTGCATCGGTTGTTCACATTGCATGAATGTGTGCCCTACTCAGGCTATCCGTATCAGAGCAGGAAAAGCGGAACTCATGGATAATTATTGTGTTGATTGTGGAAAATGTTACCGCGCATGCCCGGTGGGAGCAATTATTGTTGAGCAGGATGATTTTAACGAGATTTTTAATTACCAACACCGGGTGGCACTCATTCCCTCTGTTTTGATGGGGCAATTTCCCGAAAAAGTTTCCTTTACACAGGTTTGCAGCGTTCTTTGCGAGTTGGGTTTTAATCATATCTATGAAGTAGAAAACGGAGTTGAGATATTAAAAGATCAGATGATCGAATATATTGAAAACCATCAGGAAACCAAACCTCTGATCTCCACTTTTTGTCCGGCCATTGTAAGACTTATTCAGGTTCGGTTTCCCACCTTCACCAACCATTTTATTCTTATGAAATCTCCTTTGGATGTTTCGGCGGCCTACTATCATCAAAAATTGATTGATGAAGGGGTAGACCCCGAACAGATCGGAATTTTTTACATAACGCCCTGCGCCGCCAAAATAGCGGCTGTTAAGAGCCCAGTTGGGCAAGACCGGTCGCCCATTACAGGAGTTATCAATATGGATTTCATATTTAATAAAGTGTACACTTCCGTGAAACAGGGGTTTATCGGAAAAAAGACTTGCGAAGTACCTCCTGTAGATCCGTTAAAATCAAGTGGAATCATGTGGGCATCCACTTATGGTGAAGCCAAACATATGCCAGGAAAAAATCTCGCCATTGATGAGATCAGCAATGTAATCGATTTTTTGGATGAATTGGAAAATGAAGAAAATGTGGATGTCGGTTTTTTAGAACTTCGTGCTTGTGATCAAAGTTGTACAGGGGGTATCTTAACCAGTGCCAATCGTTTTCTTGCAGTGGAAAGAATGCGTAAACGTGCCAAAAAAATACGCACCAAAGTGAAAGAACAAGATCCTTTTTATACAAAACCAGGACCGATTAATCAATACGGTGATTTCCTAAAACAGCAGATCAGCATTGATAGTATTCATCCGCGCCCTATGGAAAAACTGGATGAAGATATGGTGGTTGCCATGAAAAAAATGCAGCAGGTACATTCTTTAAAAAGTTCCCTTCCTTATGTAGATTGTGGCATTTGTGGATCACCATCATGTGATTCTTTTGCCGAGGATATTGTACAGGATAAGGCCGAACTCAATCAATGTATATACATTCAAAAAAAACTTGAGAACTCAGGAAAACTTTCTGCTTCTGATACCCTTGAAATGATGAAAAAAGTATGGGGCGAAGAAAAATTTAAGTAATCCTGATTTTTTTTAAGCAACAAATAAATATTATAAAAAAAACATATAAGACCATGACAGTAAAAGAGATTGCAGAAAAATTAGAACTTAAAGTATTGGGAGGTGAGGCTGGTTTGTCATCTCCAATATCGGGTGGATATGTATCAGATTTGCTTAGCGATGTAATGGGCAATGCCGAGGCAGGCAATGTTTGGATAACCTTGCAAACGCATAAAAATGTAATGGCTATTGCTTCTTTAAAAGACCTTGCTGCCATTATTCTGGTAAATGGCAATAAACCCGAGAAAGACATGCTGGACCAAAGTAATGAAGAAGGAATCCCGGTATTGTCTACGTCTCTGAGCACTTTTGAGATCACCGGGAAAGTTTACGAAATTCTCAAGTAACAACCAATTCATCTATGAAAGAATACAGGGCCGACATACATATACATACTTTGCTTTCTCCTTGCGGAGATCTGGAGATGAGCCCTGCTAATATTGTTCAACGCGCCTGTTTGCTCGGATTGGATATTTTGGGTATTGCCGACCATAATTCCACCAAACACGCCCCACTGATAAAAAAACTGGCAGAAAAAGAAGGCATTTTTACTTTGTGTGGCGCAGAGGTAACTACCAAAGAAGAGGTGCATTGCCTTGCATTCTTTGAAAATGAATCTTTTCTCAACCAATTTCAGGTTTATCTTGATGAAAACCTACCCGATATAAAAAATAATCCGAAATATTTTGGTTATCAGGTTGTTATAGATGAGCAGGAAATGATTACCGAAGAAGTTGACAAATTGTTGATATCGGGTATCGACCAAACTTTCGATCAGGTGCAGCAAAAAGTCAGCCAACTCAACGGTATCTTTATTCCTGCTCATATCGATCGGTCTAAATTCAGCATTACCAGTCAGTTGGGATTTGTACCACCTGATATCAAAGCCGATGCTTTAGAGGTTTCTGTGCACAGCAGTAAAGAAAAAATGCTGAAAATGTTTCCGTATCTGCAAAAATTTTCTTTTGTGCGCGGCTCTGATGCCCATTATATCGAACATCTGGGAAGCAGTTATTCTATATTCAGAATGGAGGAGATCACTTTTGAAGAAATCAGGAAAGCACTGCTTCAGCAGGATGGAAGAAGCGCCTGGTATCAATAAAAAAAACAGACCTGGAAACAGCAAACCATTAACATATTTACGATAATATTTTAGAATCAAAACGCTATGAATTTTTTTTAAGATAAATCTGCTTTCACCTCAAAACGGTTCAGGTGATTTTATCCAGATTGAAATTTTTAAATTATAAAAGAATGAAAGAACTCGCTTTGCATATTCTTGATGTTGCCCAAAATTCGGTAACTGCCAAAGCTGCTAATATCCGCATTGAAATACAGGAGGACACGCAAAACAATACATTTATCGTTTTGATAGAAGATGATGGGAAGGGTATGAGTGAGGAAGTTTTAAAGAAAGTAACCGATCCTTATTTTACTTCACGCACCACGCGGCATGTTGGGATGGGCATACCCCTTTTAAAACAAAATGCTGAAATAGCGGGTGGAAGTTTTCAGATTACTTCGCAATTGGGAAAAGGAACCCTGGTTAAAGCATTGTTTCAGCACAATCATTATGATCGCCCACCATTAGGTGATATACCAGGAGTAATATCTATAATGGTAAGTTCCAATCCGGATATAGATTGGGTTTACAAGCATAGCAAAAACGGAAGAACTTTTGTTTTTGATACCCGTGAGGTAAAGGAGGTATTGGAAGGTATTCCGCTTAGTGAACCTTCCGTTAATGTGTATCTTAAAGAAATGATTGAAGAGAATCTGAAAGAAATAGGGGTAGACTTTTTTTAAAAGATATAAATGAGTCCACGCTGAAAAGTAAATTATCCACAGATTACACAGATTTACACAGATGCTAAATTCTGATAATCAATGTGATTGAAAAAAGAAAAAGAACACAGATTTGCCGAAAACAAGTTTTCGGAGTGGACTCATAAATAGAGAATAATTTGTTTATTTGCGATCACAAAGGCAATATTAGGAAAACCCTAAAGATGTTATTTTATTAACAACGTTTGGTTTTCACTCTTTAATGTCGTATTTGCCTAAACAATTTTTAGTTTTCCAGGTATTTGAATGTGCTTGCTGCCAAGCATGTAAATAACTCTTTTTTATTTTAATGTAGCACAGAAAAGAAAAAATGAATTCATGTCCGCTTGTTGAAAACGAGCCTTAAAATATCACTGAGCGATTGATATATAATGGTTGGGTATCAGGGAAACATGATTTTATAAGGGTTTTAATCAATTTTTTGCATAAAGTATTTTGTTGTCGTAAGTTTTAAATGGTAAAAAGGAGGCAACACAGGTGAAGTTTTCTCAACATATTTAACTTACAACTTATTTAGAATAAATATAAAATAGAGGAAAATACAATTTTGGATCGTCCAAATCATACGGGTTAAGTTTAATTGCATTATCTTTGTCAAAATGTTGAAAAGCAATGAGGAAGGCAGCAATTTGTAAACCCTGAATTTTTAAATTACTGCCCATTCTTTCCCAGTCAATAACAATAGTTAATCATTGATATACAAGTCATTAACGTTCTTTGACGATATTTTTTCAGAATGCTGCTTTTTTATCATTACACCAGTGCAGGTATGCTGAAAATAATATCACTTTAAATGCTACGTTATATTGTTAATAAATTAACAACGCAGATAAATATCTGGTCTGCGAATAGTGAATTTTTTTACTCAGGTAAAGTATCCACTTTTACAAAATGACCATGGTAATTTTACTGACCTATTTTCAATAAAATAATAAGACCAATAAATTATTTATCAAACAGGATTACAGATATGAGCAAAATCAAATCTTTAGCAGATTTAAAAAAGATGAAGAGCAATCTTCAGTCTAAAATCTCCCTCAGAGAAAGAAGCGATAACCCCGAAGGACGCGTATTAATCAGGGTAGGTATGGGTACCAGTGGAATTGCATCAGGTGCCAAGCAAATCATGGAATTTTTCCTTGAAGAAACAGAAAAAAGGAACGTTGATGCCATCATTACACAAGTTGGTGATATGGGTTACAGTTATGCCGATCCCACCATCGAGGTAACGCTACCCGGCAAAGAACCCCTTGTATTTGGTGATGTTGATTTGAAAAAAGCAGATGACATCATCGAAAAGTATATTAAGAACGGGGAGATGCTTGACGGTATTATCCCTGTAAACTATGAAACCATTAACGAAAAAACTGAAGGAGGAAAAAAATAATGGCAAAATACAAAATGCATTTGTTGGTATGTGGTGGTACGGGTTGCCGTGCTTCTGCCAGCGACATGCTTTATGAAGGCTTAGTTAAAGAAGTACAGGATCATAATTTGCAGGATGAAGTGCAGGTGGTTACAACCGGATGCTTTGGATTTTGCGAGAAAGGACCCATTGTGAAAATGATCCCCGATAATACATTTTATGTTTCTGTAGAACCCAAAGATGCCAAAGCCATTGTGGAGGAACATGTTATAAAAGGAAGAAGTGTAAAAAGCCTTCTTTACAAGGATCCTACCAATAAAGAAATTATTTCCGATTCGAAGCACATGGGTTTCTATAAAAAGCAATTGCGTATTGCTTTAAGAAACTGTGGTATGATTGATCCGGAAAACATTGATGAATATCTGGCAGCTGATGGATACGAAGCCATGGGGAAAGTTTTACTTGAAATGAAACCCGAAGAAGTTATCAAAGCTGTTATAGATTCTGGTTTGCGCGGCAGGGGAGGCGGTGGTTTCCCTACAGGTATAAAATGGCAGATTGCCAGCAAAGTAAACGGCGATCAAAAATATGTTGTTTGTAATGCTGATGAGGGAGACCCTGGTGCTTTTATGGACAGATCGATCCTGGAAGGTGATCCTCATACTGTGATAGAAGCGATGGTGATCAACGGATTTTGCATTGGCGCTACCAAAGGTCTGATCTATATCAGAGCAGAATATCCATTGGCTATTCAACGCCTTAAAATTGCTTTGAATCAGGCGCGTGAGCTGGGTCTGCTTGGAAAAGATATTTTGGGCAGTGGTTTTGATTTCGATATAGAAATACGCTATGGTGCGGGTGCATTTGTTTGCGGCGAGGAAACTGCCCTAATTCACTCTATGGAAGGAGAAAGGGGAGAACCCACTTTTAAACCACCTTTTCCTGCTCAAAGTGGTTATTTAGGCAAACCCACCAATGTAAACAATGTGGAAACTTACGCCAATATACCCGTTATTATTAACAAAGGTGCCGAATGGTTTGCGTCCATAGGGTCTGAAAAATCAAAAGGTACAAAGGTTTTTGCCCTGGCGGGTAAGATCAACAACGTAGGACTGATAGAAGTACCTATGGGCATTACCCTGCGCGAAGTGATTTACGAAATCGGGGGTGGTATCAAGGGTGGCAAAAAGTTTAAAGCGGTGCAAACCGGAGGTCCCTCAGGCGGTTGTCTTACTGAAAAACATCTGGATATACCCATTGATTTTGATAACCTGCTTGCTGCCGGTTCTATGATGGGTTCGGGTGGTATGATCGTGATGGACGAAGACGACTGTATGGTATCTGTTGCCAAGTTTTACCTCGATTTTACCGTTGAAGAATCATGTGGCAAATGCGCACCTTGTCGTGTAGGAAACAAGCGCCTTTATGAACAACTCGATATCATCACCAAAGGCAATGGCAAAGAGGAAGACCTTGATAAACTGCGCAATCTTTGTAACGTTATCAGAGACACCTCTCTCTGTGGTTTGGGGCAAACTTCTCCCAACCCTGTTATTTCAACCCTCGATAATTTTTACGAAGAATACCTTGCTCATGTAAAAGACCAGCAATGTCCTTCGGGAGTTTGTAAGGAATTGATCCGCTATGAGGTGATTCCCGAGAATTGTGTAGGATGTACGGCATGTGCACGGAACTGTCCGGTAAATTGTATTGCCGGAGAGCGAAAACAGGTACATGTCATCGATCAGTCTCTCTGCATCAAATGTGGTGCCTGCCTCGAAAAATGTAAGTTTAACGCAATAGCCGTAATTTAATAACAATAACAGGAAATAAATCATGGAACTTATAAAATTAAATATAGATAACAGAACTGTTGAGGTGGAAAAAGGTACGACCATCTATCATGCAGCAAAAAAGTTAAATATCCACATTCCTACTTTGTGCTACATGAATCTTACCGACCTCAACATAGAGCATAAACCCGGTGGTTGCCGTATTTGTGTGGTAGAGGTTGAAGGACGCCGTAATCTGGCTCCCTCCTGTGCCACAGAATGTGCCGAAGGTATGGAGGTAAAAACACATTCATTAAGGGTGCTCAATGCCCGCCGCACCGTTTTGGAATTGCTGATCTCTGATCACCCCTTCGATTGTTTGGTATGTGCCAAATCCGGTAACTGCGACTTGCAGGACCTGGCCATCAAACTGGGTGTTCGCGATATTCCTTTTCAGGGCGAGAAATCGACTTACAAAGAAGATTTTTCACCTGCTATTATTCGCGATATGGATAAATGTATCATGTGTCGTCGTTGCGAAACCATGTGTAACGATTTTCAAACTGTAGGTGTACTCTCCGGAATACATCGTGGTTTTGAATCTGTTGTGGCACCAGCTTTTGAACGCGATCTCGATCATAGCGAATGTACTTATTGCGGACAGTGTGTTGCTGTTTGCCCCACCGGCGCACTCACAGAGGTTGACCATACTAAAAATGTAATTTCTGCCCTTGCCGATCCTAAAAAAACCGTTGTCGTACAAACTGCTCCTGCCGTTAGAGCTGCTTTGGGAGAAGAGTTTGGCATGGAACTAGGTTCGCTGGTAACAGGTAAAATGGTTGCTGCTCTGCGTCAGCTTGGCTTCGACTTTGTTTTTGATACCGATTTTGCTGCCGATCTTACCATTATGGAAGAGGGTACCGAAATGCTTGATCGCTTAACACGACACATGAATGGCGACAAACAGGTGAAACTACCAATTCTTACTTCTTGCTGCCCGGGATGGGTAAACTTCTTTGAATACAACTACCCCGATATGCTCGATATTCCTTCTACTGCCCGTTCACCACAACAAATGTTCGGGGCAGTTGCCAAATCCTATTTTGCCGAAAAGCAAAAGATTGATCGTAAGGATATGGTGGTGGTTTCTATTATGCCTTGTGTGGCCAAAAAATATGAATGTACCCGTGAAGAATTTTCTGTGGAAGGCAACCCTGATGTTGATTTTTCAATTTCTACACGCGAATTGGCCAAATTCATCAAAAATTCAAATATAGATTTTGCATCTCTGCCAGATGAGGATTTTGATCTTCCATTGGGAGAATCTACCGGAGCAGGAGTAATTTTTGGTACCACCGGTGGTGTAATTGAAGCTGCCACCCGTACTGCTTACGAACTGCATACCGGTAAAAAACTTGAGAGTGTTGAATTTGAAGCACTGAGAGGCTTTGATGGTATCCGTTCTGCCACGGTTGATTTTAACGGAACCGAAATCAGAATTGGCATAGCACACGGATTGGGCAATGCCCGTAAACTTCTGGATAAAGTAAAAAGTGGAGAAGCCGATTTTCACGCTATTGAGATCATGGCTTGTCCTGGTGGTTGTATTGGGGGTGGTGGGCAGCCGCTGCATCATGGCAATACTTCGATCCTGAAAGCACGCTCAAGGGCTCTTTATACCGAAGACAAAGGCAAAAAAATCAGAAAATCCCATGAAAATCCAAATATTATCAAACTCTACGACGAATATTTATCGAAACCTGGTAGTGAAAAAGCACACAAACTTCTTCATACACATTATTTTGCCAAAAAAAAGCAGGTATTTATAGAGCAAGATATCTGACAGGCATTAACAGAGAGATGTTTGTATTTATAAAATAAAATACTTTAAAAAAATATACGAAATCATGACTTCAGTAAAATTAAAGTTGAAAGAAAATGATGTGAAGAAGCTCCATGAAGTATGCGATTCGTTTAACAACGAAGCAGGAGAGCTCATCAACGTTTTGCATAAAGCCCAGGAGATTTTCGGATATCTTCCCGCAGAGGTTCAGGAGGTAGTGGCCGATGGGTTAAACATACCTGTTGCGAAAGTTTACGGGGTAGTAACCTTCTATAGTTTTTTCACCATGTTGCCCCGCGGACGTTATCCTATTTCTATATGTACAGGTACTGCCTGCTACGTTAGGGGTGCAGAAAAGGTACTTGATGAATTTAAACGCATTCTGAAGGTGCCTGTGGGTGAAACAACCGAAGATGGCAAGTTCTCTATTACCTGCTTGCGGTGTGTAGGTGCTTGCGGACTGGCACCTGTAGTAATGGTAGGCGATAAAACCTATGGCCGCGTTACTACGGATGGCGTAAAAGATATTCTGAAAGAATACGAGACTGAAGACTAACAGGCGAAGCAAAATCGAAAGAATCTTTGCCAGCAAAAAAGAGGAGCATACCTGTAACGGGTGTGCACCTCTTTTTTTTTGAAGGATTATTTCTTTCCCTGGTTTACTAAAACCCCTAAAAGGTTGCTGCATTTTGTTCTGTTTCAATATCCTGTACCCGGATAGTTTTACGGTGGTCAGTCAGAAATAAAAGTAAATCTGTTTTATTTCTTTGGATAGTATTCATCTATCAGAAACAGGTAGTTTTTCGGAAGATGATGTGCATAAATGTTTTCCTGATCATCCGGAAAAATTTTATCATATTCACCAGTAGGTTTCAAAACAATGGTATGTCCGGCGCGGGAATAATTTATAGTTTCATAATATTCGGGGGGTACAAATTCGGGCATAAAATTCTTAATTTGTTTTGAAATGGCTCTGCCCAGATATTTTTCATAGTTTTTTCTTGTTCTTTCCGCAGGTTTGTATAATCTTTTGTAAGCATGCATCAAATAAAGGCGTCTTGGAAATTTTTGACTTCTGATACCCTTGCGGGCGTTTTTGAAAGGGTTTATTTCATTAAAATTATAGATCGTTTGAACAGTTAGAGGTGTTTCAGGCACCCAATCAGCTGTATTTACCACGTTAAATGCCCATCCATTGTGGTTCATCATTTCGTAATCATAGGCAAAAAACAAATTGCCGGGTTTGGGAGCAGCACTGCTGTATGTCTTAAACCGGATACCAGAGGGTAACAATTCCTGCTTTTGCAAATGTTGAAGATGTGCGTTGAGCAGAAAACTGATGGCACCCCCCTGACTGTGCCCGGTGATCATAAAATGACGTGTTCCGGTTTGATAAAGCGAATCAATTCGCGGCAAAATATCAATGGAAAGGCTTGCCATTCCGATCATCCATCCGGTATGAACTGCCGCCTTAGGGTTTTCTGCTACTTTATAATTGATCGTATTATCCCGCGACAATACGAGCGATCCCTCGGCAGGTATCATCGCTACATAATAATTGGCCAGCCAACTTTCTGTTTTTGGAGTGGTGCCCCTGATACTGATCACTGCCACACCATCATCCCGCATCCATAGTTCCCATAAATGATCCAGCCCCATAGGTTCCGAACGGTAAATTTTTTTGTAATCTGCCGGATGTGTAAGTCCGGAAAGCTTTGTACTATCGAGATTATTTGTGAATTCTGCAATCAGTAGCATATCACGATACTCAGTACTATTGAAACCAGACTTAAGTTTCTGACCGAAAACAGTTGACGGGAATAAGATGATGGTAAAGATGGAAATAGAATAAAAAAATAAAATCTTCGTGTTCATCTCAACAAAATTAAAAGGGGTGCGTATTTTATTTTGTGTCAAAAGTATGGTTTTTCAATCTTAATCAAAATGTTTTTTTGAAAAATATTTCATATACCAGGATAATGTATTTTTGTAGTACATTTCAATATCCAAAACTTTCAAAGACTACTATTCATTACTTTTTTCGATTGAGATTTTTATCATAAATGTTTTGTTCATATTTGAAAAGTTGAAGATTTTCTTTCAATTATTTGCAAATGAAGGGAGGTGACTTATAAGAGTAAAAGTTAATAATAGGTATATGTGGTCATTTTTACATATTGAAATATTGTTTTGACAATCCTGGTTTTCGATTTGCCTGAATGTTTTTTTTATTTATGCACCGAGCCATGACAAAAATTTTGACACACACACGCGAATGATTAGATTTCGCAGCATAGTAAAAAAAAAACCGGAGTTTTGGTGAGCTCCATCTGACCGATTTAATCAAATTATGAACAGATGAAACATCCATGATTAAAGATTAAACACACACGAGGATGATTAAATTGGATGTTCCATCTGACCGAATTAATCAAATTATAAACAGATGAAACAATTCTGTATTTTTGAAAAAATTTAAAATAAACACATGAAAACATCAAAAATTATTTTCGGTATCGTGCTTTCCCTTATTCTTATTTTGGTTGCCATATACGCGTATTATGGTGGCTTTTCAAAAATTGATTTTGAAGTAAGACAAGGAGGGGGAGAAACATTGGTTTACCAATCCTTAAAAGGTGATTATTCGCAAACTGCAATGGTTACAGATGAGATTTATGAGATTTTACTTTCTGATTACGACATAGAAACTTTTAAAGGTTTTGGAATCTATTATGATAATCCTGCTGAAGTAACCACAGAGGAACTCAGATCGGATGTAGGATGTATTTTGCCTGAGGAACATGCAGACAAAAAACCTATGCTCGAGAGTGAGTTTAAAGTAGAGACCGCACCTTATGGTGATTTTGTTGTAACCGAGTTTCCCTATCGTGGACAACTATCTTTCATGGTTGGGGTTATGAAAGTGTACCCTGCTATGACACGATTTATTCAACAAAAAGGATTAAACCCCAATACACCGGTAATGGAAATTTATGATATTCCCAATAAAAAAATTATTTATCGGAAAGAGATGGTAGAATTGTAAGAAGATCCCGGCAGAAAAACAAGTTATTTTTATCTATATTGGCTGGCGATTGTAAAATGTAGTAAAAGAATTATTGATTGTTGTTCTGTTTGTTTTTCAATGATCATATCACTTCACCCAACCCAAAGAATAAGGCATAGGCGAGGGTGGAAAGGGCAAGTCTTTTCAGTTCGGGGTAGAGTTGCATAGGGTGAGTATGACGAAAAACCGCTACAATGTTTTGAATGAGCAGGGGTAGTGTAAGGATAAACAGAAACTGGTAGTTTGACTGGTAATTAAAAATTACATACAGTGTACCTAAAACAACCGAGCCACCAACCAGTGCCAGGTGATAGTATTTTGCTTTTTGGCTGCCCATCCAAACTACCATAGTATTCTTTTGAGCTTTTTTATCGCTTTCATAATCGCGCAAATTATTGAGATTAAGCACCCCTGCGCTCAACAGCCCGATGGAAGCTGCAGGTAGGATCAGCCAGGGTTTCAGAAGTCCGGTATGCAGAAAATACGTACCTAATACACCAATAAGACCAAAGAATAAAAACACGGAAATATCTCCCAATCCTCTGTATCCGTAAGGATTTTTACCCACCGTATAGGTAATGGCTGCTATGATGGCGGCAAGACCGATACCAATAAAAACAAATATTGTTTTCATATCTTGTCCACGCAAACCGAAATATATAAGCATCAATCCAGAAATTAGTGCCAGCATCACTGTAAGGATAATTCCTTTTTTCATATGTTTAGGGGAGATCATTCCACTTTGAACCAACCGGCGCGGGCCAACTCTTTCCATACTGTCGGCCCCACTTTTAAAATCACCATAATCGTTGGCAAGGTTAGATAAGATCTGTAGGAAAAGTGTGGTCAGAATCGCCAGGATCAGAACTATCCAATGAAAAGAACCATGAGCATAAGCAAAGAAACTCCCCAAAAGGGGGCTCGACAATGCAAGGGGCAGCGTTTTAAGTCTGGCAGCTTCTATCCATGCTTTAATTTGGTTCATTTTGGTGGAAATTGTCAGGGTTTTGATTTTGCCAGGTAATTACAATAGATACCAGTTTAGGTTTATTTCATCATGCAAATACCGTTTATAAATCTATCTGTTTCAGATGCTTTGATCAGGGAAACTTCGGGTATTTTTTAAAGTCCGGGGCTCTTTTTTCCAGGAATGCATTTTTTCCTTCCTGTGCTTCTTCTGTGAGGTAGTAAAGCAATGTGGCATTGCCGGCCAACTCCTGCACACCAGCCTGCCCGTCGAGTTCGGCATTCAGCCCCATCTTAATCATACGTAAAGCAAGTGGGCTTCTCTGCATCATTTTTTTACTCCATTCCACGGTAGTATCTTCCAGTTGATCAAAAGGTACCACTTTATTGACCATACCCATCTCACGTGCCTCTTCGGCAGTGTACTGATCGCAAAGAAACCAGATTTCCCGTGCTTTTTTTTGCCCTACATGGCGGGCAAGATAAGAAGAACCAAATCCTGCGTCGAAACTGCCAACTTTAGGTCCGGTCTGACCGAATATGGCATTTTCGGAGGCAATGGTAAGATCGCAAACAACATGCAATACATGTCCACCGCCAATGGCATATCCGTTTACCATGGCAATAACAGGTTTGGGCAGAGAGCGTATCTGGCGTTGCAAATCCAGCACATTCAACCGGGGTACACCATCTTTTCCTACATATCCACCAATGCTTTTTACGTTTTGATCGCCACCGCTGCAAAAAGCTTTATCTCCTTCACCAGTAATCACCACTACATATATGTCCTGATTTTCACGACATATCACCATGGCATCTTTCATTTCCTGTATGGTATCAGGTGTAAAAGCATTATAATATCTGGGGCGGTTGATTGTAATTTTAGCAATGCCTTCAAAAATTTCAAATTTTATCTCTGAATATTCTTTAAGGGTTTTCCAATCTCTTTTAGTGCTCATTTTTAAATGATATTTGTTGAAAATACTGTTTAAATATATTTGCGGAAAGATCTCCATCTGTTGTTATATGAAGAACAACAGGACGAGAGTTTGGTTTGAAGAAATCTTGTAAAAGTTCAGACAATTCATTTTTGTTGCCGGCATGATGGTAATCTGTGTTATATGCCATACATAGTTTTTGAATGTCTACATGATGGGGTGTTTCCAGAAATTGTCTAACCCTGTTTGAGGCACTACCTGTATCGATGATCTTAAAAATATTTCCACCATTGTTATCCAGAACAATAATCCTGAGATTATTTGGCAGATGGTTGTTCCATAAACCGTTGGAATCGTAGATAAAAGCAAGGTCTCCTGTTAATAAAATATTGAGGTTTTCTGTAACACTTGCTGCTCCGGTTGTCGTAGATACACATCCATCGATGCCCGAGACACCCCGGTTGCTGAAATAATGGATATTGCTGTGTGTTGGAAAAAGTTGAGAATACCTTATGGGTGTACTGTTAGCCAAATGAAGATTGATGTTTTCGGGAAGTGTCTGCCATATTTGATCGAAAACATACAAATCGCAAAAAGGGATGGTTTTTAAAAACCGGATATGTTTTTCAAAACTTTTACGGTATGCTTGCAATGCTTTCCCTGCATAGTCATTGGAGCTATCTTTGTTTCTCTTTAGTTGATCAAAAAAAGTAACCGGGGGTAGGTTTATCAGATCAGATAGTGCCTGAAAGGTGTCAATAAGTTTTGAAGACCGGCTGATGTGCCAATGTTTCGTGGGTTTGTATAGGCGTAAATATTGTTTCAGTTTTTTCGACAATACTGCCCCTCCCATTGTAATAAGCAAATCTGGTTGAAAATCTTTTCTTTCACTTTCATTCAATGATGCCAGAAAACGGTCGGGGTTATCAATAAAATTACTGCCGGCAATTCCGGAAATGTTTTCAGCTATTACTACAGCTTCTTTATCAACTGCAATATTGTGAAGAATATGATGTGGAATTTCTTCCTGGTACATCCCACAAATAATGAGTCTTTTTTCAGATGTCTTCCATTGTTCCGAAAAAGAGGTAAGGTTTTCAATGTTGGTATTAAATGAGGGTTGAGTGGTTTTTATGGAATGATGTAAGTTCAGTGGTTTTGGTAATGGATCATAGAGAGGTTCACGAAGCGGTACATTGATGTGAACAGGGGCGAACAAGTTTTGTGTGGCTGCTTGTAATGCTTCTGCCAGTGTTCTTCTGAACAACCATAAATCATTGTCATGTGCAGTTTCCACAGGCAATTGAAATGATTTTCTGACCACCTGGTCAAAAACATTATTTTGTCTGATGGTTTGCCCGTCGTTTTGGTCTATCCATTCCGGTGGTCGGTCGGCTGTAATGGCAATAAGCGGAATATGGGCATATAGTGCTTCGGCAAGAGCAGGGGCATAATTAAGAACTGCAGTACCCGAGGTACACACAATGGCAACAGGTTGGCGTAATTGCTGCGCCATTCCCAGGGCAAAATAACCGGCACTTCTTTCGTCGGTAATACTTTTGCAATGGATTAAATTGTTTTGAGTAAGAGACATAACAAGCGGTGCATTGCGCGATCCGGGCGAAATAACAGCATGATGAACACCATTTTGTTTCAGGATAAAAGGCAATTCGCTTATTCCCCTTCTGCTGCTGTGCATAATCAGGGTGTATTTAATGATTCTATGATGGATTCCAGTGTTTTTTTCTTCGAGAGGGTTTCTTCCCATTCTTTTTGAGGGCTTGATCCAGCAGTTATGCCTGCGCCCACGTAATAATTATGAAAACCATCTATTATTTTCATGCACCGGAGGTTTACAAAAAGTTTCCATTCATTTTCGAGGTTTACAGGCCCCAGATAACCTGTATAATACTCTCTTTCATGCTTTTCCAGTTTGCTAATCCATTCTTTAGCGATATCCTTGGGTAAACCACATACCGATGGTGTGGGGTGAAGGTCGTTGATAAATGCCGATAGTTTTTCGTTTAATTGTGAAGCAGGAAAAGAAAAAGTTGATTTCAGATGTTCAATATTTGCCGCTTTGCAAGTAAATGGTCCTTTTTTTATGTAATTATCAATCTCATTATTTTGTAAAACTTTTTCTATATAATTGGTAACAATTTCCTGTTCGTCCAGTTCTTTATCATGCCATGGTTTTTGGGTCTGACCTTTCAGGTAAGGGCGTGTTCCTGCCAGAGAAACGGTGCTGGCGGTACCATTTTCTATGATCAATAGTGGTTCGGGAGTTGCACCAAACCATAAACCTGATTCATGAGTGTAAAGCATGTAAACAAATGCGTGAGGATAAGATTTATTGAGTGCCTGAAAAAAGCCCGAAGGTGAGAAATTTTCACTAACCCTTGTTCGCGATAAATGTGAAAGCACTAGCTTATCCAGCGAACTATGATGAATAATTTTTTTTATGGATTTCACATTTTGAAAAAAATCGGTTGGGTTGGTTATATCTCTATGATTTTCGATTTTATCAATTTTTCTTACCTCTGGATATTTTGAAAGATCCATCTCTTTTAAAAGATCCATATCTTTTGTGTCATGAATAATTTTTTCTGGTTTAATAAACCGGATGGGATGGCGTTCATGATTATCGAAAGGGGCGAAGATGAATCCTTTTTTATCTTCAACCTCATGAATATTCTTAATTATTTCTGGTTGTGTTTTCCATTGCAGCAAAGTTGTGGGTCTGCTTTTTTGCGGACTTCGCCAGGTTACAAAAGAAAACCCCTTTGCCATTGCTATCTTATAAAATTCGTCTAAACTTTTTTGTTCTGAAATTAATGCTTCCATGAATATTGTGCAAATAGTAATTCTTAACTTGTTTTTTCAATAATCATATTGGTAATCCTGCTCACCGATATTTTTCTACCTGTTTCATCGGTTATGGTTATATCCCAAACGTGTGTTTTTGTTCCTTTGTGCAATAAAGAGGCATGGGCGTAGACAAATCCAGATGAAACCGAACCAATATGATTGGCATTGAGCTGCATTCCCACCACAATGTATTTAGAAAGGTCTACCAGGTTGTAAGAAGCTGCCCCACCAATTGTTTCTGCCAAAGCCAAACTGGCACCACCGTGTAAAATGCCCATGGGTTGTAAGGTACGTTGATCAACAGGCATTTTTGCTTTCAGAAAATCTTCTCCGGATTCGGTAAATTCAATACCCAGAAGGTCTACCATTGTATTGCGGCATATTTCATTGAGTTGCTTTACAGTGATCATATTTTTTGTTCGTTTATGATTTTTATGCACCTGTGGGACAATTTAAATTCAACATCCCATGATTAAAAGTGGGTATTTAAGTTAACATTGCTTCGTTTGAAATGTTTGCGTTTGCAAGCAAACATTCGGGCCAAGATAACTGTTTATAAACCTGGTTGCACGACAAGGCAGGGATAAAAAATGGATAATTAGTTCCAGCAAGAAAACACTTGTTTTTTGTGTTTTCTTGCTGGAACAAATTAAATTATACCAAAATAGATGATTTTGGCTATCTGATTTATAGTTCACTTCTTGGTATAATTTCCAGATCTCCTACTATTCTGGTATCATACTCACCTTCAGGATTTGAAAAAATGAAAAATGCTTTCAGATTATCTGTGTTTTCAACAAATTCAGTAGCTTTTTCCAGTCCCATTACCATAAAAGCAGTAGCATAAGCATCTGCTTCCATACAAGTTTCAGCAAATACTGATGCACTAAGCAAGTTATGTTTTACAGGTTTTCCTGTTTTCGGATCAATGGTGTGCGAAAACCGTTGGCCTCCTTCTTCGTAGTATTTGCGGTAACTACCAGAGGTTGCCAGCGCCTGGTCTGTTACTTTCACCAGGTATTCCCATTCCTGTTGTGCGTACCTATCTTCAGCTGGTTTTTCCAGTCCGATACGCCATTTAGACCCATCAGGTTTTAGCCCTTTTGCTACCAGGTCGCCTCCAATTTCAACCATATATGTTTGCACTCCTTTTTCTTCTAAAATCTTACCTGCCAGATCTGAAGCGTATCCTTTAGCAATAGCATTGAAATCGAACTGTATTTCAGGAATTTCTTTGATAACCTTATTCCCTTCTATCCTTACCTTTTCATAACCTGTTATACTGAGCATGCTATCGATCCTGACCTGATCCATATTTTGGCGGTTTTCAAAACCAAATCCCCATGCATTGACAAGAGGAGAAACGGTAGGATCGAAAGCACCGTTGGTTTTTTCGGCAATAGCGATACTTTTTTCCAGGACAGATAAAAAATATTCATCTGCCTCATTTGTCTCATTTCGGTTAATTTTTGATATTACAGAATTAGGTACGTAATAGGATAGCGATTCATTAAATGAATCAAAAAAAGATTCAATTTCAGGTTCATAATTAGTTCCCTGTTTATCATAATAAGAAATGGTGTAGTAAGTACCAAAAACTTCCCCTTTCAGAATTACGAGTTGCATCTCCTTTTGCCGGTTTCCACAACTGGCATTCAGCAAAAGAGATACTCCAATGATAAATAATATTTTATGCATGTTTTTCATCGTTATTTTGAGTGTGTAAAGGTTCGGTATGAACTGAAATATGGGTTTCTTCTCCATATTTTCTTCTCAGTGATTTTTCAAGGTCAGTAGCAATATCGTGAGCCTGTTCGATGTTCAGATGATTTTCAACTTTTATATGAATATCAATGGCAATATGATTTCCAATTTTTCTTGTTTTGAGTTCATGTGGAAAGTGCACTCCATCAACCTCATGGGCAATATTTAAGATTTCTGATTCTTTTTCTTGAGATAGAGATGTTTCAATGAGTTCAAGCAATGTGTCGCGTGTAATGGTAAAGGCAACTTTAAAGATAAAGAATGAAACGATTAGTGCTGCAAGAGGATCGAGAATAACCCATTTGTTTCCCAGAAAAATAGCCCCAGCAATACCCGCAAAAGTTCCTAAAGAAGAATACACATCGCTTCGATGATGCCAGGCATTGGCTATTACTGCCTGACTATTTGTTTTTTTACCTGTTTTTAGTGTATATCTGTAAAGCAGTTCTTTGACAATTACCGATCCGATGGAGGCGTATAAGGCAGCCATTCCGGGTTGTTCCAGTATATTTCCCTGATAAACATAATATATTTTAGAAAGTCCACTGTAAAGTAATCCGGAACCGACCATTATCAGCACTATGCCCACAAAAGCTGTGGCAAGTGTTTCTACCTTACCGTGTCCGTATTTGTGATTATGGTCTCGGGGTCTGCCTGCCACAGATAAACTTCCCAATACTACCAGGTCGGTTGCAAAATCGCTGATAGAATGAATCCCATCGGCAATCATTGCAGTGCTTTTGGCCAAAATTCCGGTAATAATCTTGATAAGTGTAAGAACAAGATTGACAATAAACCCAATTAAAATAACCTTACGAGCCTGGGAATTTGCTAATTTTTCCATAAGGAGCAAAATTAGATAAAAAACCCCGGGCATTTCGCCCGGGGTCGTATTATTTTATCCTCCGAAGTCGTCTAAATCAATATTTTCTTCGGGAACACCAAGGTTATCGAGCATTTTAAGTACCGATTCGTTCATGATGGGTGGCCCGCAAAGATAATATTCTACTTCTTCAGGTTCTTCGTGTTTGCTAAGATAATTATCAAGAGCCACCTGGTGGATAAAGCCGGTATATCCATCCCAGTTATCTTCAGGTAGCGGTTCAGAAAGTGCGATATGAAATTTAAAATTAGGAAATTCTTGTTCTATCTTTCTGAATTCATCTTCATAAAAAACTTCTCTTTTTGAGCGTGCACCGTACCAATAAGAAACCTTTCTATTGGATTTCAGGGTATGGAAAAGATGAAAAATGTGTGAGCGCAAAGGCGCCATTCCTGCCCCGCCACCAATGTATACCATTTCTCTTTCTGTGGGTTTGATGAAAAAATCGCCATAAGGACCGGAAATGGTTACTTTATCGCCGGGTTTACGGGAAAAAATATAAGAAGAACAGATTCCGGGGTTCACCTTCATAAACTGGTTTTTCTCTCTGTCCCATGGGGGTGTGGCAATACGTACATTTAGTTTGATGATATTTCCTTCTGCCGGGTGATTGGCCATAGAATAGGCGCGGAAAATGGGTTCAGGGTTTTTCATTTTCAAATCCCACATATTTAGTTTATCCCAATCTTCGCGGAATTCGCCTTCTACTTCAATATCTTTACTAAAATCTACTTCGCATTCCGGTACATCAATCTGAATATATCCTCCCGACTGGAATTCAAGGTTTTCACCTTCAGGGAGTCTTACAACAAATTCTTTGATGAAAGTTGCCACATTTTTATTGGAAACTACCTCGCATTCCCATTTTTTAATACCAAATATCTCTTTAGGCACTTGTATTTTCAGGTCTTGTTTTACTTTTACCTGGCAAGATAATCTCCATTTTTCCTGTATTTCCTTGCGGCTAAAATAACCCACTTCCGTGGGGAGTATATCTCCAGCACCTTCAAATATCTGGCATTTGCACATAGCACAGGTGCCGCCTCCGCCACATGCACTGGGAAGGTATATCCCTTGCTCAGAGAGAGTGGAAAGCAGTGTGCTTCCCGAATTTGCTTCTATTTCTTTATCTTCATTTATAGTGATTTTAACGGGTCCGCTGGGAACAAGTTTATGTCGTGCGTATAATAAAACACCAACCAGCAATAGCATAATTCCTAAAAACATCACAACACTGAGGGTTATCACCCACATGTTGTTACTTAGCAGAAAAAGCATGATAAATTTTCTTTAAGTTAATAAATTAAAGTTCAATTCCCATGAAACTCATAAAGGCAATTCCCATCAGTCCGGTAATGATATAAGTAATACCAAGTCCACGCAGCGGAGCAGGAACATTTGAATATCTGATTTTTTCGCGAATAGCAGCAATACCGGCAATGGCTATAAACCAACCAACTCCGCTTCCTAAACCAAAGGAAACGGCTTCACCCAAGTTGGCATAGTTTCTCTCTTGCATAAATAGTGAGCCTCCCAGTATAGCACAGTTTACAGCAATAAGCGGCAGAAAGATACCAAGCGAACTATATAATGTAGGACTGAATTTTTCAATAATCATTTCTACCAACTGAACCATAGCCGCAATAATGGCAATAAACATGATGAAGGTGAGAAAACTAAGATCAACATTTGCAAACTGCGGCGATATCCAGGTTAAGGCACCACTGCCCAAAATAAAGTTTTCAAGCAGATAGTTAACAGGCACAGTTATTCCTAGAACGAAAATCACTGCCAGACCAAGCCCTACTGATGTTTCAACAGTTCGCGATACAGCCAGATAAGAACACATGCCTAAAAAGTAGGCAAAAATCATGTTGTCAATAAAAATTGATTTTACGAAAATATTTAAATACTCTTCCATTATAATTCTTTTTTGATTTATATTGAATTGGTTTGTTTATAGTGTTGATGATCTTAACTTACATCCACAAGTTCGCGGTTTTTATACCTTTGAATCCATATGATTACTCCCACAGTAATGAGAGCCATAGGTGGAAGAATCATCAAACCATTATCAACATATCCGATATCATACATAAAATTGGGTACTACCTGGTATCCCATTAATTTTCCTGAACCTAACAATTCTCTTATGGCTGCCACGAGCAACAGAATGGATCCATATCCGGCAGCATTACCAATACCATCTAAAAAAGAAGGCCATACTTTATTGCTCAAAGCAAAAGCTTCCAAACGACCCATGATGATACAGTTGGTAATGATCAAGCCTACAAAAACTGATAGTTGCCGGCTTACATCATAAACAAAGGCTTTTAATACCTGGTCTACAAGGATTACCAGCGAGGCAATTACCGTTAATTGTACAATAATTCTGATACGTGGGGGTATTCCATGACGGAGCAGCGAAATAATAACGTTGGAAAGTCCCATTACAGCTACGACTGAAATGGCCATAACCAATGAAGCTTTTAACTGCACTGTAATAGCCAGAACAGAGCAGATTCCCAGCACCTGCACAGTGATAGGATTGTCTTTACCTATGGGGTCGCTGAGTAACTTTTTATTCTTTGCTGATAATAGTTTTTCTTTGGGTTTATTTTCTTGTGTATCACTCATAGCATGGATATCTTTTGTTTTTTAAAATAGGGTTCATAAACTTTTAAACCATTTCTTAGCATATCTGTAACACCGTTAGATGTAATAGTTCCGCCACTGATTCCATCAACGGCATAAGGATCATCATCGGGTGCATCCCCTTTTACAACTACCGGTGGATTAAAATTTCCCTGCTCATCAAATATTCTTTTACCTGTAAATTGTACTTCAAATGGTCTATCGCCAATTTCAGCACCCAGTCCGGGGGTTTCGCTTGCATGGTCAAAATTAGCACCTG
Source organism: uncultured Bacteroidales bacterium (assembly GCA_964410015.1). GTDB lineage: Bacteria > Bacteroidota > Bacteroidia > Bacteroidales > UBA7960 > SKVR01. Next base: position 32,169 of record CAYPFV010000003.1, read on the forward strand.
CGATGGTTGTCAGGTCGCCTCTAAAACTGAGATAACCCCATATCGGGCCCCACAAGCCTGTACCTCTTACGGGTACTATGTAAAAATTTTCACCTTCTACATCTGCAATGTATATCGGTAGTTTTCTTTGATCGGCCGGCTTTCGGTTTTCTTCTTTCAGGTCTATCTCAAAAGCATCGCCTTCAACTTCTTCTCCCTTGTTATTCAATACTTTGGTAGTTGTAATGTAGCGATCAAACATTTCAATTGCTTCTGATTTACTGGCATCGATTTCGATGGTGGAAAGGATGTTTTGCATCTTTTCTATCTGCATATTTTTTTGTTGCATAGGATTTAGTAATGTTGATGTAGCGGACAACACAATTGCCACAACAATCACCATTACAGATGCATACATAAACACATATTTATTACTCATTTCGGTTAATTTTAAGTAGTGATTTTTGTATTGCTTTGTAGTTTTATATTTTGCATGCGTCGCAACCGTCTTTTTATATTGCTTTGCACTACATAATGATCGATAAGCGGAGCAAACACATTCATAAACAAGATGGCAAGCATCATTCCTTCAGGATAAGCAGGGTTTACTACCCTGATAAGAACAGTAAGTATGCCTATGAGGGCACCATAAATATATTTTCCCATTTCCGTTTGCGAAGCTGAAACCGGATCGGTGGCCATATATACTGCACCAAAGGCAAATCCGCCCATAATCAGATGCTTGTAAGCAGGCATGGCCATAAAATCATTAATGGCAAAGGCATTTAATATCAACCCCATAAACATACCACCTGCAAATACAGATGCCATTATTTTCAGACTCCCCACACCTGTGATGATAAGAATGGCTGCGCCCAAAAGTATTGCCACCATAGAGGTTTCACCAATCGAACCTGGTATAAATCCCATAAACATATCATAATCGCTGAACAATGTACCTTCTCCTGATGCCATAATGGCCAGGGCAGTTGCGCCTGAAAATCCATCAACGAGTTGTTGCCCTTCCTGCAGTGTTGTATCTATCCAGACCTCACCTGAGAGATAAGAAGGATAGGCGAAAAACAGAAATGCACGCGCCAGCAGAGCAGGGTTTAGAATGTTCATACCAGTTCCGCCAAATACCTCTTTACCAATTACAACTGCAAAGATAGTGGCAACTGCTACCATCCATAGCGGGATGGTTACGGGTAAAACCAATGGTATCAACATACCCGATACCAGGAATCCTTCATTTACTTCGTGGTCTTTTACTGTAGCGAAAATAAATTCTACTACCAATCCTGAAATGTAACTTACAATGACAATGGGTAGAACCTTTATGAGCCCGAAAACCACCTGATCCATAAAAGAAACTTCAAGTCCCAATGCTTTGTAATGCTGAAAACCTACATTCCAGATACCAAAAAGAAGGGTGGGTATCAGGGCAATGATTACATGCACCATGGTACGTTTCATATCCATAGCATCTCTTATATGGGCGCCTTTTCTGGTAACATCTCCGCGCACATACAGAAATGTTTCGAAGGCTTCGAAGGTACGGTAGAGTTTCTCAAATCGTCCACCCTTTTCAAAATTGGGTTTTACTTTTTCTTCAACAAAATTTATCAATGCTTTCAATTTCTAATGCTTTTAAAGTTTATCAATGCTTTTGCATTTGTAATGGGTTATCAATAATGATGCGAAACAGATCACGCAAATTCTTGTCTCATGGTGTCGAGTCCCTCTCTGATACATTCCTGTATCTCTATTTTTGAAGGACAAACATATTCACACAGGGCAAAGTCTTCGGGTGCTACTTCATAAATACCTAATTTTTCCATCATATCAATATCGTTAATCATGATAGATTTTAATAATTGCATTGGCATTATATCCATGGGTAATACTTTTTCATACAATCCTGTAATCACAAATGGTCTTTCCCCACTTCTGATATTTGTATTGTGTCGAAATTTTTGACCAGGGATGAGAGATGAGGGAAAGGTAGGGGACACACTGAATTTGTCGAAATTGGGTGCTATCCATCCAAACAGTTCAGGTTGATCGCCTTCAGGAAGGATTGTTATCATATCGTCATAAAACCTCAGGAAATCATTTTCTTCCAGTTTGGTGCCCGTAAGTGCTGTTCCGCTGATAAAACGTGGATGCAGACCTTCCTCTTTTCTTACATTGTTTTGAACAATATCTTTTACAGAAGCACCATTTGTAACATTGTAGTATCTGGGATTTAAAACCTCTGATCCGGCAAGGGCAATTTTTTTCCGGGCATCATAAATACCTTTTGAAAATAACCGACCGAGCATAATAAGGTGTTGTATGCCAATATACCATACCAGGTCTCCTTTATTAATGGGTGAGATATGATGAATCTGAATTCCTACATTTCCTGATGGATGAGGTCCTTTAAAAGAGTGGATTTTCACATTTTCAGCATTAATAAATGCTTTATTTTTTGTCTTTTCAGCATGTATTCCCAGGTGTACTTCTCCTTCTGTTAGTTGGGCGAGCACATCCAATCCTTTTTGAAAATCATCTTCCTGTCCATTGACTATAAAATCCATGTCAGGTGCTAATGGAGAAGAGTCGAAGGCAGAAACAAAAATGGCTTTGGGTTTTTCATCAGGATTGGCAACAATAGAATAAGGTCTTTGGCGAACAGAGGGCCACAATCCACTTTGAAGAATTTTTTCCACAATTTTTTCTCTGCTTAATAAACCAGGTTCTGCTGCACCAAAATCCAGATAACTATCCTCAGGGTCTGCTTCGATCACTATCCGCAAAATCCGTCTTTTTTCTCCCCTGACCAAAATCTTAAATGTACCACTCACAGGAGAGGTGTAAATGATTTTTTCATTGTACTTATCGAAAAACAAAGGGGAACCTGCTTTTACTTTTTCTCCTTCTTTGACCATCATTTTTGGTGTTAGTCCATGAAAATCAATAGGAAAAACAGCATAATGAGAAGAACGGGGGGCATCATTAAGAATTTTTTCTGCCTCGCCTTTCAGAGGAATATTCAACCCTTTTTTAATCTTGATTACCTTTGACATTTCTTTTTTACTTATATAAAATTATTTTTAGAGCAAATTTATGGATATTTTTACATCTTTGAAATATTTTTACCTTCTGAATTTCGTTTAATTTATTGAAATATAAACATAATTAACTATGTATAAGTGATGAAGCATTATCAACATTATTTCTTTAATAACTTTCTTTTACTTTTAGGAAAAAAAACAACTCAAGGCATCCCACTGAATGTCATCCTGTTGTTTTTTGTTTTTTTTATGATTACAAATCCGGGAAAAACCGGCGATAATGGAAAATTTTCTTCATTAAGTAAAGAGAATGAATCAGAGCATGAAAACATTCTAAATCAACCGCCAGATGAGGATTATTACCAAAAGAACTTTATGAAATATGGTGATTTTGTTTATCAAAACAACATAAAAAGTGTTTTGTTTAACCGTAAAAACTGGGAATTATCACCACCAATAATAGAGATGAATTCTTTAGAAAAATTGGTTTTACGTTTTGATGATATGGATGCGGACTTTAAAAATTATGCTTATACCATCATACATTGCAATGCCATGTGGAAACCCTCCGATCTTCAGCAATATGAGTATATTGAGGGGTTTTATGAAGATCGGATTGAAGATTACAGTTTTTCGGTAAACACCAGGATGCCTTATACGCATTATCATCTTGAGATTCCAAATCCGAATATGAAACCACTTATCAGTGGAAATTATATATTGAAAATTTTCATTGATGGAGACCCCGATGATGTGGTGCTTACCCAAAGATTTATGGTTTTTGAAAGGCATCTTACCGCTAATGCCGAAGTGAAACAGGCAACCAATCTGAATCAGAGAAAAACTCATCAGGAAATTGATTTTACGATCAATACTTCGGGCTACAGTGTTTCAAATCCTTACCGCGACCTTAGGGTGGTGATTACACAAAACGGAAGATGGGATAATGCTATTTTTGATCTTGAACCCCGGTTGGTGCAGGGAAATGAATTGATCTATGATTACGAGAATGAAAACTTATTCAGGGGTGTCAACGAATTCAGAAGCTTCGATATAAAAAGTTTACGATACCGAAGTCTGAATGTTCAAAGTATCACCACAGGTAGAGAAGGGTGGTTGGTAGAACTTTCAGAAGATCAAAGCAGGCAATTTCTTCAATATACCAGCAGAGAAGATATAAACGGGCAATTTCTGATCAAAACAGAGGATTACGATAATGATTTCTTGGAAAGCGATTATGCATATGTTGATTTTTTTCTTGAACTTTCCAAACCCCTTGCTGATGGTAATGTTTATGTAATGGGTGATCTTACAAGCTGGAATTTTACTGATCTCAATAAAATGAAATACAATTATCAGCGCTCGGGCTATGAGCTTTCCTTGTTACTCAAGCAAGGATTTTATGATTATATGTATGGTTTTCTTGAAGATGGAGAAGAAACGGCAGACCTAACCAAATTTGAAGGGAGCCATTCTTTTACTGAAAACAATTATTCTATCTACATTTACCACCGGAAGCCAGGAGATTTTTTCGATAGTTTAGTGGGTGTTTCGCATATTAATTCTTCAATCAGGTAGTATCTTCTAATATCTAAAAAAAAAATCATCTCAGGCTTTTATAAAAATTTTCTCGCCTCTGCTTTTACAAAATCAAGTGCTTTGCGTGTTGATAGTTTTGTAATGCTCAATTCAAGAACCGCTTTGCTGAGATCGGTAGCGGATGCTTTTTCATCTAACTTTCCTGCCGAAATATTTATTTGCTGTATCAATTCCTCCTTGGCATTTTTCACCTTATCCCATGCCTCGGGTGAGATGTAAAGCTGTTGCGACAAGTTATGGTCGTATTCTTCCCGAATGGTTTGAATTAATAATTGCTGAAACTGTTTGACCGTCAGATTGGGTTTGTTGATACGCATGATCAGATTTCCGGGAGATATTCTCTCCAGGAAAAGTACAGTTCTTTCATAAGCCTGTAACCGAACCGGGAATGATAATTTTTGTTTTTCCTGTAAAAGAGTAAAACGACGGTTTTCGTTTTCTTTTTTGAAAAATTCTTTCAGGATCATCCATGCTGTGATAAAAACCACAACAGAAGGTATAGTAAATTGAAGGGTTTTGAAAATTGTTTCCATGACTTTTTGGGGTAAAGTTAAAAGTAATAACGATCATTTCTCCTCATGCATTGCAAATGTTTACAAATTATTTTGTGTAGCACAAAACAAGTATTGTAGATCAGTACTATTTGCTTGAAAGTGAAAAGAAAAATAAAAAATTAAAAAAAACAATTTTTCCCGAATTTTTGTCAGACACTTTTCTGACAATATGTTTGATGAACCGAACCATGATCTTATTATTGACAAACACACGGATGATTGTAATTTCTCAAAACAGCAAAAAGTAAAAAAAACAAATTTTTGTCACGCTCTTTTGTTTATTCCACTTTTTTGAGCATTCAAAGTCGTCAGACGAGTAAAAGTATGTATAGAGATCAATACCTGGATTTTTCTAACCCCGGATTTCTTTCAATTGAACCATTTCGTTGATCAGATGGTTTGAATTTATTTGCCGGATATGATTTTAAGGTTTTTGCTATATCAATGATTATCAAATGATCAATTTTTTATCAGGTATATTTCATATATTTGCCGTCCGAAAAGCCTTGTCAGTTTTTATCATAATAAAACTGGAATTTTGAAGTATGGTGAACCGAGCCATGACAAAAATTTTGACACACACGCACATGATTATAATGCGCGGCATGTAAAGCATGCAGTCAGACTGTTAGCGAGCTCCATCTGACCTATTTAATCAAATTATAAACAGATGAAACCTCCATGATTGGCTTAAAACACACACGAGCATGATTATTGGCCAAAGAGCAAAGCGCGTAGCGCTGACATTATGGTAGAAATCTTATTATCTCATTGAAATACATCCTATAAATTAAAAAATAAATGACTGTGAAACTATCGGAAAGAATTACGAATATGGCAGAATCGGAAACCATTGCCATGTCAAGAAAAAGCAGGGAGTTAACCTCAAAAGGATATGATGTGATTAATCTGAGTTTGGGAGAACCTGATTTTTTCACACCTGAAGAAATAAAATCCGCTGCCAAAGATGCTATCGATAAAAATTTCTCTTTCTATACCGCTGTAAATGGATATCAGGAATTGAGAATTGCAATTTCCAAAAAATTAAAAAGAGATAATCAACTGGATTATTCACCTGATGATATTGTTGTAAGTACGGGTGCCAAACAGGCGTTGATGAATGCGGTTTTGTGTCTTGTAAATCCTGGCGATGAGGTAATTATTCCTGTTCCTTTCTGGGTTAGTTATGTTCAAATGGTAACTTTTGCTGAGGGCAAACCACATTTTCTGGAAACGGGTATTGGGCAAGATTTTAAAATTACACCTGAGCAACTGGAGGCAGCCATCAGCCAAAAAACAAAGGTTTTCATTTTTTCCAGCCCTTGCAATCCGTCCGGTTCACTGTATACCAAAAAAGAGCTTGAAGCCCTGGCGCAGGTGTTTAAAAAGTATCCACATGTTTATGTTATATCTGATGAGATTTATGAGTTGATCAATTTTAGTGGAAATCATGAAAGCATTGCACAATTTAGTTACATAAAGGACCGGGTGGTTATTATCAATGGAGTTTCAAAAGGTTTTGCCATGACCGGATGGCGATTAGGGTATATGGCAGCACACCCTGCTTTGGCAAAAGCAGCCACTAAGTTGCAGGGTCAATTTACCTCGGCCACCTGTTCTATTACACAAAAAGCAGCCGAAAAAGCAATGGAGATGAAACCCTCTTTGGAAATGCTCAACAAATTCAGGGAAAGAAGAGATCTTATCCTTGATTTGATAAAAGATATACCCGGCATTAAAACCAATGTTCCTCAGGGGGCATTTTATATTTTTCCGGAGGTGAGTTACTATTTTGGAAAATCTGATGGGAAAAACGTTATTAAAAATGCAGGAGATTTGTCTATGTATCTGCTGAACAATGCCCATGTAGCTGTTGTGCCTGGAAATGCTTTTGGCGCTCCGGGTTGTATAAGAATATCCTATGCCACTTCAAATGATTTGATCACTGAGGCAGTGCAAAGGATTAAGAAAGCACTGAAATTGCTCCAATAGTGCCAGTATGAAAACAATAAATTCATGATTTTTTTAATCATCCTATAATAATTGAATTAAATTGGTATGATGCAACCCCCATTTCACTGATTACTAAATTATTATTATGTTTTTGTGTAATAACACATGGAGGTTTTATCATGGCAATCATGAACAACCAGGCAAATTTTCACATTTGAATCTCACGATTTTTATATTTGCTGCCTGCTCTCATTCGCAGATAGAAAAAATGAAATTAATTACTCATATTCAATAGTCAATTAAGAAATTACACATATATGAGTCAGGAGAATTATATTCGGGAAGTTTTTGATGCATTTCAGAAACAAAATATTCTGGTGATAGGGGATGTGATGATTGATTCCTATCTATGGGGAAGGGTTGACCGCATATCGCCGGAAGCTCCGGTGCCGGTAGTAGCACTTCACCATCGTGAGAACCGCATGGGAGGGGCAGCAAACGTAGCGCTTAATGTTCAAAGTCTGGGAGCAAAACCATTGCTTTGCGCATCTATCGGCGATGATGAAAGTGGCCATAACTTTTTGAATCTCATGGGAAAACAGCGTTTGGATACTTCTGCTATCATAACGGTGCCGGGCAGAATAACCACAACAAAACACCGGGTTATTGGGAATAATATGCAAATGCTAAGGGTAGATCATGAAACCGTTCAGGAATTGGAAGAATCTGTAATCTATGATCTTTTTTCAAAAATAGAACAACTTGTTGTCAAAAAAAAAATAGATGCTATTCTTTTTGAAGATTATGACAAAGGGGTAATCACACCGCTTTTGATCAGCAAAGTTGTAAATCTTTCACGAGATCAAAACATACCCGTTGTGGTAGACCCCAAAAAAAGGAATTTCATGAACTATAAAGGGGTAACATTGTTAAAACCTAATCTGAAAGAATTGCACGAAGGTTTGAAAACCGATCAATCATTAGATACAACAGAAAAGCTGGCAGCCCAAATACAGTTACTTCAGCAAAAACTGGGCGTGCAAATGGTGCTTGCCACTTTATCAGAAAAAGGAGTTTTTTACAGTGAACAAACCGGAAATCATCAATACAACACCGGTTCTGTGAAAGCACATATTCGTTCTATAGCAGATGTATCGGGTGCTGGCGATACAGTTATCAGTATTGTTGCCATGTGCCTTGCGGCAGGTTGTTCGCTGCCTTTTACTTCTGCACTTGCCAATCTGGCAGGTGGTTTGGTTTGTGAAAAAGTAGGTGTGGTTCCCGTAAATAAACAGGAATTACTCCGGGAGGCAATTGCATTGCTGTAAATGAAAAATTTTAATGTATGAAAGTAGAGAAAAATCTTTATCAATTCAGGAAAAACTACCGGGGCAAGTCTTTGGAGTTAGAAAAGATGCACCCTGATCCGTTAAAGCAATTTTCTGATTGGTTGGGCATAGCTATAGATTCTGGCTTGCCAGAGCCCAATGCCATGATTCTCTCTACTGTTTCGATTACCCAGGGGGTATCATCGCGCACTGTGTTGCTCAAAAACCTGGATAGTAAAGGGTTTGTGTTTTTTTCAAACTATAATAGCCGGAAAGCTCAGGAGATTGAATCTAACCCATTTGGGTCTTTGTTGTTTTTGTGGCTTGAATTGGAAAGACAGGTAAGAATTGAGGGTAAGATTGAAAAAATCCATGAGAATGAGTCAGATATGTATTTTAAGACCCGTCCGCGTGAAAGCCAACTCAGTGCCTGGGCATCAGACCAAAGCGCTGTTATTTTTGATAAAAAAGTACTTAAAGACAATTACAGCAAAACAGAACAGCAATTTAAAGGGAAACCCGTTCCTCGTCCCGATTTTTGGGGAGGTTACAGACTTACTCCCATCAAAATTGAGTTTTGGCAGGGACAACCCGGAAGAATGCACGACCGCCTTCTCTATATTCTAACTGGTAAAACATGGGAAATCAAAAGATTATCTCCTTAAGAAAGTATGGCAAAAAAAGAAGATGTAAGAGGCATGTTTAACCGCATTGCCCACCGTTATGATTACCTGAATCATTTTTTATCTTTGGGGATAGATTATTCCTGGAGGCGGACATTAAGAAAAAAACTGACGCCTTATCAACCTGCTGCTATACTTGATGTAGCCACGGGTACTGCAGATTTGGCTATAGAGCTGGCAAAGCTCAACCCCGAACGTATTATAGGAGTTGATATTGCCGAAACTATGCTCGCTTACGGCGATAAAAAACTAAAACGGAAAAAACTCGACAATATCATTACCCTTCAGCAAGCCGATTCCGAAGATCTTCCATTTGAAGCAAACACTTTCGATGCAGCTGTTGTGGCATATGGTGTTAGAAACTTTGAAACACCGCTGAAAGGATTAAAAGAAATCTACAGAGTGCTCAAACCTGGTGGCGTAATCATGATCCTTGAATTTGGAATGCCCGACAGGTTTCCTGTAAAACAAGGGTATAATTTGTATTTCAATTTTATTTTACCCCTATGGGGTCGTGTTTTTAGCGGTAGTTATCAATCCTACAAATATTTACCTGAGTCCGTAAAGAAATTTCCCTACGGCGATCATTTTTTGGAATGGATGGAACAGGCAGGTTTTCAGAACAATCAGTTTCATAAACTTTCAATGGGTATCACATATTTGTATGAAGGTGTAAAATAAATTTTGCAATAATACTTTTTTGGCAGCGTTTTAAAATGAAATTTCTTGTGGTCAAAGCAACTTTTTTTCCATTGACACTGTTTAATGAAAAATAAGATTGGTTATAAAAGATTTTCTCTGGATTTCAATCCAACAGATACACAGTTTTAAAAAGTATTTTCAGGAATCAAGGGAAAACAGTCGCTTTAAGTATATTTTATAATTTCCAAACAGTGAACTACTTTCATTCCAGCATTTTCAGAGTTTCGCTATTAATACTTTCCTTTTTTGTGCTATTGCCGTTTTTTGCCTGTGCACAAATTCAAAAATCCTTCAAACCCGAGAATCTACCTTATCATGACCAAAAGCCTTATCATTTCGGATTTTCTCTGGGTTTCAACAAACTGGATTTTGCTCTTAAACCCATAGAAAATCTCGAAGGGGTTCAGTTTTCCGGGATGGATGGTAGTCCTGAATTTGACACCTTATATTCAGTAACCACTCAACCCGAAAACGGTTTTAACATTGGCATAGTTTCTAATTTGCGTCTGGGAAATCAATTTGATCTTAGGTTTGTTCCTACCTTAACTTTTGGGGATAGAAATATTATATACGAAGGCAGGAAAAATGGCGATAACATCCGACGCACGGCACCCATTGAAAGCACTTTTATTGATTTTCCTTTGCATGTCAAGTACAAATCAGTCAGAATGCTTAACACACGTGTTTATATAATCGGAGGAGTGAAATATAGTTATGATCTGGCGTCGATAGAAGATAAAGAAGACATTGAAAATGAACTGATCGCAAGCATATCAAAGCATGATTTTTTTTATGAATTAGGTGTGGGTTTTGATTATTATTTCTACTATTTCAAGTTCTCCACTGAAATAAAAACCTCTTTTGGGATGCGCGACATGCTGGAAAGAGAAAATTCTATGTTTTCCAATTCCATTGATCGCTTAAACTCAAAGATCATTATGATCTCTTTCTTGTTCGAATAAGTTAAGTATTGCTGATTAATTATCCCGCCGTTTTTCCCAATCATCAAGATATTCAAGGTAGGTTTGCAAATATATCTCCTGGTGCGTTTCCATGGGATTATGCCCTGCATTGGGAATAATCTCTAATTCATAAGAAGGGATAAGTTCGAGTAATTCTTTACTTTCTGCAAAAGGTACCCATGTATCTTTCTCACCCCAAATCGCCAAAACAGGTAAATGAAGATTTCCAATTTTTAGTTTTCCGGGTTCATTTGCCCTGCGGGCATTGTTGAGTATCGCACGAGAGTTTCCTTCCATACTGAGTGGTTTGTAGTATTGCTCTATTTGTTCATTTGAAGGTTCTTCACCATAGGCTGATTGCAGCATCAACTGTATTTGACGCTGGGTTATAAACCATTCCTGAGCGACATTGCCTGCAAAAGATGCGATACCAGGGATTTTTAACAAAAAGGGGAGGTTATACTCACCCGGAACAAGTGAATCAAACAGGGCAGGTGCTGTTAAATTCAGCGTGAGAAATTGTTTTGGGTTCTGCAATGCCATTGCTACAGCAATCGATCCTCCCATTGAATGCCCCACCAGGTGCCAATTGGTTTCCGCATCAAGATATTTTATAAAGTCATTGACCAGTTCTGCCCTTGCCCCAATGGAACCGTTCAGGTTACTTCTTTTTTGACTGAAACCAAATGGTGGTACATCCACAGCCACAACAAAATAACCATTATTGCTTAACACTGGTGCTATCTTTTCCCATGAAAAAGTGGAACCTCCAAAACCATGAATCAGCAATATTTTTCCCTTTGGTTCAGCCTCATCTGTAGTCCATAATCTGTAATGCAAAGAAACATTATCTGTTTTGGCGAAGTTACTGTTGTTGAAATACTTGTCATTCAACGATCTGCTGTATACTTGTAAAGGGAAAAGAGACAAAACAAAAGGTAATAAAAAAAGATATTTTCTCATTTTTGAGATGCCATTAAAAGTTTTGGGTCGTAAATCAAAATCATTTATACATTTTCAAACAATAAGGATAAAACAATTGTTGAAAAATTGTTTATAAAAAGGATTCAAATTTGATGAACATGTAAATTAAAATATAAAAAAACACATCAAAACAAAGAATTAATCTGATAAAATTTTATCATTGAATAAAATAATAATTACTAAATCATATATAAACCCTCAAAAACAAAATTAAAAATGAAGAGAAATTCAAACGTGGTTACATTTGGAGGCAAACCAGTAACACTGTTAGGTAAGATAGCTAAAACCGGAAATAGCGCTAAAAATTTTATAGCCACAGATGGCGATCTTAAACCTGTTCAATTAAGTGATTTCCAGGGAAAGGTGCGTATCATTTCTTCTGTTCCCTCGGTAGATACTTCAGTTTGTGCAGATCAAACCCGTCGTTTTAATATGGAAGCTTCAAAACTGGAAGGAGCTCAGATCATTACCATTTCCTGTGATTTACCGTTTGCATTGAAAAGATTTTGTGCTGCTGAAGGAATAGATAATATTCTTACGGTTTCAGATCATAAAGATACCGAGTTTGGTGTTAAGTATGGTTTTTTAATAGAAGAGTTTCGTTTGCTGGCAAGAGGCATTGTAATTATAGATCAGAATGATATCATCAAATACGTGGAAGTAGTGCCCGAAATTGGTGAGCATCCTGATTACGATAAGGCGATAGCGGCAGCTAAAAAGTTATTATCCTAAAGATGTATTTATTTCCAAAAATCATCTTTTATGGAAGCTTATTCATAAGAAATTAAACACTTTATAATTCATACAAAAAAAGCGAACTTCTTTGAAAGTTCGCTTTTTTTTGTTTTTGCAGTACTGAAAAAGATTATTTAACTTCTTCAAAATCAACATCAGTCACTTCACCATCGTCTTTTCCTTTGTTGTTTGCGCTTTGTCCTTGCTGTTGTTGCCCAGCATTAGCTTGCTGGCCATCAGCACCAGGTTGTCCCTGAGTGGCATTGTACATTTCAGCGCTGGCGGCCTGCCATGCAGTATTGATAGCGGCCATAGCAGTATCAATGGCAGCGAGGTCTTTATTTTTATGCGCTGTTTTTAAATCTTCAAGCGATTTTTCGATCGGTTCTTTCTTTTCAGCCGGAATTTTGTCACCAAATTCTTTCAACTGTTTTTCGGTTTGGAAGATCATGCTATCAGCAGCATTGATTTTTTCTGTTTCTTCTTTAAACTTGCGATCCTTTTCAGCGTTCTCTTCTGCCTCTTTTTTCATTCTTTGAATTTCATCTTCACTCAGTCCGCTGGAAGCTTCAATTCTGATATTTTGGGATTTACCAGTTGCTTTATCTTTAGCGGAAACATTGAGGATACCGTTGGCATCAATATCAAACATTACTTCGATCTGAGGCACTCCTCTTGGAGAAGGTGGAATACCGTCGAGATGGAAGCGTCCGATGGTTCTGTTGTCTTTAGCCATAGGCCGTTCTCCCTGGAGAATATGTATCTCTACACTGGTTTGATTATCTGCAGCAGTAGAGAATGTTTCTGTTTTTTTAGTAGGGATTGTGGCGTTGGCTTCAATAAGTTTAGTCATTACCCCACCCAGGGTTTCAATACCCAAAGAAAGAGGAGTAACATCGAGCAACAGTACATCCTTAATTTCTCCGCTAAGAACAGCACCCTGGATAGCAGCACCAATTGCTACCACTTCGTCGGGGTTAACCCCTTTAGAAGGTTTTTTTCCAAAGAATTTTTCTACTACTTCCTGTATTGCGGGTATGCGTGTTGATCCACCTACCAGGATCACTTCATCAATATCAGAAGAATCTAATTTTGCATCGCTCAGCGCTTTTTTACAAGGTTCAAGAGTAGCTTGTATAAGTTTGTCACTGAGTTGCTCGAATTTACTTCTGGAAAGGTTGCGCACCAAGTGTTTAGGAATACCGTCCACAGGCATAATGTAAGGGAGGTTGATTTCTGTTGAAGTAGAGCTCGACAATTCTATTTTGGCTTTTTCAGCTGCTTCTTTGAGTCGCTGCATAGCCATGGGGTCTTTTCTCAGATCAATATTTTCATCTTTTATAAATTCGTCGGCAAGCCAATCAATAATAACATTATCGAAGTCATCGCCACCCAGATGCGTATCGCCATTGGTTGATTTAACTTCAAACACACCGTCGCCCAATTCAAGTATTGAGATATCGAAAGTACCCCCACCTAAATCAAATACGGCAATTTTGACGTCTTTATTTTTTTTATCGAGCCCATATGCCAATGAGGCAGCTGTGGGTTCGTTAATAATTCTTTTTACGTTTAATCCGGCTATTTCACCTGCTTCTTTGGTTGCCTGACGCTGCGAATCGTTGAAGTAAGCAGGAACAGTAATTACTGCTTCTGTCACTTCAGATCCCAGATAATCTTCAGCGGTCTTTTTCATTTTTTGAAGTACCATAGCAGATATCTCCTGAGGTGTGTAGAGGCGATCATCAATTTTTACTCTTGGCGTTGAGTTGTCGCCTTTTACAACCTCGTAAGAAACCCTTGAGCGGTCGTTTGAAGTTGATTCAAATGTTTCACCCATAAAACGTTTGATGGAGGAAACTGTTTTGGCAGGATTTATTATGGCCTGGCGTTTTGCAGGATCACCCACTTTTCTTTCACCATTTTCAGTAAATGCAACAATAGAAGGAGTTGTTCTTCTTCCCTCACTGTTAGGAATTACAACGGGTTCGTTACCCTCCATTACTGCAACGCAGGAGTTTGTTGTTCCTAAGTCTATACCTATAATTTTACCCATATGTAGTTATTTTTTAAGGTTTATCGAATTTTTTTTTCGCCTTGGTGGTTTCAATGATTGTGCCAATGCCAGATATAACCGTATTTTGTTACAATGTCATACCAGATTGGCTTAAAAATCAGGGTGATTATGAACAGTATTGGATTTAAGATACAGATATACAGAACTTTGCGTTATATTGCCGAATAGTGACAAAAAGGCAGTTTTAAATTTTTAAAATCTTGTTACAAGTTTTATATTGATCAGTCGGCTTGTAAGAAAGTTAGGAACAGCATACATGTCGTTGGAAACGTCTGTGATCCAAAGATAGCTGATCGTGTTGTTGATTTCGAGTAAATTAAATACCTCTGCTGTAATCCACATACTTTCGAAGCTATTAAGTATGTTCTTTTCAGAAAACCGGGTTGATTCCCCGATGAGTTGTTTGGAAAAGCCTATATCAACTCTGCGGTATGGTGGCATTGTGGTAAGATTTTTTGATTTTTGATCTGTTGGGGGAGCTAAGGGCAGTCCGCTGCCATAAACAAGTGCCAGGTTTACTTTATAACTGGGGTTTCTGGGCAGAAAGTCCTGGAAAAACAAGCTAAATGTCATTCGTTGGTCTGAAGGGCGTGGTATATAACCCAGCGGCACTTTCTCGCCATCTTCGTTGGTAAAAGTTGCACCTTTGATGATCTCTTCTGTTTTCATCAGAGAAAAACTGGCCCAGGATTCAATTCCTGGCACAAATTCTCCGTTGATCTTCATATCAATACCTGCGCCGTATCCTTCTGCTACATCATTAGCATAGTATCTGATTCTAACATTGTCGAGTTCATAGGGGATCAGGTTGTTAAAATGTTTATAATAAACTTCTGCAGTATATTTAAAAGGTCGATCCCATATTTGCATGTTGTATTCTGAACCCA
This sequence comes from uncultured Bacteroidales bacterium, assembly GCA_964410015.1. Lineage (GTDB taxonomy): Bacteria > Bacteroidota > Bacteroidia > Bacteroidales > UBA7960 > SKVR01. Next base: position 47,671 of record CAYPFV010000003.1, read on the forward strand.
AAACCAATTGCAAACTTTCCTGTGCTTTGTTGTTTTTATTTAATATCCCATTCATGTCCCTAAGTTCTTTGTAAAAAGCGGGTTGTTGGTATAGTCCTCCCGATAGTCTGAAAACCATCCGGGGAAATTTAAGGGGTTTGAAAAGCACTGTTGCTCTTGGCGAAAACAACCATTGCCGGTTAAAATTCCAGTAATGTGTTCTGATACCCCCTGTGAGAATAAATCTACCATGTTTACTATCCAATTCGTAAGAGTTTTGTATATACCCTGAGACCCTTCCTGATTGCAGAAGGATTCTGGTATTGAGAGTATCTTTCAGTGTCAGGTAATCAGGATTGGGGTTACGTGGAATGGAAAAACCCGCAGAATCTGTGACAGACCATTCCCGCAAACGGTCAAAAATATCTTCATACTGAAATTTTATCCCGTATTTAAAAATATTATTGTCGGTTGCAAGTTTGGCTTTGTGTTCAATATTCCAAACAATGGCATTCAGGTAGTTACGGGCATGATTATGAAAAGTACCCACCCCAAGGGGGGTACCTGTTGCCTGGCCAAATTCAGAGGATCCTAAATCGGTTTCAACGCGTTCCAGCAAATATTGTCCTCTTATATCGAAGTTTTCGGTTTCATCGGTTTGAAATAAAGAGGTGATGATTTGATATTGCTGATTTTCGGCAGGTGTGTAGTTGAGGGAAAGGGCACCAAGTGCAGTAAGGAACTGATCAGCCTCCTGTCCCTCAAAAAAAACAGTGAACTGTCTGACTTCTGAAATGGTGCCAAACCTTGTGGTTTGAACATCAGGAATAAACTGGTATTGGTTTCTGGAAAAATTACCCAAAAAATTCAACTCCCATTGGGGATTGAATTGCCATCCAACAAATGCCTGTGCATCAGAAAATTGCGGTTTGTATTCACCTTGGGTATCAAGTGTACCAAGTAAGTATTGATTGGATTTATGGCGCAATCCAAAAAGGTATCTGAGTTTGTTATTAAATTTTGAGTCTTCTATGTGCAAAGACCCTTCAAGCAGGCTAATGGAGAACGATCCTGCAAATGAGTCGGGATTTTTATAAGTAATATCCAAAACTGACGCCATTTTATCACCATATTCTGCATCAAAACCACCAGCAGAAAAAGAAATAGATGAAACCAGATCGGAATTTAAAAAGCTAAGTCCTTCCTGTTGGCCGCTTCTAACCAAAAACGGACGATAGATTTCTATACCATTGACATATACCAGATTCTCGTCGTAGTTGCCGCCCCTTACCGAATATTGTGAGGAGAGTTCGGTAGCAGAGCTTACACCAGGCATGGTTTTTACAAGGTTTTCAACACCATTACCAGGGCCGGGTATCACAGCCGTAAGATTGGGGTCTATTTTAGTGTATTGACCCGATATGATTTGGCGTTCACGGATTTCTATATCCGGGAGTTTGGTGGCAACAGGCAGAAGAATGATCTCTGTAATAATTTCCTGACCCGGTTCAAGCATAATCTCTCTGGTAACACTCTGATATCCCAAAAAACTAAACACTACTTCCTGTTTTACATGGGGTTGTATCTGTAGTGAGAAAAATCCATTACTATTGGTTGTAGTACCTGTTTGTGTGCCTTTTATGGAAACACTCACAAATTCCATGGGGTTGTGGTTCTCGTCTTTTACGGTTCCACTCAGATTGCCTTGCTGGGCAGAAGCAGGTAGAATTAATGTCCATGAGAACAGTGCATAAACAACGAAGAAGAAAATTCTGTAAAAACCGTACACAATAAATTTTAAATATGAAATTTGGGGCACAAAAATACAAAAAGAAGGTATGTGTAGTGAAAAAATTACTCAATAAACAAAACCATTTTTTTTCGATAAAATTATATGATCCCAATGATTTTTTGTTTAAATGGTATTTTTCAGATTAAGTTCTTTATGGTTTTAAAGATACAAGAAATATCATCGATGCCTTAAGAGATTATCATTTTTCCCTTTCTTTCATTTCATTCATGGACAAACTGGTTTAAATATATTGATTCGAGGTTATCCTGAGTATTATGGTTTTTAATGCTTCAAGAATCACTTAACATTCCCCCGGTAAATTCAATAGTGGCATTTAAATCTGTAGGTTAGAATCAATGTTTATTTACCGGCACTACTGAATTACTTCATTACAATGAAGGTAACGAACTGGAAATTCTGAACAAAATTCAATCCGGTTTAAATTCACAAAAAAAAGAATAGTTTTTCCGATCCTGTGCTTTTATTCCCTTTATGGAATTTATTCAATCTGATGCAAAGATTTGTTTTTTTCAGATACAAACATGGCAGAATGTTTTCTGGCAGATGCCAGGCAAAAGGTTGTCAAAGGTGTTTCTATGATTTTTCACATGAGTTTAATGAGTTTAATGAGGTTTTTTTGTAATTCAGTGTAAAATAGTGAATGATGCATTTGGTTTCAAGTCAGCGTAAAAAAAGTTGCCATTACGGACTGCTCAAAGATTACCTGGGGAAATGGTTCTTCAGTTTACATTTAATGGATATGGATAAGGAGTATTGTTTTGTTTAAACCAGAGACAGGTTAATCTTTTCTTTTAAAATCACCGTCTTTCCATGCTTTAAAAAATTTAGCCCAGGCAAAAGGGTCAAAGATACGCATGGGTGGGCGCTGCCCGGCATAGTAAAGTCTTTGAGTTTGCTGGTTGTTCATATTTCTGAATGCAGAGTAACCGTCAAGGGGCATTTTTTCCAATCTTTCACGCATCTCTTCTCTTTCGAGGTTTCGCATGGCGCGGTCATAATCATCATCTGGTATTTTGGTGTTAAGAAAAGCATAGCGAAACTGTTCGCGCGTTGGCCATGGGTATATAACAGTTTCCGGAAGGTTAATGGTGTCTCGTGTCATCAACTGCACGGCAGAGTATCTTTGGGAGGAAAGAGTATCAGGTACAACATAATTGATTTCCTTAAAACCTACGGCAGTAAATCTCAGTGTATCCAGTTCGCGCACCGCAATGGAGAAAAATCCCTGAAAGTCGGTTATGGTGCCCCGACGGGTATTTTTTACCCATATATTGGTGAAGGGAACGGGTTGCAGACTATCACCTGTAACCACCAGCCCACTGAATTGAACCACTTTTCGTTTTTCGGGTTTGGGTTCGGGAGTATCTCTACCATAAAGTGAGTAACCCATTGCCAAAATAAGCAAAACACCCAAAAAACGAAAAAAAGAGTATTGCTGAATTGAAGTAATCATTTTTAGTTTTTAATGATTTAGCGTTAAAAATAATGATAATAGAAAAACTACTTTGTTCTTCAACCAGATATTACCCATTTTTAACAAATATCTTTATATAATGAGGGTAAGAACCATCAAAAATTGTGCATATAATTAGTGTCAGCAGAAAAACTCTTACTTTTTGTGTCTTTGATAAAAAAATCGTCAAAGCCAAGGCTTTCCAGATTTTTGAATCTAAGGAGTTTACTTTTTGTAAATGACTGGTTCATCTGTTTATAATTTTCCACAATTAATATTAGAACGCTGATGACGCTGATTTTACAGATAATCGTTGATAGAAAAAATCTGTGCAAATCCGCTCAATCTGTGTCATCTGCGTTCCATTTATCTTAATCATCCTCGTGTGCGTTTAAGGATTAATCATGGATGGTTCATCTGTTTATAATTTTCAATGTTTTGATTATGAGGTGCTTATGGCTTTAATGAGGACCCGATAATGTCAGCGCTACGCGCTTTGCCATTACCCCAATAATCATCCTCGTGTGTGT
>CAYPFV010000004.1:0-50731 GCA_964410015.1 uncultured Bacteroidales bacterium
CCGAGATTTTTGTGAGAAAAGCAAAAACAGAGTGTATGTCCCGATCAGAGTTTATAAGGTCTTTTGACGAGCAAAACCTGGGTACTTATAAAATTGAATGGGAATAACCCACCGAAAACGATTTGCTTTTTTTAATCTACCCCTTCATTCTTTACCGACTGAGGGGGTGTTTTTTTTCTTAAACAGATGCGCTTAAGACCTTTATACCCATTTCAAATAAAGATTTTTTATTCAAATCAATAAATTTTTTATTTTTGATCAATAAATATGAAAAAATGGATAATCTGAAAGAAAAATTTTTTAGTAATGTATTTTTCAAACTCTCATTGGTATTTATAATCCTGGGGTTCTTTCCGCTTTTTATAATTGACAAGGGAACAGCTGTTCAATGGGTAAATTCTAATATTGCCAGCCCAAAATTAGATTTTGTTTTTATGAACATCACTCATCTGGGAGATGGGTTGGTATGGCTTTTTATAACCCTTGCCTTGCTGTTTGTCAAATACGCTTATGCTATTATTGCCGTGATTACCGCAATTTTTAATCTTCTGTTTACCTCTTTATTTAAACAACTACTTTTCAAAGGTTTACCAAGACCAACAGCACACTTTGAACAAGGCACGTTTGAACATTTAATAGAGGGCTTCACATACCACTCCTCCAACACTTTTCCTTCTGGTCATACCATGACAGCTTTCGCTGCTGCTTTTCTTATCAGTTTCTTCATTAAAAATACAACCATCAGGGTATTGATGTTTATTCTTGCTCTGTTAGCAGGATTTTCCAGAATCTATCTTTTATTACATTTTTATATAGACGTATATTTTGGAGCCATCCTTGGTTTGATATGCTTTGCAATTGCTATTTTTTTGTATACGAAAATTTTCACCAACGAAAAAAACAAAATACTTTCCGGGAGCTTAGCCGATCTTTTTAAGAGATAATTTTTAATCCACCATTATCATCATCCTGCAAATAAATCACTCCATGTAAAACCTTCTGCCGGTAGCAAAGCAACACAGATTAGAAATTCTATGTACTTGTATACTACTGACTGTAACATCAGGATTTTTATGGTTAAAAAACATGAATCGATAATATTTATTTTTGAACAAGAATGAGTGTGGTAGGTCTTTCAAAAAGATCTTTTTGCTCAAGAATTACATCTAAATCAATATTCTCAAACTCTTCAGGGTAACGTTGATAGTTACTTCTGGTAGTAATTAAAAAACCATCCGGATGATCGTCAAAAAATTGAATAATTTCCTTATTAGTATCTGCGGGCGGAATTTCCTTTTGAAGGTAAAAAGAGAAAGCCGGATTGTATCGTCTGAAATGAGCAAAACTAGCTTCTTTATCAATAAGATTCTGTGCCTTCATAACGGGATTTTCTTTATTTATAGCAGGAAAAACAAATGAAAAGAATAAAAAACTTGTTATTATCCAACTCGATGCCAGAGAAAATATAACACTTTTTACTCTCTTTTGCACAGCATAGTAGATAGCAATGCCAGCTCCGATAGGTAATGCAAGGAAAAATATCCAAAAAGAGGCAAGATGCGACAATTGTGCTTCGGCATGCAATCCGAAATATACAGCCAAAGGCAATGCCAGCATAAGAACAAGATAAATTGATAAAGGAATTATGAGTTGCTTTTTAAATATACCCATTTCTGAAACATTTTTGAGATAATACGCTAAAAGTATAGCAAAAGCAGGATACATTGGAACAATATAATTGGGCAATTGTGTTTGAGAAATGGCAAAAAAACCAACCATTGTTAGGATAATAAGCAAAAGAAACAGTTTTACCGGGTCTTTTCTTTCTTTCCATGTTTTTCTAAACATAGAAACTGCAAATACAACAAAAGGTAACATACCAACGATGAGATACAATAATGGAAAATAAAAACTACCCCCATGTCCATGCATGGTAGAGGTGAATCTTTCTACATTGTGTTTCAAAAAGAAACCTTCTGTCCACTGACCATTCGTCTGCAGATGTACCAGAATATACCATGGAAGAGCGATGATACTATAAATAAGAATGCCTCTGAGCAATTTCAAGTTTCTGATTGTTTTCCAGTTGAAACTTTTGCTGAAAAGCAAAAAAAGGAGAAACACCAACCCCGGTATGGCAACTGCAACCGGGCCTTTGGCAAGAGTCCCCAGTGCTGCGCTCACATAAACCAGATAAAGAAAAAGAGATTTTCTGTCTTTCCAATATACAAAAAAGGAAAAAAATGTGGCATTCATAAAGAATATAAGGTAAGGGTCGGGCACAGCAAGATGAAACTGAAGAACAAAGTGCAAGGAGGCAATCAAAATAACAAGAGATAACAAGGCAGTTTTATGATCAAAAAATTTTCTTGTGAAAACAAAAGTGATCAATAAGGTTAGTGCACCAAAAAACACAGAAAAAATCCTCGCTCCGAAAGAATTAACACCAAAGAGTTTGTATCCTGCCATCATAAAGTAATAGTGAAGAACAGGTTTATCGGTGCGCAGTTCATAATTAAAAGTAGGAACTACAAAATCTCCTCTTTCTAACATTTCGCGTGCACATCCTGCATTTTTCGATTCATCTAAAATGTAAATGGGTACCCTTCCAATATTCATTGACAAGAGAATGTAAAGAAAAATCAGTCCTGCAGCATATACTCTGTAATCTTTCAATAACGACATAATGAATATTTTAGAAATTTTTGGGCAATGATAGTAAAATATGGAAAAGGTTGTCACACAACTATTGTTAAAAAACAAAACTATACAAATAGAATCCTGCTGCAAAACTTTAAATTTGCCGCTCATGATTACGGTTGGTTTTTACCGGAAATTTATGCTAATTGTATATATCAGACAACAATAAGTATGCGCAAGTTGATATTATCAAAGAAAGGTGTTTTTTTTGTAAATGACATTCTTGAAGATAAACCTTAAGCTGATATCTGTCTTTTTTTACAAACATCAACTCAAATTGAAACTAACTCCAAATTCATTACAATAATTCTGATTATGGAAGATAAAAAATTATCGCTTGTTATATGTGTTTACAATGAGAAACCCAACATAAAACCCCTAATCGATCAAATATATCAAGCACTAAAGGGGAGAAATTTTGAGATTATTTATGTTGACGATGGGTCTGATGATGGCACAGCGGAAGAAATCCGTTCGCAGAAAAAGAGCGAGATTATACTTATAGAGTTAAGAAAGAATTATGGACAAAGTTCTGCTCTTGCAGCAGGAATTGATCATGCATCAGGAGAATATATCATAACCCTTGACGGGGATCTTCAGAACGACCCTTCAGACATACCACTGATGCTTGAAAAACTTCAGCATGAAAACCTGGATATGGTTGCTGGAATAAGAAAAAACAGACAGGACGGCAAATTTCTGAGGAAAATTCCCAGTGCTATTGCCAACTATATCATCAGATCAACAACCAATGTAAAACTAAAAGACTATGGATGTACTTTAAAAGTTTTCAAAAATGAACTGGCAAAGGATATGGGTCTTTATGGAGAACTTCATCGTTTTATACCCGTTTTGATAAGCCTGGAAGGGGGTAAAATGGGTCAAATGGACGTGAAACATCATCCAAGAAAATTTGGTAAATCAAAATATGGTATCGGACGAACCTTTAGGGTTGTAAGTGATCTTATACTCATGCTATTTCTTAAACGATATCTTCAAAAACCCATGCATTTGTTTGGTGGATGGGGATTATTCTTTTTGATTGCGGGTGCTATGATCAATTTTTATCTTTTATGGTTAAAAATTCTTGGACAAGACATATGGGGAAAACCTCTTCTCATTTTGGGCGTTATCATTCTTTTTGCAGGATTCCAGCTTATTACCATTGGCATTATTGCTGAATTACTTATACGGATTTACTACGAATCGCAGCAAAAGAAACCTTATCGAATCAGACAAATTAGCTATGAAACCAAAGACCAAAAACAGAAAAGTATTAGAAACAATCATTAAGGTTATTGTTTCTGTTGCTGCCTTATATTTTGTATTCAATCAAATTGAATTTAAAGAAATAAAAGAGGTATTTCTATCTGCAAAATTTGTTTTTCTTATTCCTGCTTTGCTGTTTTTCATCTTTTCCAAAATCCTCTCGGCAATTCGCTTAAATCTTTTTTTCAGACAGATTGGGGTTAAGATTACAGAAATTTCGAATTTGAAACTCTACTGGACGGGTATGTTTTACAATATGTTCCTTCCGGGAGGAATTGGAGGGGATGGATACAAGGTTTATCTGCTTTCGCAAAATCATGATACAAAAGTTAAGAATCTATTGTGGATCGTTTTTCTTGATCGATTAACTGGTATGGTGGCATTAGGAATGATTACTTTGATTCTTTGGGGATTTTCAGACCTTAAAGCAAACATAAGTTATCTGATCTGGTCTGCAGTTTTTACCGGTTTTTTTGTCCTGTTTCTCATCGTAAAAAAATATCAACCTCTGATATATGGAATTTTCTTCAGGGTTTTTATGCTATCAACAATGGTGCAGATCATGCAAATCATAAGTGTAATTTTCATACTCCACTCTTTAGGGTTTTCAGAAAATCTTTTAGGGTATATAACCATTTTTCTGATCTCCTCCATTGTTTCCATAATACCTCTTACTATTGGAGGCGCCGGAGCACGAGAGCTTACTTTTTTGTACGGATCTGAATGGATGAACTTGCAAACCGATATATCAATAGCGCTCAGCCTTACTTTTTACCTTATTACCCTTATCACATCACTGGCAGGAATATTCTGGGCAATTCAACCGGCGAGTTATCTGTTACACAAAAAAACAACAATGAACTAAATATAATTTTTTTCTGTCTTAATTTCTTAAAAACTAATATTGTAATGAATACAGATCAGTTTAAAATCGGAGCCAAAGTAGAACACCCTCAATTTGGTGTGGGTATCATTACCAAAGTAAATCTTACAACCTACACCATATTTTTTCTCAACCGAGGCGATAAAGACATTTCCGTATCTTTTCAGGGATTAAACCTGCTGGAACCTTCCAACCTTGATGAGCAGCAAGTGGGCGTTGCAGGTTCGGGCATTAGCCTTCAGGATCTTGAAAAAGTTTTCTCCAATGTTTTAAAAAGATATGCTGATTTCCCCGAAATAGTTGAACTGGGCGATAAATGGAAAAAGGGAACCATGATTCTGAAACCTGCCGACCCCAATCTTAAACCCAAAGAGATCAGTATTGACCAACTATTTCATAAAATCGTAATGGTACGAGATCGTTTAAGGGTTTTGGAGCAACGCATCAACGCCAATGAAGCAATGAGTGATGAAGAAAAGGTGAACCTTCAGCAATACATTACACGCTGCTATGGATCGCTTACTACATTTAATGTGCTCTTTAAGCACAAACAACAATATTTTTCGGGCGAAAAAGGGCAAACAGAAATTTAAACGAATTTGCCCTGAAAAAAATCTCTGAAAAAATATCGTTTGGGTATAAAAGAAAATAAGCAGAAAAAACTTTATAGCAGATTTGCTCCACAATCTTCTGACTTTTTTTACTCACTCCACAGACCCAGTTCACCCTCTCTTGCTTTCTTCTGCAGATCGAGGAAAAGTTCCGAGAATTTCACATTAGGTGGAATGGTCATCACCTGGGCATAGCCTTGTCGAACCAGTTCGGCATTTAAAAAAGTTCCATCTTCCAGATAAACATAGGCAAGGGTGCGCCCATAGCGGTCTTTTTCCTGAACGTCATATTCAAGCTTCACTTTTTTCCCTTCGAGCATCTTTTTAACAAAATCAGACGCTTCTTTTCCATAAAATTCTACTGGCTTCTGTGGGTGAACGGTTTCTGGAGTATCAACACCTATCAACCTCACCTTCATACCCTTTTCGGTTCCGTCTTCTACCCAAAAAGTATCGCCGTCTACAACCCTTTTTACAGGGAGCATACCGGCATCCTCTTCATTTCGGTTGGGTGAGGCACAAGCGCCCAGATACATGAACAAGAATAAGAGCAAGTATTTACTCCAACGAGCGGAATCAATGTGATTTATTTGCATGTTTATGGATTTATATTTTAGTTGATTTTCCCTAAACGTGCAGTCACGGTTACGGTTCTTTTAGAATAAAAAAATGGCACAAAAAACCGCCGGGTTTCATATTGCGGATAAATCACAACATCATATCCCGGATTTTCCAACATCAACCGGTGTAATGCATACGCACTTACTTTTCCTTTACCATAATCACCCACAACGGGAATGATGGCCGAAACAACCCCTACTACCGGATCAGCAATTATATTTCCTGAAACCATCAGGTTTTGTGATTCATCTCTGAATCTGTCGGAATGAATGCTTCCTGTCTCCCAGTTCAAAAAACGTTGCCAGTCGATACCCAATATCCGCACTGAGGTTGCTTCTGCAGAAACCTGCGGTGAATACTCAAAATCATTCTTATAAAATTCTATATGGTAATTGGGTGTTTTCATAGATCGTGAAGACACCGAGCATCCTTGTATAATCAACACCAAAACAAGCAAAAAAAGGTAACGATTTATTTTACATACATTCATTTTTAAGATTTTTAGATTTTTGATTTCTTTGAAAATTGCACTGCAAAAATAAAAACATAATACATATTAAAAAAGATAGAATTAAAAATCCATACAAATAAAAATTGTTTTTTCCCGTTTGTATATTCAGTGCACAGAAAAATCTACCCCCCCTGTTTCCAGCAAAAGAGTATTATCCATGGTTGATCAATGATCTGGATAATCATCATTGATGAAACCAACCCTGCATTTTCAATCGCTTAATCCAATAAATTCAGCATCTTCCAGGATATAAATCAAATGATCAAGATCATCGGCATTTAGTTTCAATGTCCCTTTTACTTCAATAAAATCATCTGTATTCAAACGTCGAAACCTGATCACATGGGTAGGAAGGCTTTGCAATTCAACCACCGTTTCTATACCTGCTCCTGCGCAAAAAAAACACATTTGCATAGGCACGTGCGATAAAACGAAAGAATCGCCTGTAACATCAGTGGGAAGAAAAAAACCATGTAAAGTAATTTCCTGTCCTTCCAGTTCAGTTAACGTTTCACCAAAGCGGGGTACCTGCATAAAGGTACCATTATCAACACTGAAACGATACCTCATTTTCACATCAGACAATAATATTTTCCAGGTCTCATTGTTATAATGATCTTCCATATCGGGAGGACCAGAGACAAGAAACAAAAAAGTGGTTAGTATGAAAATTTTAAACATGTGTATTTTTTGTTAAAGTAAAATGTACATCAGTATTGTAGGCTTTGATGGCAGGAATGAGGGCAGCAATCATACCTGTTGCTATCATGTATAAGAGAAGAAACCACTCATTTGTTTGCAACGGAATGGAAAACCAGTTTTGCAAAAATGCAAAACCCGGTAAAAGAGAACCAGACATCCGGGATAATAAAACAGCAACAGCCCACCCGCCAACGGCAAGCAACACACCCTGATACAAAAGTAACAGGAAAACTTTTAAAGAACTGGCACCCAAAACCCTGATCAAAGCTATTTCGCCCATCAGCTGACGAAGATGACTGAGTAGATTGACAAAAATATTGATTCCGCTGATCACAATGATCACCCAGGCCAGAAGGCGTAGCATATCAAAACCAAATCCCAGCAGTTTCATCAGGCGGTTGAGTTGCAAAGCAGGTGAAGCCGCCTGCATGCCGCTGATTTCATTGATAAGTGAAGGTAACTGAATATGTGCTGCCTGACTGCCATAAAACAACAACATCGCTGTGATCTCACGTTCTGAATCCTGCTTTTTTTCGGTATTTTCCTGCATATAATTACGATAGAGTTCCATCTCTTCTCTACTGATATCCTGACCATCATCAATTTTTTGTTGAATAGCAATAATATCCTCGTTATCGGAAGCATTTCCGGTTTTTTGTTTTTCTGTATTTTGAACTCCTTGAATATGTTGATCTTTATGGGTATTTGTGGCTTCTGATTGCTGATGATCATGCTCTGAAGAGATATTGTGTTCATGTGTATCTTGGTCATTTGTATGGGAATCGTGTTTATGGTCGTGGTTCTTATGATCATGATTGCTGTGATTGTGGTCATGATCGCTATGATTGTCATTGCGATGTTCATGCTTGTTATGATCATGGTGATGGTCGTGTACTTGCCAAACCGATTCCACAGGAGTAAAAATGAGATTGTCGGCAATATTGGCACCATACGCCAAAACACCTTTAACTGTATAAATATGATTTTTATGAGCATGCCCGGTTTTTTGGAAGCCATGCACACCATAAAAAGTATCACCTGTTTGTAAACCTGTTTCGCGGGCTACCTGATATCCCAAAACCACTTCCATAGAGTTTTCATACCATTGCCCCTCTGCTATCCTTTCATTATACAGTTGAGGATAAGAAGTAGGTGCTCCCACGATTCTGAATCCCTGGTAGTTATCTCCCAGCGCAAGAGGAATGTATTTTTCCACAAAAGGATGTTGACCCAATCTTTCGGCCTCATCAAGTGATATATTTCCTGTGGGATAATCGGCATGCAAAACAGATGAAAGGATCAGTTGCAGCGGACTTCCTTTGGCGCCTATTACCAGGTCAATATTTGCCAGATTGCTTTTTATGCCTTTTTCTATCTGCTGGTTTGCAAGTATAAGAAAAGAAATAATACTTCCGCCGATGGCAAACAGCAGCAAACTAAGTATACTGTTTCCGGGATTGGAAAGAATGCGGGAAAAGGCAAGGCGAAGTATGTACATATTAAAAGTTAGTTTTAAAGTGAATAAACTTTTGAGAAATATGGTTTCAACCTTTGATCATGACTGGCAATAATCCAACCGGTATTTTCACCTACCTTATCAATAGCAGCAATAAAATTCTGGCAGTTTTTATCGTCGAGGCTGGAAGTGGGTTCATCTGCCAGTACCCAATCAGGCTGGTTGGCGAGTGCCCTGGCAATAGAAAATCTCTGCTGTTCTCCCTGACTTAACTGATCAGGTTTTTTATTTCGAAGCGAATCTATGTCGAGTTTCTTTAATATCTCATCAAGATAGTGAAGGTTTTTACTCTTTTTACCGGAAATTTTCTGTGCTACCAAAAGATTCTGATAAATGCTCATACCAGAAAGAAAAAGATGCTTCTGAAAAATCATACCGATGTGTTTACCTCTGAAAAGATCTCTTTCTGAAGGGGATAATGAATCCAGACGGGTTACCCCTGCTTTGATCTTGCCTGTATGGGGTTTTAAAATACCTGCAAGCAGGTGCAATAAAGTTGTTTTTCCACTTCCCGAAGAACCGGTGATAAGCAATCTTTGCCCTTTTTCGCAAAAAAAATCAGGAAACTCCAGATACTTGTTGCCTGAATAACGGTAAGTCAGATTATTGATCAAAAAATTATATTCCATCTGTCTTCTTTTCTATGAACATTTTGTTTCTACAATCCCGTCAAAATCAAATTAAATTTTCCACCAATTTATTAATCTTTTCACATCAGGGTTGTAATTGTTTACATCTGAAATTGTTTCCCGGTTGGAATAATTTGACTTAATTTTGGTATCGCTTTTTTCCAAACCATCGCACAAGAGTTAAATCAAGTTATACTGAGATATATCAAAAAGTTCGATTCGAGCGTTTTCATTCATCCAACCATTCCATATTTGACATATATCAAATCAGAGCACATTCCAACCGTTATTATTTTTACTTCATTGGTTAACAGTTATTTAAATCCCAAAAACTATTTTTCCCATTTTCTGCTTTCAAGTTTTATTTTGGTTAAAAGAAGAAAGACAACAATCACACTAAGAAAATAAATAACATCGCGGCTGTCTATTACTCCTCGGCTAATAGAAGTATAATGGGCAAAAATACCCAGATCGCGAATAAAAAGATCAAAATTGCCGAAAAAATCGAGTGAATAGATAAATTCAAAACCGATATAAATAAAACCACACAGAAAGATGGAGATCATGAAAGAAACGATGGAATTATCGGTGAGCGCTGATGAAAACAAACCAATAGAAACAAACACAGCACCCAAAAAAAGCAAGCCAATAAATGAACCCCATGTAGCACCCATATCTAAATTTCCCGGCGGTAAACCATAGCGGTAAACCGTAATCACATATAAAAGAGCAGGAAGTAACGATATAACAACGAGCACTACAGCGGCAAAATATTTTGCCAATACGATCTGGAGATCAGTTAAAGGTTTTGTCAACAAAAATTCAATAGTTCCACTCTTATTTTCATCTGCAAAAAAACGCATGGTTATAGCAGGGATCAGGAACAAAAATACATAAGGACCAATAGAAAATAACCCCTCAAGATTTGCATATCCGGAATTTAAAATGTTGGTTTCAACAGGAAAAACCCACAAAAACAAACTATTAATAATCAGAAAAACAGCAATGGTTATATATCCAATCAGGTTATTAAAAAAATTATTGATCTCTCTGACAAAAAGGGTGTACATAAGGTTTAAAAAATTGGGAGTGATACTTATGATTTTGTGATCATTTGAAAAACGAAAAATTTAAAGACTTGTTTTTCAAAATCCAAACGAAGTTCAAATAAAACCTCAGTAATTATTATTTATTCTTCAAATTCAACAATTACCGGATCTGTAAGCTGCAACCCAAGTAAACTTGCCGCTCTTCCACGATTGATAGCAATTTCCAGATAACCGCTCGATCCAAACAATGCCAGTCTTTCTCCTTCATCTACATCAGAGTAAGAAGTTTGCAGTTCTTCAATAGCATAACCCGGTGCTCTGAACTTGATGGAATAGGGTCTTCCTTTGCCTACAGTACGAAAAATTGCATGATCAATATTTACAAAAACATTCTCATAATCATCTATAAAAATAACTTTACCTTCTATGCGATTGGCAGATATAACAGGTTTAAAAGCATACATCTTTTTTAATGCAGATACTGGTTTGCCAATTTTTTCAAGCGGTGTACCCGAAGCGATCAGTGAGGCTGCTTTTACAAATACATCTCGCGAAGAAAAAGTAAAATAATCTGATTCCTGCATGATATTCAGTTCATACACTTCAGGAGATTCGTTTTCGAATAAAAGAGAAAACACACCATTATCTGAACCTATAAAATACATATTATTGAAACGGGCAACGATATGGGGGGTCTCTGTTCCTGCTTCTGTATTCACACCAATAATATGTATGGTACCAGGTGGGAAATCAGGATAAGAATTACGGAGAATAAAACTACAATTCATGATGTCGAATGGTTGAAGCGTATGCGTAATATCAACAACCTGCACATCTTTGATCTGACTATATATTCTTCCTTTTACCGAAGACTGGTAGTGACTGTTGATCCCCCAGTCGCTAATGAGTGTTACAATGGTCATGTTTCTGTTATTTCATTAGTTCTATCTCAATACAAAAATAGCAAAAGACTTTATTACAGCGCAAAAGTATTGATCTGTTCATAATTTGATTAAATAGGTCAGATGCCTGCCCCGTTCTTTTCTTACGGGGGAGCTCGCCAAAACTCCGGTTTTGTAATTTTCTCCGTATTGCGAAATTATAATCATCCGCGTGTGTGTCAATCTTTATTGTCATGGCTCGGGTCATCTCTTTATACTTTCATAAATTTGGTTCTGTTTTTTCAAAAAGAGCGTTTGCCAACAAAATCGGCTTTGGTATTTTTGCTGTTGCGAAATTACAATTATCCGCGTGTATGACAATATTATTCTAATGACTCGGTTCATTGTGATGCACGCCGATGTTTTTTTATCAAATGACTGATATTTTATTTTTGAGTTATTTTTTTTTGAAAAAAAATATCTCCATCCTTACAATCCTGCACACAAAACACATTTGATCACATCCAGATGCACTCCATACAAAAACCACCCGTCATTAATAATAAATAATTCCTCCAAATCTTACTCAACTCATATTATTTTTGTTATTTTGTAAAAAAGGTTTGAGTATAGTTAATGGTTAATGATCAGAAACAATTCCGACCTTTGAAATCCACAACATTTTTGTTTCCTAAAAAAACATCTTTTGAATAGATTTGAAAAAACCGATACAGGTGAACTACTTGTAACCCTTGGCACGACACATCCATCTGATATTTTTGGATTGAAAGAAGAAAAGATTAAACTGCTCAGAAAGCTCTTCCCTAAATTGAGGATAACAATAAGGGGAAATGAGTTAAAAGCCATTGGAGATCATGAAGAACTGGATTTTTTTCAGGAAAAAATGATGCATATTCTGGAGCATTTTGAAAAACTGGGTAAAGTAACCGATGAAACCATACTGGAGATCATCACCTCCGATGAATCAGAAACCCTTTCATCCATCATAGAGCATGAAAATGCTTCGGTTTTGCTGCACGGTAAAAATGGCATGCTGATAAAGGTCCGTACACCTAACCAGGCACGCCTGGTAGAAAGCAGTAAGAAGCATGATATGGTTTTTGCCATTGGTCCTGCAGGTACTGGAAAAACCTACACGGCTGTAGCACTTGCAGTACGCGCACTGAAAAACAAAGAGGTAAGAAGAATTATCCTTACACGTCCGGCGGTAGAAGCAGGAGAAAGCCTGGGATTTTTGCCCGGCGATTTAAAGGAAAAACTCGATCCTTACCTGCAACCCCTTTACGATGCTTTACGTGACATGATACCTCCTTCAAAACTGGAAAAATATCTGGAAGATAAAACCATTGAAATAGCCCCTCTGGCATTTATGCGCGGACGAACATTGGATAACGCTTTCGCTATACTCGACGAATCACAGAATGCCACCGAAAGTCAGTTAAAAATGTTTCTTACACGAATGGGAAAATCCGCCAAATTTATCATTACTGGCGATATTACCCAAATTGATCTGCCAAAAAATCAAACCTCTGGTCTTATTACCACAACCCGGATACTGAACAATGTAAAAGGCATTGATTTTATATTTTTGAACGAAACCGATGTAGTCAGACATCCGCTGGTAACCAAAATCATACGCGCATATGAAGATCATGGCAACCCCCCATCAAATTCAAAAAAAAACGCATAAGATCAGATATCAGAAAAAACCCCGTTAAAAAGGATATTTAACGGGGTTTTTTCTGTCATTAAAACAGTGGTTATTCCAACTGAAGCACCATGGAAGTATTAGCGGGTATTTTCCAGGTATTAAAATCCTCAAAAGTTTTCCCAGACAAAATATCTGTAGCGCTGTCAAAGTTTACTGTTGCTTCACTAAAACGCCGTGTATCAAGTTCTACAGCATTATCACTGCTGTTAAGGATTACCATTACGGTTTCCTCTTCATCATAACGAAAATAGGTATATACATTGTTTTCGGGTAAAAACTGTTTTAACAAACCATAATGCAGTACCTCCTTCTCATTTCTGAATTGTAATAATTGGGTGATATGATTCACGATTTCATTTTGATCGCGTGTTCTGCCCCTTTTTGTAAAGGCATTGGTTTTATCACCCGGAAAACCACCCGGAAAAGTACTTCGGAGCTCGCCATGCCCATCATGCTCATAACCAGATTCAAGCAATTCGGTACCGGTGTATATCATAGGGATGCCACGTGTTGTGAATAAATAAGTAAGTGCCATTTTTAATTTATCCTTATTCTGGTTTAACCTGGTATAAATACGATTAGTATCATGATTATCGGCAAAAATAACCAGATTAAAAGGATCGGTATACAAAAAATCCTGCGCCAGTGAATTATACAATCGCATCAAACCTTCCGACCACCCTTGATCTTCTGTAAATCCAGGTCCGATAGCATCATAGAGAGAAAAGTCGAAAACAGAATTTATATGAGAATCGTATCCATCAAAATTTATTTTCCCCCCCTGAAAGTAAGACAAAAGAGAAGGCACACCGATCCAGGATTCACCTACAATACGAAAATCAGGATATTCAGCCATGAGATATTTTCCCCAATCCGACATAAAAAATCTGTCGGCATAAGGTTGGGTATCCATTCTGATTCCCTTAATACCGGCATATTCGACCCACCAAACACTATTTTGGATGAGATAAGTTGCCAAAAGAGGATTTCTTTGATTCAGATCGGGCATATGACCATCAAACCATCCGTCTACCATTTTACGATAGTCGCTCTCGGCAGCATGCGGATCTAATATGGTCGTAATGCGGTAAGATGTTTTTGTGAACTCATCCCAGTGGTTGATCCAGTTTTTATCCGGGAGGTCTTTCATCCACCAGTGCTGATCTCCTATATGATTGAATATCATATCTTTAACAACTTTAATCCCTCGTTTTTCCGCTTCCTCAACCAGGCGTTTATAATCTTCGTTGGTTCCGAAACGGGGATCGATCTGATAAAAATCGGTGGTGGCATATCCGTGATAGGAGTATTCGGGCTGATTGTTTTCAAGTAAAGGATTAATCCATAAAGCGGAAAAACCCATCCCACTGATATAATCCAGATGATCAATAATACCCTGTATGTCCCCTCCCTGTCTTCCATCGGGGTTATCTCTGTTTACTCCCTCGAGCATTCCCTCTACCTGATCATTTGCAGGATCGCCATTAGCAAAACGATCTGGCATTAAAAGATAAATAGCATCAGAGGCATCAAATCCCTTTATCTGATCAGCATTGGGAAGACGTCTTTTAAGTTCATAATTATAAACATAAACATCGTTGCCTGCACTGCTGAATCGAATAGGAAATGTGCCCGGATCAGCGTCTGCTATTTCCAGGTTTAAAAAAATGTAATTGGGATTATTAACCAGAATAATATCGGTTAGAGTTACACCCGGATAATCAACAGAGGGCCGTGTATTCCCAATATCATCAGCATACACCATAACCTGAAGCGTGCTATGATGCATGTCAGCCCACCAAAAAGGAGGCTCGGTTCTTTGAGGTTCCTCTTGCGAAAAAGCATGGAGGAAAAGGTGAAGAAAAAATATTGTAAACAAAAATTTAATCGTTTGTGTCTTCATGAATGTTAATTTTTAGAAGAATGAATGATTTGTATGATAGTAAAATAAATTTGAAATTTCAACAGAACCTCCAAAAAGGGCCTGTATCTCCCTGCAATTGCAAGGATGCCAAAACAAGATTTTTGTAAACAGATACATTTTATCCATAACAAGTAAAAAAACACACATGCAATCATAACTAATAATTAGATGTGAAATTTAAAAATAGACAAAATTATGAATACAAAGGGCGATTTGCCAGATTTTTTTTATTTTTTGAAAAACATCTTACCATTTCAAACTTTTTGATCCCACTTGTCTGCAGAGAAAAACTATAAACACTAAGGCGGTTAAAGAACAAATACATCATCATGAAAACGCCATTTTTGGCAGCAATAGATAATAAAATAATTTTAAAACGGCCTGCATGGATCGGTTTTAACTGGCATCACATACTTTTAAAGATAAATATATGATTGCACTCTGAAAAGTCATTTTTAATAAATTAGCGAAAACATCAAATTTATAGTTGTTTGATTATCTGTGTTATAAATTCGTGCTAATTTGTGTAATTTGTGGATAATAAACTTTTCGGAGCAAACTCATATATTATCCCCATTTTATTTAAAAATAAACTATTCCCTGCAAGCACACTCATGATTTTCGGTAAGATACCTCATGGTAGCTATACACAATTGTTCTAATATTTTTATATCAATATCCTGTAACTTTTTCACATAAATACAAGCTTTACCCATTTTAAATTTACCCAGATTTTCTAATATTTTTTTGTTTTCCAAACCGGATGCCATTACATACAATGAAATAGCATTCTTTCTTGGAGAAAACCCGATCAGGGGCGCATCTCCTTCGTGGCCACTTTTATATTTGTAATGATAACTACCAAAACCAATAATGGAAGATCCCCAAATTTTGGGTTCAAAACCCGACCAGCTTTGCATAAGTTCAAGAAGACGAAAACTATCCTGTTTTTTGGTTTCTTGGTCAACATAGGAGTTTAAAAAATCCAATACATCTACATCCGTTTGAGTGGTTTTATTTTTATAAGCCATCCTTTTATAGTTTAATGACATAAAAATAATACTTTCTGAAATTTCATCGGGGACTGCGGTATATTTTAACATAACCATCATTAGCAATGTTACTCCAAATATGACAGAAATCTCGACTATTCAGATTTATCAGGCATTGAATCATAATCTTCCAGTGTATAAATCAATCAATTAAAGAAAAGTCATCTTTTGCACAATTAATAATTTACATCCACATGCCGGCAAAACGATCATGATATGTAATAGCTGCATAACTGATAGAAAAACCCAAAAGATCAACTCCTGAGGATTATTAAATTTTTAGAGTTGTGAATAGAATAACATTCATAATTTTCCTTACTTTTGCAGTTCTTTAGAAAATAATCCGAATAACATCGCTCTTTAAGTTATCATTATGTTTTCTAATTTACTGCAGCATTGCTTCTGTGATCAGATTAATAAAAGCAACATTCATTAATCAAAAATTAAAGGCACTGAAAACAAGTTTATCTAGTTTTTAATCTCAGCTGGTAACCAAACCATAAGACAGCATCTAAAAATCAATTGATCAATAATTGTTGTAAAATCACCTGATTTTAAGTTTTTGAAAGCAGAACTCTCAGGCTTAAATTTTTCAGAACTTTTAATCAGGAAGCAGACATGAAGCAAATGTTAATTGTAAAAAAACACTTAACATTTAAGGTTCTCTTTTAAACAGGAGTGTTGCAAAATAAATTATTTTCTATTGATATTTTTTTTTATACTTTCGTAAAAAAATTGAGAGGGATGTAAAAAATTCCCTCATTTATTTTGTCTAAATGTTTTAATTTTAAACAATTAAAAGTCTATTAATTACATATAAGCAATGAACATAAATTACTTTTAAACATAAAAAAATCACTATAATCCTATCAAAAATATCTTAACAAACCTTCTTTCATTATGCAAACGAAACTTCAGGAATTAACAGAAAAGATTTACCAGGAAGGTATAAATAAGGCCAAAGAAGAGGCAGACAAAATCTTATCTGAGGCCCATGATCAGGCAAAGTCATTGGTTGCCAATGCCAAAAAACAAGCAGATCAGATGATAAAAGACGCACAAAAAAACGCTGAAGAGCTCAGGGAAAATTCACTCAATGAACTGCAACTTTCTGCCAGGCAACTCATATCTGATACTCAGCAGCGCATTGTAAAACTCATTGAGGCAAAAGCCATCGAACCCGATGTAAAAGGTGCTTTTCAAAATCAAGAGTTTACAATGGACGTGGTACTTACGATGATTAAAAACTGGAACCCGGAAAGCAATGAGCCGGTTGCTCTGGAGGTATTGCTCCCTGAAGAGAAAAAGCAGGAACTGGAAAAGTATTTTAAACAAAAAGCCCAAGAAAACCTGAGCAAAAGTGTGGAATTATCTTTTTCTGATAAAATAAAGGGTGGATTTAAAATTGGACCCAAAGACGGAGGATATTTCATCAGTTTCTCCGATGAAGATTTTGACAATTTTTTCAGATCTTATATGCGTCCGAAGCTTATTGAAATGCTGTATGGTGAAAATAAATAAATAATGATCAGCAAAATATGCTTATGTAAGGGTAGTATTTTACCATCAAATCTTTCATACCCCTGCCACTACATTAATGATCATAATGATTACCAATCGAGCACTACAGCACATTCATTCATTCAAAAACAAAATATCAGGTGAAGCGAAATTATTATTACCTTATAGCAGGTTTACAAGACATTGCCATTGATACGCATAAATTGTCTATGGGGCAAATAGAATTTAAGCAAGAATTAGCGCAGGAATTGCATCCCCAGGATTTTTTATGGATCAAAAAACTTTTTTTACCCTATGACCATACCAACCTTTTAAATTTATTGTTCAAAAAAGAGCAACTAACATGGGATAAGAGAGGAAACTATTCAAAAGAAATCTTTGAAGAAAACATAAAGGAACCTACAGGCGATCTTCCCCATTACATGAACCGGTTTATTGAGGCCCATAAAAACAACGAATTCATCTTTCCCAAAATAAGCCCTGAAAATCAACTCACCACACTTTTTTATGAATATATCCTCTCATCTGACAATGAATTTCTGCGAAAATGGTTCAGGTTTAACCGCGACCTCAATAATATCCTCACTGCCATGATCTGTCGCAAATACGACATACCCTATGAAAATCAGATTATTGGATTCGACGACATATCCGAAACCATTAAAAAAAGTCATGCCAGAGACTTTGGATTAACTTCCGAGATCGATTATATGGATGATCTGATCAATATCTCTAAACTCGAAAACACCCAGGAAAGAGAAAAGAGCATTGATCGCCTTCGCTGGTCTTTTTTGGATGAGCATACTTTTTTTGAATATTTTACTGTCGATAAAGTAATGGCATTTATAATCAAACTTGGTATGGTTGAAAGATGGCTGTCCATAGATAGTGAACTTGGTGCCAAAATGTTTAACGAGTTGCTGAACGAATTAAAATCAAGTTATAAATTACCCGAAACATTTACTGAAAAATAGAAATATATGAGTACAATAGGTAAGGTAACCGGAATTATTGCCAACCTTGTAATTGTTGAAACAAAGGAGCGTGTTGCCCAAAATGAGATCTGTTTTATAAAACATGAAGACACCCGCCTGATGGCAGAAGTGATCAAAATCATGGGTGAAAAGATTTACACGCAGGTGTTTGAAAGTACAAGGGGACTAAAAATTGGTTCTGAAGTAGAATTTGCCGGGCACATGCTCGAGGTTTCTTTGGGTCCGGGGTTGTTGTCCAAAAACTTTGACGGACTGCAAAACGACCTCGATAAGATGGAAGGTGTATTCCTGAAAAGAGGTGAATATACCGAACCATTAGATAAAGACACCCCGTATGAGTATAAGCCTCTTGCGAAATCAGGTGATACTGTACAAGCTGGAGACTGGCTCGCTGAAGTGAAAGAAAACTGGATAGGACACAAGATCATGGTACCTTTTAAGTTTGAAGGAGAATATACCGTAAAAAGTATAAATGAGGAGGGTAAATACAAGATACATGATACCATTGCCATACTAACCGATAAAGATGGCAAAGACCATGATGTAACAATGGTACAGAAATGGCCCGTGAAGGTGCCGATAAAAGCATACCGGGAAAAACCACGCCCTTTTAAAGTACTCGAAACAGGTGTAAGAGTTTTTGATACCCTTAATCCTATTGCTGAAGGGGGTACAGGTTTTATCCCCGGACCCTTTGGTAGTGGAAAAACAGTACTTCAACATGCTTTGTCAAAACAAGCGGAAGCCGATCTGGTAGTAGTTGCTGCCTGTGGCGAGCGTGCCAATGAAGTTGTGGAAATCTTTACAGAATTTCCTGAATTGGAAGACCCCCGCACCGGGCGAAAGCTCATGGAACGTACCACTATTATAGCCAATACATCCAACATGCCGGTGGCGGCAAGGGAAGCCTCGGTATATACTGCTATGACCATTTCAGAATATTATCGTTCCATGGGGCTGAAAGTGTTGTTGCTTGCCGATTCTACCAGCCGCTGGGCACAGGCGCTCAGGGAAATGTCAAACAGAATGGAGGAACTTCCTGGCCCTGATGGTTTCCCAATGGACCTTCCTGCCATCATTTCCAATTTCTATTCAAGAGCAGGATACGTTTATCTGAATAATAATGAAACGGGTTCCATAACCTTTATCGGCACCGTATCTCCTGCTGGTGGTAACCTTAAGGAACCCGTTACCGAATCTACCAAAAAAGCCGCCAGATGCTTTTACGCGCTGTCACAACAGCGCGCCGATAGTAAAAGATATCCGGCCATTGACCCCATCGAAAGTTATTCAAAATATCTTGAATACCCCGAAATCGTTGAATTCTTAAATGAAAATAATGGTGCAAACTGGACTAAAAACGTTCATGCCCTCAAAGATGCGCTGCTAAGAAGTAAAGAAGCCTATGATCAGATCAATATTTTGGGCGATGACGGAGTACCTTTGGATTACCATATCACATACTGGAAAGGTGAAGTGGTTGATTTTGTTATATCGCAGCAGGATGCCTTCGACAAGATTGATAGTCGCACCAGCTTTAAACGTCAGCGTTACATGCTCGAAAAAGTTATTCAGGTTCTCGAATCTGAATTCACATTCGAAAACTTTGAAAATGTGAATACCTATTTCAAAAAAATAATCAACCAGTTCAAGCAAATGAATTATTCGGAGTTTGAAAGCGAAGATTTCAAAAATAACGAAAAAGAAATTGAAAAAATCATCAAAGAAAGGAAAGTTGCCTAATGGAAAAAGACACAAAAGCATTTCAGCGGATATATACCAAACTGTTTCAGCTTACCAAAGCAACAGTTTCTTTGCGTGCAACAGGTATTGGAAATGAAGAACTCGCCATTGTTGACGGACGCCTGGCGCAAGTGGTGAAAATTATGGGTGATATTGTTACGTTGCAGGTTTTTGCAGGTACCGAAGGAATTGCCACCGATGCAGAAGTAATTTTTACGGGTAAAGCTCCTACACTGAAGATTGGTGAAGGCTTGGCCGGGCGATTCTTCAGTGCATATGGCGAACCCATAGACGGTGGCGAGCTCATGGGCGAAGAGATTGAGATTGGCGGACCAAGTGTTAACCCGGTAAGAAGGCAGCAACCATCAGAGTTCATTGCTACGGGTATTGCCGGTATTGATCTCAACAATGCTCTTGTTACCGGACAAAAAATACCCTTCTTTGCCGATCCTGACCAACCCTATAATCAGGTAATGGCAATGGTGGCACTGAGAGCAGAAGCAGATAAGATCATCCTGGGAGGTATCGGACTAACCAACGACGACTATCTCTACTTTAAAAGGGTTTTTGATGATGCAGGTGCACTAGACCGCATTGTGGGATTTATCAATACTACCGAAAACCCACCGGTAGAGCGTCTGCTGGTGCCCGATATGTCGCTTGCTGCCGCTGAGTATTATGCTCAGCAAGGGCAAAAGGTACTCGTATTGCTTACCGACCTTACACTCTATGCTGATGCACTTTCTATTGTATCTAACCGCATGGACCAGATTCCTTCTAAAGACAGTATGCCCGGATCGCTTTATTCAGACCTGGCGCGTTTATACGAAAAAGCAGTTCAGTTTCCTGATGGTGGATCCATTACCATTATTGCCGTTACCACACTCTCAGGTGGCGATATTACCCATGCAATTCCCGACAATACGGGTTATATCACAGAGGGTCAGTTGTTTCTGAGAAAAGATTCCGATATTGGTAAAGTAATTGTCGATCCCTTCAGATCACTTTCGCGATTAAAGCAGCTGGTCATTGGAAAAAAAACACGCGAAGATCATCCTCAGGTGATGAACGCAGCCGTAAGACTTTATGCGGATGCAGCCAATGCCAAAACCAAACTGGAAAATGGTTTCGACCTTACAGATTACGACGAACGAACACTGGAATTTGCCAAAGCATACTCAGAAAAACTTTTGGCTATTGATGTAAATATCGAAGTAGACAAAATGCTTGATACAGCTTATGATCTTTTCGACAAATATTTTTCTCCCGTTGAGGTAGGTTTGAAAAAAGAATTTGTTGAAAAATACTGGAAGAAGAATTCCTAATACTTTCTTTCTTTTTTTACAAAAACAAGTGAGCAAATATGGCTATAAAGTTTCAATATAACAAAACCTCGCTGCAGCAACTTGAAAAGCAACTCAAAATAAGGCAAAAAGCCCTGCCTACTCTTAAAAACAAGGAAGCTGCGCTGAGGGTGGAAGTAAAAAAAGCAAAAACTGAATCAGAGAACCTGGAAAAACTCATCCGTGAAAAGCAAAAAGCCTATAAAGACGCTATGGAGTTATGGACCGAATTTGATAATGACCTGGTAAGTATTGAGGAGGTAAACGTTTCAGTAAAAAAAATTGCGGGTGTTAAAACACCTGTGCTCGATGGAGTAGTGTTTTCAGTTAAAGAATTTAGTGTTTTCAACCAACC
The DNA here is from genome assembly GCA_964410015.1 of uncultured Bacteroidales bacterium. Lineage (GTDB taxonomy): Bacteria > Bacteroidota > Bacteroidia > Bacteroidales > UBA7960 > SKVR01. Next base: position 22,038 of record CAYPFV010000004.1, read on the forward strand.
AACCTGGTTTTTAGACGGGGTAGCCATTTCAAAAGAACTGGCAAAAATTGCCATTGAAAGCCAGGTTTTCAATCAGAAAATGCAACTGCTCGAACACGCAAGACGCAAAACCACACAAAAAGTGAACTTGTACGAAAAGGTACAAATTCCTGGTTTCCAGGATGCAATAAGAAAGATCAAACGTTTTATGGAAGACGAAGAAAACCTTTCTAAAGCTGCTCAAAAAATTGTAAAACAACGTATTCAGGAAGTGGAGGAAAATATATGATAGAACCCATGAAAAAATACTCGTTCCTGGTATTTCATAAAGAATACAGGAAATTTCTTTTTGATCTCAGGAGGCAAGGTGTAGTGCACATCATCGAAAAAGAAAAAGAGTATACCCCCGAGATCAGAGATAAATACGAGCACATCAAAGAAATTGAAAATGTTATCAAATTCCTTCAGAAAATCGAGACCGAAACCACCGATGCACCCTGTTCTGTATCTGGAGCGGAGGTTTATGATATTGTAAGAACTGCCATGAACGATATGGATCAGTTAAAGCAACAACTCACGGCACTCGATAAGGAAATTTCTTTGGCTGAACCCTGGGGTGATTTTTCCCTGGAAACCCTGAAGAAGTTGGAAGAGAACCGTATTAAGATTAAGTTTCTAACCATTGCGGTGAGCAAATTCAATGAAAACTGGTTGGAAGAGTATCCCATAGAAGTGATATCTCATCATGCCGGACAGGTTTATTTTATTTTGGTGGAGAAAGGATATCTTACCGACAGCGTGCCCGATGCAGAGGAAATGCGTCCGCCCGAAAAACCTGTTTCTGTTTTGCTTCAGGAAAGAGAAGAAATGGAGATAGAAATGGATCGCCTGCAAAAACTCTTCGAAAAACATGCCAGCGAAAGCATGAATGTGATTAAACGGTATCACAGCCAAATGATCGAATCGGTAGAATTTGATACTACCATTATGCATACCAGACCAGAGGCAGAAGACAAGGTGATGTTTCTGGAGGGTTGGGTACCTGTCAAAAATGAATCAAATTTAAAGGAATACCTCGAAAATAAACCGGTTGTTTACACAGAAAGAAAAGCTACAAAAGAAGATAATGTTCCTATTAAGCTGAAAAATAAGAATTTCTCTAAGAAATTTGAGATGCTTGGAGATCTTTATTCATTACCCAAATACGGCGAGCTTGATCTCACTCCTTTTTTTGCCCCTTTTTATACCATCTTTTTTGGGTTTTGCCTTGGTGATGCAGGATATGGTATTTTGCTTGCTATTGCTTCCATTGCACTGAAAAAACGGGTGCCTGCAGAACTGAAACAAGCTATGGGTTTGATTTTCTACCTCGGTCTCTCTACCATTTTCTTTGGTATTATCGGAGGTACTTTCTTTGGTATTCCATTATACGAAACTTCATTGCCGGTTTATTCCGAAATTGCCGCCCGGCTCGATGCCAGGGGAACCGATATCAACAATGTATTGTTTTACCTTTCCCTGGCACTGGGAGCAATACAAATCATTTTCGGTATGTTCCTGAAGGCAATCAATGAAACACGTCAATTTGGATGGAAACTCGCCGTGGGAACCATCGGATGGATCGTTTTGCTCCTGGGCTCGGCAATTCTTTATGCTACCGGCGAATTTACAACAATTGCATCTGAAACTTTAACACCAGCATGGTACGCTTTACTGGGAATAAGTGGTACAATGATTTTGTTGCTCAATAACCTCACGCGAAATATTTTAATGAATTTTGGAGTAGGATTATGGGATACTTACAACATGATTACTGGTATACTGGGTGATCTGCTATCTTATATCCGCCTTTTTGCATTGGGTATTTCCAGTGCTATTCTGGGTTTTGTTTTCAACAGTTTGGCAATCAGTATGAGTGGCGATATACCCGTATTGAATGTTCTGATCATGACTGTGATACTTTTCATAGGGCATGGTATAAATCTTTTTATGTCGGGATTAGGGTCTTTTGTACATCCCTTGCGCCTGACCTTTGTTGAATTTTATAAAAATGCCGGTTTTTCCGGTGGAGGAAAAAAATATCATCCTTTTAAAAAATTAACCTAAATGTTTCACTTTAATTAAATATCAAATTGTTATGGACCCAATTATTTTAGCTTACATTGGAATCGGATTGATGATAGGATTGGCCGGAATCGGTAGTGCATATGGTGTTTCCATGGGAGGAAATGCATCGGTAGGTGCTTTAAAAAAGAACGACGAAGCTTTTGGTAACTACCTGGTTTTAAGTGCGCTTCCCGGAACCCAGGGATTATATGGATTTATGGGGTATTTTATCCTCTCGCAATATTTGGTACCTGAAATCACCTGGACACAGTCTGCCGCCATCTTTGGTGCCGGCTTAGCACTCGGATTTGTAGGATTATTATCCGCTATAAGGCAGGGACAGGTTTGTGCCAATGGTATTGCTGCCATCGGATCAGGATACAATGTTTTTGGTAATACCCTGATTTTGGCGGTATTCCCCGAATTGTATGCGATTGTTGCCTTTGCTGCTACATTCCTTATCAGCGGTGCACTCTAAAAAATTTACACAAACTTCCAACCTGATCTGACCAGGAAGGCACTGGCAAAAATTCACTTGAAAATGAGTTTTTGTACAATTGATTATTACATATAAAAGAGTAAAAAACCATCTGTTTTTCTCAATACAGATGGTTTTTTTTCGGGGCGGGGAAATGGAATAAATGATCATGCATGGAACATCCATCAGGAATCGTGGTTTGCTGGTAATAATGTTTTTACGCTATATTCTTACCATGAATAAATGTAATGACCCCAATTAGTTTCAGCAGGAAAACGTTGAGTGCAGCCCGGACAAAAGATGGAATACACAAATCCAATGGAAAAGGGAGATAATTGTTTTGAAGACTTACCCTATGGAGCTGTGTCGTTTTCTTCAAAGTACTATTTAAACCGGTTTGCCACTTCATCCCATCCCAAAACAACCAGACAGGGTTTTCCTGAAGGAGTTGAGTAGGGCATTTCGCAGGCAAACAATGAATCACTTAAAGCGTTCATTTCCTCTTCGCTCATGATACGTCCATGTTTCATTGATAAACTTTTCGCCAGCGACCGGGCAAGATTTACCGTTGTGTCAAGATGTATATCGGCACTATTTTTCTTAAAATTATCCAGAATAGATTCAATAATATGCTGTAAATTTTCATTTTCTGGCATATCGGCAGGGATTGCATTAATTACAAAACCGGTTTTACCAAATTCTCCAATGTCGAAACCAAGTGCGTTGATGTGATCTTTGATCTCGAGAAGCAATCGGGTATCTGGTTCATTAAGTTTGATCTGCTCGGGAAACAATAAAGTTTGCGAACCTGACTTTTTATTGCCCAACATTTTCATATGTTTCTCAAATAAGATTCTTTCGTGAGCCCGCTGTTGATCAATCAACATTATGCCTGATTTGATGGAGGTTAAAATATATTTTCCCTGTAAATGAAGAAATTTTTTCCCTGTGTTCTTTTCTGTCCCCTCATCCCAGTCAGGACTTATCACTGTTTGCTTCAGCTTTTCATCTTGTGGCATATGTTGTTGTTGACCGTGCTGAAAAGGGTTATTTTTTTCCGGCCACAGTGCTTCCCACTTTTGAGGGTTCGATCGTTTCAAAAGGTGTTTTCCCTCCTGGTAAGATGATTTGGGTTGATCACCAAATGGATTATAATCAGGATTTACAGTTATGGTTGGCGATGTAACAGGTTTGTTTTTATCAAACTGAATATTTTCAAAACCTGTTTCACTTTCAAAATCGAGTGAAGGCACAATATTGAACTTTCCCAGACTCCGTTTTACGGCAGCTTTGATAAGTTGATAAAGTGTTTTTTCATCCTGAAATTTAATCTCTGTTTTGGTAGGATGCACATTTACATCAATTTGTGACGGATCGATATCAAGAAACAGGAAAAAGGAGGGATACGAATCATTGGGGATGAGTTCATAAAAAGCGAACTCAACGGCATGATTGAGATAAGGTGAACGGATATACCGGTTATTGACAAAAAAGTATTGATCGCCTCTCTTTTTTTTGGCAAATTCAGGTTTCAGCACAAAACCATTGATTTTCAGTATATCAGTATCTTCTGCTACGGGTAGCAGGCGTGTTTTAAATTGTTTACCAAAAAGGTTGACAATTCGTTGATTGAGATTGCCTGTATCTGCCTGAATTACAATCTGATTGTTGTGATACCAGGAAAAAGCAACTTTCGGGTTGGATAATGCTACCCTGATAAATTCGGTAGAAATATGATTCTTTTCTACCTGATCGGATTTCAGGAAATTGCGACGGGCAGGTGTATTGAAGAAAAGATTCTTGACGGCTATGGTAGTACCTTTGGGACATTGGCAAGCCTTTTGAGATTCAACTTTCGATCCTTCTATAATAATTTCAGTACCCAGTGGATTTTCTGCTGTGCGACTTTTCATTTCCACCCGTGCCACAGATGCAATAGAAGCCAAGGCCTCCCCTCTAAATCCCATAGTGCGAATAGCAAACAGGTCTTTGGCATCATTGATCTTGCTTGTGGCATGCCGCTCAAAACACATGCGGGCATCAGTTTCAGACATACCCTTGCCATTGTCAGTAACCTGTATAAGGGTTCGTCCTGCATCCTTCACAAAAAGTTTTATATCGGTAGCATCGGCATCTAAAGCGTTTTCGAGCAACTCTTTTACCACAGAAGCAGGCCTTTGAACAACTTCTCCTGCAGCGATCTGATTAGCAACCGAATCAGGAAGTAGCTTGATAATATCAGACATGTAAAACCCAAATTTTTAACGAAGGAAAATATAGTAAAAAATGAATACGATGAAAGCCAAAACAACGATCAATCGCAGATTGGAATTACGTCTGGCCCTGGTTCCGGAGGTTCTTTTCCAGCGCATCTGCATGCGTTCACGGAGGGCTTCTGCATAGTCTTTTCCTTGCTCCTTTTGTTGCAGTGCCGTTTTAAGTCGTTTCTCACGCTCTTCCTTCGCTTTATCCCAATATACAGGCTTATAATTGTATTTTTTATTGCGTGGTGTTTTAAAAAAGGTTATTGCCATAATAAATGAAGCAGATTTTGCGCTTTATGTTCATGAATATATCAGATTAACTCAGATAAATCAGGGTTGTTTAAAATTGTAATTTAATTTTAATCACTCTACAAAAAACAAAAATACCAAAAGTATTGATAGGATTCTGCAAGGAAGATCATCTTTCATCTGTTTATAATTTGATTAAATAGGTCAGATGGAGCTCGCTAACAGTCTGACTGCATGCTTTACATGTTGCGCATTATAATCATGTGCGCGTGTGTCAAAAACTTTGTCATGGCTCGGTTCATCTATTTACACCTGCAGACGATCCTTTAATAGTAAAAAAATATCAGTTTTATATTTTTTTCCCAATGATAATGAGTGATTTGCCTTTTGCTCCCCGAAGCTGCATTTCGTGGCAATAATGGGCAAATTCCTCAGTTACCCGGAGCAATGCCGCTGGTCTGTTGCAATTATTTTCTTTATAAAGTCTTACAACAAACAAATCAGGTTATTTCACCAGTTTAGAGATCGATTTAAACTGATCTGTTCCGGAGTACCGGCAAAGTTCAAATAAAACAGATTCGTAGGAAGCCAGCATAGCGCCTTCTTTTTCCATCCTTCTCAGCGCAATCTCTTTATCCTGAGGTTTTCTGCTCGAAACACAATCGGCAACCACCATCACCTTAAAACCATTGTCAATCAAATCCACAACCGTTTGGAGCACACAAACATGGGCTTCAATACCGGCAACCACAATATGTGTTTTGCCTGTGCTTTGCAGATGGGTCATAAAATCAGGTGAATCGCAGCAGCTAAAAGCAACCTTTTCTATCTTCAACTGATCTTCAATACTTTCCTGTATACTGGATATGGTAAAACCCAGACCTTTTGTATACTGTTCTGTTACCAGTAAAGGTATCTTTAGAATTTTCATTCCCTGTATGAGAATATTGGTATTTTTTTCCAGAGAATCATGATCGTTCATATGAGGAAAGAGTTTTTCCTGTATATCTATAATAACTCCTGCGGTGTGACTTTTGGATATACGCATATAGTTTATGTTTTAAATGTACAACGAAAAAATGTTCTGTATCTTATCAAATTAATCAGGCAAATCTTTGACTGAGTATCCAAGTTTTAATAGATTTTCAGGTTTAAGCAGCGATTTTAGACCTTCTTCGTCAATAACCCTTATTTTACGGTTGGCCTCAATTATATCCAACCCCTCATTTTTCATGACCAGTGCTAGTTCGGTGGCACGATTATACCCCACAACTGGCAGCAGTGCTGTAGTTAAAGAAGGACTGAATAACAGTTTATCCATGGCAGTTTGCGGTTTTACTTTCAATCCTTTTAATATCCTTTCCTTTAAAGCAATGCTGGATTGAATTAGCAAATGCAGACTTTCGAGCATGGCATGTCCGATCAGAGGGATATACGGATTGAGATCCAAACTTCCCTGTCCACATAAATTACTGATCAACACATCGTTACTGTAAACTTTGTGAGCACAACTAATCACAAACTCATTGATAACCGGATTGACTTTTCCGGGCATGATACTACTTCCGGTTTGCATACGGGGCAGTTCAATTTCTTTTCTGCCAGTTACTTCTGATCCCAGCAGACGCAGATCAGATGTTATTTTTTCCAGATTTACTGCGTGTGCTTTTAAGATGGCATGAACCTCTACAAATGCATCAAAATTTTGGGTTGTATCGGTCAGATTTTCGCTTCTTGTTACCGGCATTTTAGTAATCTGCCTAAGCTTTTGAGTTACCTCCATAATAAAATAGCGGGGAATGCTCAATCCTGAACCGCTGGCACCTCCTCCCAAATTGGTAACCTTTATACGCTCAAAACATTTTGATATCCTCCACCAATCGCGTGAAAGGGCATCAGACCAAGCACTAAACAGCATACCGAACGACGAGGGAACTGCCTGTTGCATCTGCGTATAGGCAATACGCAAATGAGAACGATGCCATCTTTCAAGTTTTTCTGTTTCTGTACGCAAATTATTTATCTGTTTCTCAAGCACGTAAAGATTTTTCATAACTGCAACCTTCAATGCCGTTGGAATTACATCATTGGTAGATTGAAACAAGTTGGCATGCAAAAAAGGATCCACTATATCATACCTGCCCGACGAATATCCAAGTTTCTGCAACGATACATTGGCAATGATCTCGTTTATATTCATGTTGATGGCTGTGCCTGCTCCACCCTGTACTGCCGGCACAATAAAATTGTCAAAGTACATCCCTTGACTAACTTCTGCAGCAGCTTCTTCCATTTTTTGCAATATATTTTTATCACGGCATCCTTCGGGTAGGAGTTTATCAGGAAAACGCTCTGATGATGCGTGTAAAAAAGATATTGCCGTTTGATAGCAAGCCTGCTTTACCCATCCAACAGCACAATACCATTCTTTGGAAAAAGAAGTATGGTTGGCAAAATTTTCTGAAGCCCTTTTGGCATGAATCCCATACAAAGCTTCATCGGGGATGAGAACCTCTCCTAAAAAATCTTTCTCGTTTCGCATGGTATAAAAGTAAAATTTTTATCTATGAAATACCAGCACATTCCGGATATAAAACAAAAAAGAACCATGAAAAATCCTTAACAGAAGGTAGCTTATTCCTAAAGGCTTTCCGCTTTATTTCTATCTTTGCACTTGCTTAATGTTCATAAAACCTGTTGAGTTGTAATGGCAGGTATTGGTAAAAAACATAAGTTTTCGTGCCGGCACTATTTAGGGATATGAACAAATGGCAATCCTTTTAGGATGAGATTATTCAAACCTCTTTGCAGAAACTTTCAAAGGTTTATGAAGAAGGTATTCAATCTTTAAATCTTGAAAATTACATGGATCATATATCGCTGGCACCTTTTCAGGGCATAACGCATAAATATTACAGGCACTTTTTCATTGAGTATTTTCATGGGATTAATGAGGTGTATGCACCTTTCATTTCGGGTATACACCCATATAAGGTTCATCCCGGTAAGTTTGATGATGTAATTCATCTGCCAGTAAATCATAAAAATTATATTACCGTACCCCAAATCGTTAGCACATCGGCAAAAGAGATCGTAGCCTTTTGTGACTTTTTGTCCCGTCATGGTTATTTACATATCAACTGGAACATGGGTTGTCCCTTTTCCCGTCTGGCCAATAAAATGCGTGGATGTGGAATTCTTCCTTATCCCGAAAAAGTGAGAAAGATATTAGAGGAGGCAATCCCCCATATCAAAACATTGCTTTCAGTTAAAGTTCGCCTGGGTTATACACAAAAAGATGAACTTAGAAAAGTTTTACAGGTTTTAAACGACTTTCCCCTGGAAAAAGTGATCATCCATCCCAGAACCGGTGATCAACTCTACAAAGGACAACCCGATACAGAAGAATTTGATCTGTGCCGGAAAAAAAGTAAAAATACAGTGGTATACAATGGTAATATTATTCATCAAAAAAAATTCACCGAACTAAAAAACACTTTTCCGGAAGTAACACATTGGATGGTAGGTCGGGGAGCACTGATCAATCCCTTTCTTCCTGGTGAAATAAAAGGTATGAAATACACCGAAAAGCAAAAAAGAAAACTGATTGGCTCTTTTCATCAAAGTTTGTTTGAAAACACACTGAAAAGATTACCCAATGATTTTAAAACACTGGGCTTAATGAAAGCTATTTGGTACTATATGGCGGGGTGTTTTGCAAATGGCAAGGAATTATTCCGGAAAATTAAAGTTTGTCAAAATCTCTCTGAATATGAAAAAAACGTGGCACTTTTGATGGATAGTAAATTTTCGGATGTGAACGAAATAGAAGATTACTTTTATAACGGATTAAAGCATATTTAAATAAGAATCTGACCATAATCTTTATACATATCCTGCAGGAATTCATTAAATTATAACTTCATACATCAAATCATTACTAATGATTGCTTAAATATTTTCAATAAAAGTATCAGAATATGTTTTTAAATCAAAAAAACATCAAACTTTTAATTGACATGAAATTAATGTAATTTCTTATACTATTTAAACGAAGTTCTTAACTTAAACCATTCAAAACGATGAAAAAGAGATCATTTTTTTATGCTTCAGCCATTTCTGTCATCCTCATGCTTAGTAATTTCAACAGTAATGCCCAACGAGGATACACAACATTTACAGAAGAAGAGGGTATTAAGGTAATGTACAAATGGCAGAGGGCAGTTTTTTATAAGAAAGATAGTGATGCTGTATTAAATCTTCGTATCAGCAATCAAAAAGAAGCTCATGTGCTTGTAAATTTTGGTGTAGGTTTTTATAAAGATGGCCTACTTCTGCTAGAAAGTGATGAAAATCAATTGTGTATGAAACCTGGTCAAACCAAAAGAGGAGGATTGGCAGGGTTGCGGTTTGCAGTGGAGGACATGAAAAAGGAAGATGCAAAAGATGAATCTTATTCCTGGGAGTTTACTACTTTTGATGTGGCAGAAACCGATGAATGCATTAAATAACGATTAAAAATGATTCAAAAAGAAGGTATTACAGAATTTCAACATTTGATACGGCAAGGCATTCCGGATGAATTGCCTGAAGCAAAACCGCTGGATATTTCTTTGAACCATGCTCCTAAAAGAAAGGAGATACTCACCAGCGAAGAAAAAAAACTGGCAATCAGAAATGCCTTACGCTATTTTCCCGAAAAATTGCATGCCACCCTGGCGCCTGAATTTCTTGAAGAGCTCAACACTTACGGTCGGATCTATATGTACCGTTATCGTCCTGATTATCCTGTTTATGCCAGGCATATTAACGATTATCCTCATAAGTCGAAACAGGCAGCGGGCATAATGCTGATGTTGAGCAACAACCTGGATCATTCCGTGGCACAACATCCTGATGAACTGATCACATATGGGGGCAACGGAGCGGTATTTCAAAACTGGGCACAATACCTGTTGTGTATGCAATACCTTTCAGAAATGACTGATGAACAAACGCTTGTGTTGTATTCCGGGCATCCGTTGGGTCTTTTTCCCTCCCATAAAGATGCTCCCCGTGTAGTAATAACAAATGGCATGATGATACCCAATTATTCATCACCTGATCACTGGGAAAAATACAATGCACTGGGTGTAACCCAATACGGACAAATGACAGCAGGTTCTTTTATGTATATTGGTCCGCAAGGTATTGTGCATGGAACCACCATTACGGTGTTGAATGCAGGAAGGAAAATAGCAGAGGGGAAAGATACAAATCTTGCAGGAAAACTTTTTGTAACCAGTGGTTTAGGGGGTATGTCGGGTGCACAACCCAAGGCAGCTGTGATTGCAGGCGCAGTTTGCCTGATTGCAGAGATTAATCCCAAAGCAACACAGATTCGCCAATCGCAGGGATGGGTTGATGAAGTATATAGTGATCTTGATACTGTATTGCAAAGAAGCACACAGGCAGTAACGAACAAAGAAGCCGTATCCATTGTCTATCTGGGCAACATTGTTGATCTGTGGGAAAAACTTGCCCGGGAAAATATAAAAGTTGACCTGGGGTCAGATCAAACCTCACTTCACAATCCCTGGGGCGGTGGTTATTATCCGGCAGGTATCACTTTCGAAGAGGCAAACATCATGATGGCACAATCTCCTGACTTGTTCAAAGAAAAAGTAAAAAAATCACTTATCAGACAGGTAAACGCCATTAACAAACTTAGCCATAAGGGAATGTACTTCTGGGACTATGGCAACGCATTTCTGCTGGAGGCGGGCAGAGCAGGTGCAGATGTTTTTAGCACTCATAACCGGTATAAATACCCATCTTATGTCCAGGATATTATGGGCCCAATGTGTTTTGACTATGGTTTCGGACCCTTCAGGTGGGTTTGTGCTTCCTGCGATCCTGCTGACCTCAGAATCACCGATAAAATAGCCGCAGAAATTCTCGAAGAACTTATGCATGATGCACCTTCAGAAATAAAACAACAACTGGCAGATAATCTTTTGTGGATACAACAGGCAGAAAAAAACAATCTTGTAGTAGGATCTCAGGCGCGCATTTTATATGCTGATGCCACAGCCAGGATAAAGATAGCAGAAGCATTTAACCATGCCATCAGAGATGGCAGGATTTCTGCTCCTGTAATTTTAGGGCGCGATCACCATGATGTATCAGGTACGGATTCTCCCTATCGTGAAACTTCCAATATCTATGATGGCAGCAGTTTTACCGCAGATATGGCCATACAAAATGTAATAGGCGATAGTTTCAGGGGTGCTACATGGGTTTCTATTCACAATGGTGGTGGCGTAGGATGGGGAGAAGTAATCAATGGTGGATTTGGCATGATGCTTGACGGTAGCATGGATGCACAACGCAGGTTGAGATCGATGTTATTTTGGGATGTAAATAATGGAATTGCACGCAGAAGTTGGGCCAGAAATAAAGAGGCTGTTTTTGCCATTAAACGTGCTATGCAAAATGAACCCAAACTTAAGGTTACCATTCCCAATATTGCAAAAAATGATCTTTTGGATGATCTAATCAAGTAATTATGAGATACAAACTCATACTTTACCTAAAAAAAGAAATACAATACTTTTGAAACCAATTTCATGATTACAATTTACAAAAACAATCCTTACCTAAAATACATTGGGTTCTGTAAGATTTGAATGTATAAACAAAATCATGATAATCAAATTGACATTCATGTATTTCATGATAATTTCAAAACATAACAAAAATTGCAAAACAGATATTATTGCGATTTCAATCTGGTTGAATTATTAAAATTTTAAACAGATCAATAGTTATGATCCATGAAAAAAGTAAAAACAGAAATCATTGAAATTATGAAAAATTACAAAAGTCTGCTTTTTATTTTTTTATTGTTGAGTTTATTGAATTTTACCTCTTGTACTGATGAGATCGACGAACTGATACCCGAAGATGCAACAGCAAAATTTTTGGGAACCTGGACCTGCCAGGAAACCGGTGACGGGATGAATTCGGACCTTAATGTTTACACCCTGAACATTACAAGAAATCCTTCGAACAAAGCAGAAGTACTTATCAGCAATTTCAACCAACTGCAGGAAACGGCCATAGCGTTGGTGGTAAGTAATAGTATCTTTATAGAATCGCAAAAAATATTAAACGGAACCATCACCATTGAAGGAGAAGGAGTATTCAGTAATGGAGAAATTCTGCTAAACTACAGCGTTGACGACGGCGCCGATCTTGAAAATTTCACAGCACGATATTACAAACCCTCTGCCAGGGATGAACTTTTAAAAGAAGACGAACAAGAAAATACACAGCAAAACCTTATTCTTTGATCTGTTGACGCTCATCTAACCGGAACTCTGTTTCTCCTTCTTTATCTTCCTTCTTTTCATCTGCTTTACTTTGTGCAATGCTTAGATTATTCAATACTTCATCGAAAACTTCTGTCATCAATTTATTATCGAGCATATAACATTCGTATGCCTGATCAAACTCTTCGGCTGTAACATTATATTTTTGAAACAATCCTGCATAAAACAGCACAGAAGAATCGCCCATGTTTCTTCTTGACTGGCGCAAAGAGAGGTGACTTTCCAGTATGTGCAGATCTGTGAGAAGATTGATCATCTTATCCTTTTCAATAGTATCATGACATGGATTATCGCAACCAAACCAACTGCAGGAAACCAAAAACAGAAAGAAAACCAAAAATATGGTCAAAAAAATTATTCGATTAGAACTCATCGGGATTGAATTGTTTTACAAATGCTTTAATTGTTTAATGGTTTGCAAAGGATTATCAGATTTAAAAACCGTACTACCCGCCACCAAAATATCTACTCCTGCTTCAACGAGTTGGAAAGCATTGTGAGTACCAACTCCGCCATCTACCTCTATAAGTGCTTTGCTGTTCTTTTGAAGCAACAAATCTTTTAACCTCCGCACCCTTTCATAGGTGCTCTCTATAAAAGATTGCCCTCCAAAACCCGGATTTACTGACATAATGAGGACAAGATCAACATCAGTAACAATTTCACTCAAAAATTCAACAGGAGTATGCGGATTGATTACCACACCGGCATTCATTCCATGCTGTTTTATGATGTTGATTGAACGATGAAGATGAGGACAGGTTTCAAAATGGATAGTTAGATTATGGGCACCTGACTCTTTAAACGTGCTAATATAATCATCGGGATTACTAATCATCAGATGCACATCGAGCGGCTTTTCTGCAACGGAACTGATCTGGTCAACAATAGAAAAACCAAAAGATATATTGGGCACAAAATGGCCGTCCATGATATCAACATGAAACCAGTCGGCTTCACTTTGATTTACCATTTCTATATCTTTCTGCAAATACAGAAAATTTGCCGCCAGCAAAGAGGGTGCTACCATATGACTCATAAGATCAGTTTAGATTAAACATTCATAAATTTAATAACTTCCGTTAATGATCATTCATCCAAGTGCTTTAACGTGTAATAAATCTTAAAAATTATTTCTTTAAGTAATACTATCCTTGATTTTTCGACTTGTATTGATTTTTTTGTAAATTTTTGGTTTATATTCCAGGTAGCCCCTCAAAGATAATCCTCTGAAACGGGCATAAAGGTAAATAAAAGTTCTAAGTTTTCAAATTCATCGGCAAATCAAGAGTTTATATGTATACCATGGTTCAAAAACCACTATGTCTGCAGCCAAAATACGAATAAAAAAAGTAATTCTTCATCGTTGATTCCTTAAACACAAAAAACCACAAAACATATATGATTTTGTGGTTTTTTGCTTGATTGATAAATACTGCTTGTCTTATTTACGCTGATTATTATGATGACGCTTTCTGTTATCATCTTTTCTGTCTCTACCTTCAGGTGATTTATCTCTGGGCAAAAGAGCTTTCCTGGAAAGTTTTAATTTTCCGGTTTTCTTGTCAACATCCATTAATTTCACTTCAATACTATCCCCAACTTTTATATTACTTTCTTCAATGGTTTCCAGTCTTCTCCATTCGATTTCAGAAATATGAAGCAAACCTTCCTTGCCAGGTAGTATTTCAACAAATACACCAAAAGGAACCACACTTTTAACAGTACCCTTATAAACTTCATTAATTTCAGGTATAGCAGTGATTCCTTTGATTTTATCAATTACAAAATCAATAGATTCTTTGTTTTCGGATACAATATCGATGATACCATACTCACCCACTTCTTCGATGACAATGGTAGATCCACTTTCCTTTTGCATTTCCTGAATAACTTTTCCTCCAGGACCAATGATAGCACCAATAAATTCTTTGGGAACCGTCATTTTTACAATACGAGGCACATGTTCTTTATAGTCTTCACGTGGGACCGAGATAGTTTTAGACATCTCAGAAAGAATGTGTAATCTTCCTTTTCGGGCTTGTTCGAGTGCTTGCTCGAGCAATTCAAAGCTCAAACCTTCAATTTTGATATCCATTTGGCATGCTGTGATACCGTCGGTCGTTCCGGTAACTTTAAAATCCATGTCACCAAGGTGGTCTTCATCTCCCAAAATATCAGACAACACAGCGTATTTGCCTGTTTCGGGGTTAGCAATCAATCCCATGGCAATACCTGAAACAGGTTTTGTAATTTTCACACCAGCGTCAAGTAGTGCCAGGGTTCCTGCACACACTGTTGCCATAGAAGAAGAGCCATTTGATTCCAGAACATCTGAAACAACACGAATAGTATACGGATTATCAGCACCTTCCGGAATAACAGGTTTTAAAGCACGCAAGGCAAGATTTCCGTGTCCTACTTCGCGCCTGCTGGTACCCCTTAAAACTTTGGCTTCCCCGGTGCAAAAGGGTGGGAAATTATAATGAAGCATAAATTTACTTTTCCCTTCCAGCACAGCCCCGTCAAGAACCTGCTCATCAAGTTTTGTTCCCAGTGTTACAGTAGTTAAAGACTGTGTTTCACCTCTGGTAAAAATGGCAGAACCATGTGCCATGGGCAAATAATTGACTTCCGTCCATATAGGTCTGATTTCTTCGGGTGTGCGACCATCCAAACGCACCTGATCATTTAATACCATTTCCCTAACTGCTTCTTTTTCAAGATCATGATAATATTTCTTTACCAACAATTCTTTTTCTTCCCTCTCTTCTTCGGTAAAGGTTTCCAGGTATTCATCCATGATCGCTTTAAAGGCATCCGAGCGTTCATGTTTGTTGGTAATATTACTTTTGGCTGTATCATAAATACGCTGATAAAGTTTATCTCGCATATTGCTTAGAAGCTCCTGATCTTCAACAGCGGGCACCACTTCTCTTTTTACTTTTGCTTTTTCTACACGCGCCGCCAGATCCAATTGCCCCTTACACTGCACTTTAATGGCATTGTGTGCAATTTTAATAGCCTGGAGCATTTCAGCTTCAGAAACTTCTTTCATTTCACCTTCCACCATCACTATATTTTCAAGTGTACCAGCTACGATCATCTCAATATCTGCATCCTCTAGTTGAGATATAGAAGGATTAACTATATACTCACCATTAATTCTTCCAACTCTTACTTCGGAAATGGGTCCATTAAAAGGTATATCGGAAACCATGATTGCAGCGGAGGCAGCTAATCCGGCAAGAGCATCAGGCATTATATTTTTGTCGGCAGAGATTAATGAGATCAAAACCTGCGTTTCATTCATATAATTATCAGGAAACATTGGGCGCAACGCTCTGTCTACCAGTCTCGATATTAATATTTCATATTCAGAAGGACGCGCTTCCCTTTTGAAAAAACCACCTGGAAACCTTCCGGAGGCAGCATATTTTTCTTGATAATCAACCGACAGAGGGAAAAAATCCTGATTTTCTGCAACCTCTTTTTTAGATACGACAGTTGCCAGTAGCATAGTCTTTCCATAGCTTAACACTACTGATCCATCAGCCTGCTTGGCCAATTTCCCGGTTTCTAAGGTAATACTTTGTCCATCACCCATTTCAATCGTTTGGCTGATTCCTAATTTGTTGTTCGACATAATTCTTCTTTTTTCGTTTCTTCTTCTTTAACTTTAACTTTACTTTGTTTCTTGTCCTTTAATGGATATGATCAAAAATAGATAAATTTCACGTCTATACTTTAAATGATCATCGTTTAATAATAATTTTTAATAAAAAAAAGGCAATTACGAATAATTGCCTTTGATAAATTAGAAGAGATATTTACTTTCTCAAATTTAATTTTTTAATTATCGCCCGGTATCTTTCAATATCTTTTCGCTTGAGATAATCAAGCAACCTTCTTCTTTTACCAACCAGGGTAATCAGTGCTTTTTGTGTGCCTTTGTCTTTCTTATTTGTTTTTAAATGACCTGTTAAATGACTGATTCTGTGCGTAAAAAGTGCTATCTGACTTTCTGCGGAACCAGTATCGCTTTCCGATTTTCCATGCGTTTTAAAAATGTCTTTTTTTATCTCCTGATTGATGTACATAATATGTAATACGTTTGATTATCAATATTTTTAATCTGAATTTTTCGATTTGAAGGGTGCAAAGATACTACTTTGTTTTGTTTTTAACAACTTTTTTTCTTCACTTTTCACTAAAATTTCGATTGTCATGAAAGCGAATTGCCAAATTTTGGTGGATGATAAATGAATATTTTAGAGCATTGTTTTGATGATTCTAATATGCTGCCCCCCAAAAAAAAAGACGATTCTGGAGTATGCTCTTAGAATTAGTAATCTGTAAATTAAATTATAACAGGCAAAATTAATTTTAGTACCCAATATACAGATAATTAAAAACAAAAGATCATCAAGAATTGTAAAAAAAGAGTCTCAGAATGCTAGCGTTTATTAAAACCATTTTTGGCCTTATCATCCTTAATCTCCTGACATTTTAACTTTAGATCATTTGATTATATGTTTGTCATGATCAAAATGATTATAGAACTTCTTTATTACCAGCAAGAAAACACTCATTTTTTGTGTCTTTGATAAGAAATCGTCAAAGACAAGGCTTTCGAAGTTTTTGAATCTAAGGAGTTTACTTTCGTAAATGACTGATTGATCTGTTTATAATTTGATTAAGTCGGTCAGATGCCTGCCCCGTCTTTCTCTTACAGGGGAGCTCGCCAAAACTCCGGTTTTTTAATTTTCTCCGTGTTGCGATCTTATGATCATCCTTGTGTGTCAACAGTATTGTCATGGCTCGGTTCAAAAACGAGAAAAACGCAGTATTTGGCGTTTTCTTGCAATAGGCTATTTTGAATTTTATCTGCAATATTTAGAATCGCGTATTCTAAAATATTTATTAAAAAGAGATTGGTTGTTTTTTTGAAAAAAAAATCATGTTTCATTGAATAGAAATAGGAAATCAACTACTTTTGGAAAAAACACATTCTTTAATCTTACAACAAAAAAGTAAAATGAAAAAAAATTTGTTTATCCATTTGATTGCGATTTTGATGCTGTATTCATGTGACCAGGCAGCGAAGCGAGTTCCTGCCGATGATAACCCGTTTTTTGCGGAATGGGAAACACCATTTGGAGTACCACCGTTTGAAGAAATTGAAGAGGGACATTTTTTACCTGCCTACCAGGAAGGCATCAGGCAGCATAATGCTGAAATTGATGCCATTATAAACAATCCGGAAGACCCGGATTTTGAAAACACCATTGCTGCCTACGATCAGTCAGGAAGTCTTTTAAACAAGATCAACCCAGTGTTTGGCGGATTAAGAAGTGCTGAAACCAACGATAGTTTGCAAAAAATAGCACGTGAGGTAACTCCCATGCTAACACAGCACTACAATTCAATCAGTATGAATCCCGATCTTTTTGAAAGAATTCAGGCGGTTTACAACAAACGCAACGACCTTGACCTTAACAAAGAACAATTAATAGTAGTAGAAAAAATTTACCGCGATTTTGAAAGAAATGGCGCTGCTTTGCCAGAAGAACAACAAAATCAATTGAGAGAGATTAGCGAGCGTTTGTCGATGGTCTCTTTAGAGTTAAATGAAAATTTGTTGGCCGAGAACAACAATTTCAAACTGATTATTGAAGATGAAAGTGATCTTGAAGGACTGCCGCAAAATGTTATAGAAGCTGCTGCCGACCAGGCTGCCGCCGACGATATGGAGGGCAAATGGGTGTTTACCCTTGCCAAACCCAGCTGGACACCCTTCCTTCAACACTCACCCAAAAGAGAACTCAGAGAAGAATTATACAAAGCATACATAAACAGAGGTGACAATAACAATGAGAATGACAACAAAGAACTTTTTATTGAAATGATGATGCTTCGCAAAGAGATGGCACAACTGCTTGGATTTGAAGATTATGCTCATTATTTCACAGATATCCAGATGGCGGAAAACCCCGAAAATGTATTTGATTTTCTTTATCAGGTCTGGGAACCATCTATTGAACTGGCAAAAAAAGAACGCGAAGAAATGCAAAAAATAATTGAACGTGAAGGGAACAATTTCCAACTTGCCTCATGGGACTGGTGGTACTATGCTGAGAAAATAAGAAAAGAAAAATATGATTTGGACGAAGCGGAAGTAAAACCTTACTTCTCACTTGAAAATGTAAGAGATGGCATCTTCAACCTTTCTAACAACCTTTTCGGACTAACTTTTGTGGAACATAACGACATACCGGTTTATCATGAAGAGGTTCAAACCTATGAGGTCTTTGATAAAGATGGAAGTCATCTGGGTATTTTGATGTACGACCCCCACCCAAGACCAGGAAAAAGAAGCGGTGCATGGTGCGGTACATACCGAAGTGGTTCTTATAAAGATGGAGAAAAAATCCATCCGGTAGTAACCATTGTAACCAACTTTACCCGCCCTTCAGGCGACTCTCCGGCATTGCTCAGCTGGGATGAAACTCTTACCTACTTCCATGAGTTTGGCCATGCCTTGCACAATTTTTTTGCTGATGGACACTACAGACGAACCAGCAGAAGTGTGCCACGCGACTTTGTGGAACTTCCCTCACAAATTCTTGAAAACTGGGCAGGCGAACCTGAATTGCTTAAAACCTATGCATTGCACTACCAAACAGGTGAACCTATTCCTGATGAACTGATCGAAAAACTAAAAAACAGTGGTAGTTTCAACCAGGGATTCATCAATACAGAATACCTGGCTGCTGCCATACTCGATATGAAGTGGCATACATCTGATATTTCAGAAAATACGGATGTAAATGCTTTTGAAAGTGCCACTATGGAAGAGATTGGCCTCATAGACGCAATAGTTCCACGCTACAGAACTACCAACTTTGGACATATTTTTGGTTCAGGATATGCTGCAGGATATTATGTTTACAGATGGGCAGGTGTATTGGATGCAGATGCTTTTTTTGCTTTTAAAGAATCTGGCGATTTGTTTAATCAGGAATTGGCTGATAAATTCAGGAAATATATCCTCGCCGAAAATTCATTATACGAAGGTATGGATGCTTATGTTAAATTCAGGGGAAAAGAACCTGAAATTGAACCTTTTCTCATCAGGAGTGGTTTGCTTGACGAGTAATTCTTCAGAGTTTTAAGGTTAACAGATTCTGAACATCTTACCCTCTGCATTGAAACAAATGCAGAGGTTTTTTTGCCGGCAGGTTTATTTCTAAACAAAAAACCTCTTGAATAAAAATGTAGTAAGATGGAGACAATAATAAACCGCAACAATCAGAGCCTCACAGCATGATTACTTCAACAAATCTACCTTTAAAAGATAAGGTTCAAATACCTGGGAGATATAAAGATGATCCTTGTAAATGAGGGCAGTAGCACCTGCACTGATCGTTTTTCCATCATCTTCAAATAATAGTTTTTTATCACCCGATAAAGGATCAATACTATAGATTCTGGTTGGAGACCTTTTGCTACCATTCAAAACGTGTCTGAAAAACCTGAAATAAGAGGGATGAGCAGCCAAAATCAATTGCTCATCATAAAACGAGAAATTATCACCCCCTTTGATGCGGGTAACCTTTTTCTTTTCAAATTCTTTCTTCAGGTTGAATAGAAGCACCCGGTTGCCAAGCGTTGTTGCTGCATAAAGAAAATCACCCTCTAGGTGCAATCCGTTGGCAAACATCAAACCTTTAGCAATTTTTTCACATGTCGCATCAGGAAAACATTTGAGTATACTTCCCCCGAAAGCATTATCATTACTTACAAAAAAACTTCCATCTTCTAAAGCAGCAATTCCATTAAGACTTTCAAAAAAAGGATGCTGAAAAGACTCTTGAAAGATTAGCGAATCGCTTCTGATTATGTATTTCAACACCCATTCCTGATTATTTGGTTCGTGCGAGATAACCCAAAGAAAATGCTCCTGACCTGTCTGCTGAAAATAAATCCCATGCGGACTAAAAAAGTAATACTGATCTTCCCCAAACCTTTTCATTTCCCTCACAATGCCGGATTTTATATCCAGCATTTCTATTTTACCAGCACCGTCATTTCGGCGCTTTGCAGAGGATATGATCATGCGGTGATGCAAGTAAGAAGTGGTATCCAGAGCAAAATCTTCCGGTCCTTCCCCAACACCTATTTTATTACAATCCTGTGTACCACATGAATACTTAGGTTGCTGGCAGGAAAATAAAAACAGTAAAAAAAAGATAATCAAAAAGATCGACCTTGTGCTAATGTTAAGCAATTTCATCTGGATTGCTCTTTTTAACAAAGATGCCAGCGACAAGACCAATGAGCACTGCTTGTATCAGATATCCGAAAATGGCTCTCACCATCATCATGGGAGGGTTTAGAAAGCGCAACTGCATATTAACCATAGTATCGAGTTCGCTGTCCGAAATATTAGGGTCGGTTTGTAGCATCAGATTTTCTGTGGCCGCGATGGTCTCCTGGCGCAGCTGCTCCATAAGATCGGGGGCAATAAATCCATACAAAATAAAAGCAAACAATCCTGTGATAACGCCTGTAAACAGTCCAATCAATGTACTGAATCCCACAACATTGCCATAAGATATATACCCGCCTGACTTTTCATTTCTGAAAGACAGCACAGAATAGATTACTCCTGCCAAAAATACTACAAACCCGGTCCAACTAGCCCATTCGCTTTGAAGGTCTCCGAAAAGATAAAACAGCAGTGTAATTATAATCAGCAGTGCTGAAATTATAACTGCATAGTTTAATGCCGGTTTAAACATTCCGGGTTTTTGGTTCACATCTGCATTTTCCATATCATTTTAGGTTTTAAATTTATAATACTCGCTATGAAGACAAAATTAAACTATAAACATTAAAATATAAAATATAAATCTCAGGTTATTTTCTAATCAGCTTTTTAAAGGGTTCAATTTAAACATCTAGCGCCCGGTTAAGATAATCATTCACATCCATAGGCTTAGGAACGTAGGGTTTGGCAAACAAATCTGAGGAGATCAGAAAATCGGCGGTGGATCGATTGCAGGCAGTAGGAATATTGTACAAAACCGTAATCCGAAGTAATGCTTTCACGTCCACATCATGCGCAAGTTGCTGCATAGGATCCCAGAAAAATACCATCATGTCGATCTGACCATTTACGATCATAGCGCCCATTTGCTGATCGCCACCTAAAGGACCCGATTTTAACAGCGTAATGTTATATTTTTCTTCCTGATCTTTTTTGAGAGACTTTTCGAGGGTATCCCGAATTAATTTACCAGTAGTTCCGGTACAAATAATGTTATTCTGCAACAAAGATTTACTGTTCCAGTCGACCCATTCAATCAGTTCTTTTTTTCTGTTGTCGTGGGCAATTAAGGCAATAGTCTTTTTATTGTTAGCATCCATGATGTATTTTATTTAATGAAGATTAAAGTGGATTCTTGCACTGCAAAGGTAGGGTAAGTTTTGTTAAAAAATTATGAATATTTGAATATCTGTGATAAAAACAGGATTTGTGCTTCCCCAATCATTGATGTTTTGCTGATAGAAGAAGGTGGCCAAATGCACTATTTGCATAAAATGATGCTCAGCAGCTGGATAGGCAAAAACGAAAAACTATAAACTCAATTTGGGTATAAGCAGACAAATCATACACAGAGAGAAAGTCAAACGCAGAATAATTCACCACACAACTTCATTAAACTTAATATAATACTAATTTTGCGTAAAAAGAAACCTGAAAATCATTATTGTTTTGGAGAAAATAACAAGTTTGCATAATCCTGGTGTGCTGAGAACGTTAAAAATCAGACATAAACCTGCTGAAAGGAAAAAACAAAAGTTATTTGTAGCTGAAGGCGTCAGGGAAGTTTCTCTGGCTTTGCAAAAAAAAGTAGAAGTGGATACCCTATATATATGCCGCGACTTTTTTTCTGAAGACCCCTCCTACCCTATTCATCTGCAAGGATTAGAAAATTTGATAAAAGAAGTTAGTCCGCAGGTTTTTGCTAAAATGGCTTACAGAAAAGATACCGGTGGAATTCTGTTGGTTGCCCATCAATTCGACACCTCACTTGAAGATTTGAAATTACCAAAAGATCCACTGATAGTAGTTTTGGAATCGGTTCAAAAACCAGGCAACCTTGGAGGCGTTTTGCGCACATGCGATGCTGCAGGGGTTGATGCCATCATAGTTTGCGACCCCCTTACCGATGTGTTCAACCCCAATGTGATCCGATCAGGAGTGGGTTGTTTGTTTACACGGCAGATAGCGGTTTGCACTTCTGTGGAATTTATGGAATGGGCAAAGAAAAACGAAATCAAAATCATGGCTGCCAGCTTGCAAACAGATAAAAACTACTTTGAAACCAATCTTACAGGTGCCACCGCCCTGGTTTTCGGTACTGAGGCAGAAGGACTTTCACCAAAATGGTATCAAAACTCGCATGCAAGACTTAAAATCCCTATGCTCGGTAAGATCGATTCGCTGAATGTTTCTGCCTCGGTTTCTGTTTTAGTTTATGAAGCAGTAAGACAACGCATGCACAAAAACAAGAACTGAAAGAGCTTTCTTTTTCCGGCTTTTTTGAAAAAAATCCCTATTTTTACGACCTTAAGATGGTTTTATTCCAATTATAACACAAATAAAGAAAATTACCTGGCTGGCAAAGAGTTTTATAAAATAAATTCTGGCATCAAAAAAACAACAAAAAATAAAACACTTATGTATCAAACACATCGAATATTTGCCAAACCCGACATGAAAATGTCTGAACTTATAGAAGAAAACCCACGATTGTTATTACTTCTGGAGCATTTTGAAATAGATTTTGCCGTCAGTGATAAAACCATTGATACAATTTGTAGTGAGAATGAAATATCTGTCTCACTTTTCATCATGTTGGTAAATCTTTACAATGGATTTCATCCCTCCAACGAAGACATCAATTCATTGGAAGATATCTTATTAATACTAAGATTCCTGAAAAACAGCCACGAATATTACAAACATGATAAATATCCTGAGATAAAGGGATATATTGATGCACTTCCACATAATTCCTACAACAAAGAGGTTAAACTAATTGAGAATTTTTTTACTGATTATTTCAATGAAGTACTCGAGCATCTTGATTATGAAGATGAGATCGCCTTCCCATATTTTAAAATGATTACCGGTGGAAAAGATAGTAAAATGATAGATGATTTTTCGACAGACGAATACCGGAATCACCATACCGATATTGAGACCAAATTAACCGATCTGAAAAATCTTTTGCTGATGCATATCAAAATAACCGATCAGCTCCCTTTAAGAAGAAAATTGATCCTTTCGCTTTTTGAGTTTGAATATGATTTGCAAATACATGCCCTCATAGAAGAGAAAATCCTTTTACCCCTTATTGAAAAAAAAGAAAAAGAAACTAACCATGGATAAATGCAGGGTTAATATAGCATGCATGGAACCTTCAGATATCATCTTTGAAGGATTATCTAATTTTTTGCTCCGTAAAGAAAGTCATTACTATATTTTCAGGGTTAAAGATTTGGAGGAATTAAATGATCTTCTTTTAAAAGAAAAACTTGAAGTGATCATTCTGAATCCATCAATCCTAATCAATCGTATCCATGATTTTCATAAATTGAGGAAGAATTTTCCCAAACTAATCTGGATTGGTTTGATATACGCCGTTTTTGAAAATGAATTACTGAGCAAATTTGATGATTTGATCAATATAACCGACCATTCCGATATAATATCTGAAAGACTCAACAAAATACTTGAAAAATGCAACTGCCGAAACAACCAACAAGAAGAACTATCGGAAAGAGAAACAGAAGTGCTGGTAAAACTGCTCAATGGTTTTGCCAATAAAGAAATTGCTGACCAACTCAATATCAGCATTCATACGGTTATTAGTCATCGGAAAAATATTATCGAAAAAACTGGCATAAAAAGTCTTCCAGGCCTTACCATTTATGCCATTTCTCAGAAGATCATTCCTCTGGAATAATAGTCAGATGCAATCATCCCAAAAATCAATCCCTATTAATAGGGATTACCCCCCCGAAATATCCTTATTTTAAGTGATTGAACTTATTCATTATTGCTATTTACTTTGCCAACGACAAACAACGCGATAGCTCAACATGCTATCAATTTGTTTTTCAAGCATATAATAGTAATCAATAATTGTTTCGTTCTAATCTTTTTAAATAAAATAAACAAATGATCAAATTAATTGTATTTATCCTGCCTGTTTTTGTAGCAATTAGTATATCAGCTAATGATAAGACAGATGCCATGCTTTTTGGAGACGTAAAATCCATCAGCAAAGATGAACATATTCCATTTGCCACCATCTCAATAAAAAACACCAACAAGGGAACAACAGCAGATGGTTCAGGGCATTTTAAAATGGCCAATCTTCCTTTAGGTAAAAATACTGTTGTTGTACAAGCTATGGGATACAAATCGCAAGAGCGAGAAATAACAATGGAAGAAGGGAAAGCAGTAAATATTTTCTTTGAACTGGAAGACGATGTATTAAATTTGGAACAGGTTGTAGTAACCGGAACCCGCACAGAACATTTCATAAAGGATGTACCGGTAAGAACGGAAGTGATTACATCAAAAGGCATACAAAATAAAAATGCAAGCAATCTTTACCAGGCATTAGAGGGAACACCGGGCATAAGGGTTGAAAATCAATGTCAGAGTTGTAATTTTACTATGATCAGAATGCAGGGGCTGGGTGCTGAGCACACGCAGGTTCTTATCAACGGACAACCCATGTATTCGGGTTTGGCCGGAGTTTATGGATTGCAGCAGATAAGCACAATCGATATTGATAAAATTGAAGTTGTAAAAGGTGCCGGCTCCGCACTTTATGGAAGTGGGGCCATTGCAGGGGCCATCAATATCATTACAAAAGAACCCTCATTCATTCCTTTAACAACGCTTGATGTACAATTGGGGAGTTACAATACCAATAAATACGATATAAACTCAGCCATCAGAAATGAAAAAGGGAATATCGGATTAAGTGTCTATGCCCAACGCTACACAGAAGGTGCTATTGATCAAACTGGCGCCGGAATGAACCGTACTGAGGTAATGCAACAAGATGGGATATCAGACAGAGTAATGACCAATCTGACCAATGCAGGTTTTGGGTTATACATTGACGATGCCATCATGGAAAATGATCAGTTAATCATCAGAGGAAAATCGATCTTCGAAAAACGAGAAGGCGGCGTTATGGAAGATGATTATTTCAGAAATCCGCTAACCGATGGTACCGAAAATGTTACTACTGACAGATATGAGGCATCTCTGTCGTACAATAAAAAAATTCAGAATAACTCGAAAATCAATTACTCGCTTACATATGTAAATCATAACCGGAATGCCACCAATGATACTTATCTGGGTGATTATATGGAAACCCATGGACAGAATGTACCAGATCTACGTGACATGAGACCTTACCTGGCTAATGAAAATTCTTTTACATCAACATTGTCTTTTCACTCTAAAATGGGAAAACACAATATCAATGCCGGTGTACAAGCTTTTGTTGACGACCTTCAGGAATCAGGAATGTATATTGTAGTAGACCAGAACAGCGATTTTTATGGAGAATCCTACAGATCGCTCGCAGATAAATACGCCAGGGAAGTGGGTTTTTTCATTCAGGATGAATGGACTGCCACCAAAAAACTAACCCTTGTGCCCGGACTGAGATTTGACTGGCATAAATCTGGTGAATCTTATACCTCAGATAAACAAATATTTGCAAGTGAAAATTTTCCTGAAACTGAATTCAATGAAACATCTGTAAACCCCAGAATCGCTTTAAAATATAATCTTACAGATAATATCACCCTAAGAGCAACTACCGGTACTGGGTTCAGAGCTCCTTTCGGATTTTCTGAAGACCTCCACTTATGCAGTGGCTCGCCTCGTGTATGGAAATCTTCAGAACTTGAACCCGAAACTTCGACCAGCTATAATGTATCGGCAGATTATTATGCAGAAAAATTCAGGATCAGTACCAACCTTTTCCGCACAAACCTAAAAAATAAAATTGGATTTATCGATGCTGACCTGCAAGTAGTTGCATTGGGTTATGACTACCAGTGGGAGAATATTGACGATGCATTTGTTCAGGGGGTTGAGTTCTCTTTTATTGCCAATATTACCAGAGATTTGGATATGGGTATTGATCTTACATGGAATAAAGGGGAATACGATAATGTCCGCGAGGATTGGGTCGGAACCGATTATGAAGAAATTAGCAGAAAAATTTCCAGGTTCCCTGAAACAACCGGTTATGTAAAAATGGAGTACACACCGAAAAACTGGTCGGTGATACTGACAGGAAACTACCAGGGAAACATGTATATTGATTATTACAATACTGAGATTGAAACAGGTAAAGCGGATCTTTCAAAAATCAAAAAAACAGATCCTTTTATGTTATTCAATGCGCGAATAGCAAGAGACATGAAAAATTTTAAAATTTACGGAGGAGTAAATAATATTTTTAATTACGTGCAAGATGAAAGATATCTTGATGATGCCGCGTTTATGTATGCACCGGTTTACGGAACCATGTTCTATGCGGGTGTTTCTGTTGATATAATGCATTAATTCCACTCAAAAATCAGACCGGCGTGCAATTTTTTCCGGTCTGATTTTTTTTATCAAATTATTTCCCGGAATTACCGGAGATAACCGAAAAAACTCACGCTATTCTAATTTAATTCCAAGGCACCCTGAAGGTGCATTTTTTATCGCCGCATCAATAAACGAAAAAGTTTTTATTAGTGAATGGAAAATGCACTAAACGACCGGAATCTTTATAGATAAATATATTTATTTATCATATAATAATTTGATTGAAGCGATAAGATGAAACCTACATTTTACCGATTATGTTATCATGGTGTTTGGTTACAATAGCACATGAAGGTTTAATCCCGGCAAAAAATATCTTTTCCCATAATCAGAAATCAATCATCGCTTTCATCACTCCATCTTTATAATCCGCTACCAGTTCAAAAGCGCTTTTGGTATCATCGAATAAAAAGCGGTGGGTTACCATCGGTTTCACGTCTACTATTTCCTGAGATAATATTTCCAGTGTTTCATCCAATGCATGATTTTGCCGGCGAACATTGCCTATAGTAATCTCTTTATGCCGGAGTTTGTCAACACCGAAAGACCAGATACTTTCCTCCGGAATACCAATAATCATAATCTTTCCTCCGGGTTTGAGCAAATCTACCGCATTATCCATGGCATCCTGTTGCCCGCAACATTCGAAAATCACATCTAATCCTGCCGGTTCCAATTCCAGAATATTCTTTACCACATCTTCTTTATCAGGATTCCCGGCATAAAAGGCACCTGTTTCTCTTGCTTTTTGAAGACGTTTTTCAATTTTATCGGTAACAAATATATTCCCTGCTGCTTTCACCAAAGAAGACAACATTACACTCATACCTATGGGTCCGAAACCAAGAATTCCAACCTTAGCACCCTGAATAGGAATAGATTGTCTGACTGCATAAACCCCTATGGCGAGGGGTTCGGAGATGGTAGCCTGATCGTAAGACATGTGAAAAGGTATTTTAAAACAACTGGTTTCAGGCATCACAATATATTCCGAAAGGCATCCATTTGCCTGTCCCGGACAACCCAGAAATTTCAATTTGCGGCATGTATGCGGACGACCAGCCAGGCACTGGTCGCACTCCAGGCAAGGCATAGCCGGATCTATGGCGATTCGGTTTCCAGGCTGCACTCTTGTAACCTTACTACCAGTTTCCACTACTTCACCGGCTCCTTCATGACCCACCATAAAAGGATACTCTACTACCTGGTTACCAATCTTTCCATTCACATAATAATGAATATCGGAACCACAAACGCCAAGAACCTTCATTTTTATTTTTACATCGTGAGGATTTAAAATTACAGGATCAGGGGTTTCCTGCATCTGCATTTCTCGTATCCCGGTTAACATCATTGTTTTCATCGGTTCATAATTTGATTAAATAGGTTAGATGCCTGCCCCGTTCTTTTCTTACGGGGGAGCTCGCCAAAAAACCTGGTTTGTAATTTTTTTCCGTGTTGCCTGATTATGATCATCCGTGTGTGTGTGTCAAAATTTTCGTCATGGCTCGGTTCATAAAATCTTCTTTTTACAA
>CAYPFV010000005.1:0-49163 GCA_964410015.1 uncultured Bacteroidales bacterium
AAAATTATAAACAGATGAAACATCCATGATTAAGCTTAAAACACACACGAGGATGATTATTAGGGTAATGACAAAGGCGCGTAGCGCTGACATTTATGGTAGAAATCTAATGTTACCAGTAAATCCAAAGGCGCGTAGCGCTGACATTATTGGGTTCTCATTAAAGTCATAATCAACACATAGTCATTATATTATAAACAGATAAAAGCATTAATTTACGAAATAAGAAGAAACACGCATAAAATTACATTGTAAACCCAAATAAATAAATAATGAAGCTTGCATTGGTAGGTGCCACAGGACTTGTGGGGCAAAAAATGATAGAAGTACTGGAAGAATTTGATTTTCCTGCTGCGGCTTTTTGTCCGGCAGCATCCGAGCGTTCGGTTGGAAAAAAAATAGTATTCAAAGGCAAAGACTACCGTGTTTGTAGTCTGGATGAAGCACTTTCAGAAAAACCTGATATTGCCCTTTTTTCTGCAGGTGCTGCTGTATCTCGCATCTGGGCGCCCCGGTTTGCTGATGTGGGTACATATGTAATCGATAATTCATCTGCATGGCGGATGGAAAAAAATATACCTCTTGTTGTACCTGAAGTGAATGCTCATGTATTATCTGAAAAAACGCATATTATTGCCAATCCCAATTGCAGCACTATTCAAATGGTGGTTGCCCTCAACCCCTTGCATAAAAAGTATGGTATCCGGCGTCTGGTAATTGCAACTTATCAATCAGTTACAGGCACCGGGGTACGGGCGGTAAAACAAATGGAGGATGAACGAAAAGGTATCGCCGGTGAAAAAGTTTATCCGCATCCTATAGACATGAATTGTTTTCCTCATGGAGGAGATTTTCTTCACAACGGATATAGCAGTGAAGAGATGAAACTGGTCAAAGAGACAAGGAAAATCCTTGACGATGCTGCTTTGCAGATTACCTCTACTGTGGTACGTATACCTGTAAAAGGTGGGCACAGTGAAGCGGTAAATGCAGAATTAAAGAAAGATTTTGAAATGGGAGAGTTGAAAAATTTACTTGCTTCCAGTCCGGGAATTGTTATTCAGGATGACCCCGGTAATGCCGTTTATCCGATGCCGTTGTATGCCGAAGGGAAAAATGAAGTATTTGTAGGCCGCCTTCGTCGCGACCTGTCTCAACCCCATACACTTGATATGTGGATAGTTGCCGATAATCTGCGGAAAGGGGCTGCTACCAATGCGGTTCAGATCGCTATGCTCCTCTTGGAAAAAAGAAGGAACCGATAGTGTTTGTTAAACTGTTAGATATCTTTCTTAAATGCTCGGTTTGAAATTAGCGAATCGTGTTTGTAAACCTTTTGCGTGGCATAGCTTTGATTGCCCTGCTTTGCACCTGTCTGATCAAACTACAGACTTTGCTAACTAGTCTTTGCAAGAAAACGCCAGATAATGCGTAATTATCGTTTTTGAACCGGTCATTTACGAAAAGTAAATTCCTTAGATTCAAAACCTTCGAAATCCTTTTCTTTGAAGATTTCTTATCAAAGAAACATAAAATAAGTGTTTTCTTGCTGACACTAACTATATTTATGGAATTAATTTTTACCATAGAAATATCTTCAACGATCAAGAACTGATTCCACCACTAAAAGTCAATTATTAAGGAATTATATTAGCCCGCATAAAAATATACTGCTAATTATCAATTATATAGCGATATTGAAATGAACACAAATTATCAAAATTGAGTTTTTTAGGGGAGGTTATATTTGTAAACTAAAAAAAATATCAGGGGTGTAATTTACTGAATCTTGCTTAATACTATTTTATTCTGATCGTTAAGCCAAGGAATTATTGGTGCTATCTGATTACAGTTTTCTGTTTCTTTAAATTATTATTAATTTTTGCATTTCGATCAGCATGAGATGGTTTGTTTTTTTAAAATGGCTTTTGTATAATTAAAATTTAGGAGTTGTCCGCAATTGTTTTTTGTCTAATTTTGCCACTTAGTTTTGTAGTGTTTTCAATATCAATAATTTTTCGCAATTCATCTAAGTTAATTTCGGTAAAAAATGCACAACGACCAGATTCATCCGGATTTCAGTAACATTATGGGCAGAGAGGAGAAAGAACTATTTCTCCAGCAGCGGTCTCGTGTTATATGGATGACAGGCCTGAGCGGAGCAGGAAAAAGCACCATTGCCAGTCATATAGAATACCACCTTCACAAACAGGGTTTTTTAGCTCAGGTATTGGATGGAGACAACATACGTAGTGGGATCAACAATAACCTGGGTTTTTCTGAAGCAGACCGATACGAGAATATACGCCGCATTGCAGAGGTATCGAAGCTGTTTCTTAACTGTGGGATAATTTGTATCAACAGTTTTATAAGTCCTACACGAGCCATCCGTCAGATAGCATACGAAATTATTGGCAGGAAGAACATGATAGAAATCTATGTGAATGCGCCATTACCAGTTTGTGAAAAACGGGATGTAAAAGGGTTATACAAAAAGGCACGCGCAGGTAAGATCAAACAGTTTACCGGTATCGACAGTCCTTTTGAACCACCTGAAAATCCTGATATTATATTACACACCGATCAGCAAACCATCGAACAATCCATTACCAGGTGTATGGAATTTATTTTGCCAGTAATCAGATTAGATGTACAGCATACCGCAACGGGTTAGATTATAAGCAACGATGGCCTGCTTTAAAAGGAAAAAATAAAAATCAATATTATATTATGTCTGTTCATGATTCTTATACATTGACCCACCTTCGCGAGTTGGAATCCGAAAGTATCCATATCATCAGGGAGGTGGCTTCAGAATTTGAAAAACCTGTTATGCTTTACAGTGTTGGGAAAGATTCAAGCGTAATGGTTCGCCTGGCAGAAAAAGCTTTTTATCCAGGCAAAGTACCTTTTCCCCTTATGCATGTCGACACTAAATGGAAGTTCAGAGAAATGATTGCTTTTCGTGATAACTATGCATATGAAAAGGGTTGGGATCTGATCGTTCATTCCAACATGAAAGCTTTTAAAGAAGGGGTAGGTCCTTTTACACACAGTAGTGCTGTGCATACCGATATTATGAAAACACAGGCGTTGCGGGAAGCATTGAATCTTTATAAGTTTGATGCTGCTTTTGGAGGTGCCCGGCGCGACGAAGAGAAAAGTCGTGCCAAAGAACGGATATTCAGTTTCAGGGATGAATACCATCAATGGGATCCAAAAAACCAGCGGCCTGAGCTATGGGATATTTTCAATACCAAGGTGCATAAGGGCGAATCTATACGGGTTTTTCCTCTTAGCAACTGGACGGAACTGGACATATGGCAATACATCCGGTTAGAAAAAATACCCATTGTACCTCTTTATTTCGCTAAAGAAAGACCAGTGGTGGAATATAATGGAGCCCTTATTATGGTTGACGACGATCGTATGCCCAAAGAACTGGCTGCTAAAGCACAGATGAAAAAAGTTCGTTTTCGCACCCTTGGATGTTACCCTCTTACCGGTGCTGTAGAATCGGAAGCTGATTCAATAGAAAAGATTGTGGAGGAAATCATGACCACCAAAAAGTCGGAACGTACCACAAGGGTGATCGATTTCGATCAGGAAGCAAGTATGGAACAAAAAAAAATGGAGGGTTATTTTTAGTATGAGCGATACATCTTTAGACATTATCAAATTTCTGGATCAGGATGAGAATAAAGACCTGATGCGCCTGCTTACAGCCGGTTCTGTTGACGATGGCAAATCAACCCTGATCGGGCGTCTGCTATTTGACAGCAAGAAAGTGTATGAAGATCACCTGGATGCCCTGGAACGCGACAGTAAACGACATGGACATGCAGGTGAATTTACCGATTATGCACTGTTGCTCGACGGTTTGAAAGCCGAACGTGAACAGGGGATTACCATCGATGTTGCATACCGCTATTTCTCAACCAATAAAAGAAAGTTTATTATTGCCGATACACCCGGGCATGAACAATATACCCGTAATATGGTAACGGGCGGTAGCACTGCCAACCTGGCCATCATTCTTATAGATGCCACCAAAGGAGTTATTACCCAAACCCGCAGGCATACTTTCCTGGTGTCGCTGCTGGGGATCAAACATGTGGTATTGGCAGTCAACAAAATGGACCTGGTGGATTACAGCGAGCGCGTTTTTGATAAGATTTGTTCCGATTATCGTAAGTTCATCAGCAAGATTAATATCCCTGATGTACATTTTATCCCCCTTTCAGCCCTGCATGGCGACAATGTGGTAGACAAAACCGATAAGATGACCTGGTATCACGGCAAAAGTTTGCTGGAATTTCTGGAAACAGTGCATGTGGCTTCCGATCGAAATTTTGATGATTTTCGCTTTTCTATACAATATGTTTTGCGCCCCGATAATGATTTCCGTGGATATAGCGGAAAGATCGCCTCGGGGATCATTCGTAAAGGTGATACCGTGATGGTTCTCCCATCCCGGAAAACGACCAAAGTAAAAGAGATTGTTACTTACGATGGAAATCTGGAAGAAGCTTTCCCACCTATGTCTGTTACTCTTACACTGGAAGATGAAATTGATATCTCGCGGGGCGATATGCTGGTAAAACCCGATGACATTCCTAAAATTCAGCGTCAGTTCGAAGCTATGATGGTTTGGATGGATGAAAAACCGATGGATCCGAAAACGCAATATATTCTGAAGCATAATACACGAAGCACCCGCGGACGCATTGACCAGATATTGTACAAAACGGATGTGAATACCCTTGAGAAGCAACCCGTTGAGTTCTTCCAACTCAATGAAATAGGCAGGGTGGTCATTACCACTATCAAACCTATTTTCTTTGATACCTATGCCCGCAACAGCCAGGCAGGTTCTTTTATCCTTATCGATCCGTTAACTTATAACACTATAGCAGTAGGTATGATGATTGAAAAGTTAAGACCTGATGCTATGCCTACCCGAATAACCGATATGGATCGTACACGCACTGACTACAATTTTATCACAGAAAAAGATTATATTTCCCGCTACCATCAAAAAGGACACACTATCTGGATCACTGGTTTGCCAGGTAGTGGTAAATCCGAACTGGCAAATGCATTAAAAACACAACTTTTCAAACAAGGCGCTACGGTGGTGTTGCTTGAAGGTGGTACAGTACGATCAGGATTGTCTCATGAGCTTGATTTTTCTCCTGCCGATCGTGCTGAGCATCTTAGAAGGGTGGCACATGTTTGCCGCATGCTCAATCACCAGGGAATTATTACTGTTTGTTCTTTTATTTCACCTCTCGACAGCATTCGGCAGCAGGTTGCTGAAATCATCGATCCTGAAAGATTTCATATGGTTTATATGGATGTGGACTCAGAATTTTGCAGAAAACACAAACCCGGATTTTATAAAAAAGCCAAAGAGCAAAAAGTACCCAATGTTCCTGGTATTGACCTTCACTTTGATGTACCCGAAAATCCTGCTTTGAGCATCCCTGCTCTTCCTTTGACAGATCAAACAGAAATGATCATTGATTATATGGAGAAAAAGGGTGTATTTCCGGTAGAAAGACCGGCTGATATTCATTAGATTTTTTTTGGATTGTAAAACATTAAAATACAAAGGATTATTGGAATAAATATCCCTTCCAATCAATCAGCAGTTCAGTATGGTCACCGGAATTTTACCGGTCATTTTTGGGAAAACTTTTCCCAGACGAAATTTACCATTCCTCCCTCATTACCCTTCATTCGGATATTCGAGGTAAAGCAAAACATAATTTTTGATTGCAGCCTATAGCTTTCCAGATCATGATTTTGCAAACTGTTTTCCTACCTTTGCATGGGTAACACTTCACATAAGCAGGATGCATTCCCGAAAAAACACATAAGAGATGTAATGCCCGAAAGAAAACTGCTTTAATTTCTGGTTTTACTTTAAATATATCGCTGGCAATATGCCATCTGCAACTACATTTCTGTTGTTTACCAAGAAAATTTGTAAAGTTCTACATGTTCTTCTAAATTTGTTTTTAGATAGATAAAAGGCAGTTTAATGTCTATAAATGTTATTCTGCATTCAGGAAGCCGGTGAAAATACGACATTTTAAGAATAAATAAAAAATATCATTATGAAAACGAATTTTTACTTTATCGCTACCCTTATAATTTTATTTAATTTTTTGGGCGCCTTCGCATTAAACCCGGAAAAGGATGTCACTAAAACAACTGCACAGATTGAAATGATTAAAGCAGATAACGGATACCATGTTTTTAAAGGAGTTCTGCTTTCTGGAGAAGAAACATCAGGAGAATTTACCTATCGTTTGACCTCCAAACGTATCGGACAGTCGGGTTCCAGTAAAAGTAACCAGGCTGGGCAAGTGGATGCCAAACCAGGAGAAAAGACATTTTTATCTCAGTTTTCTACTCTTTTGGATGCTAACGATCAGTATGAGATCGTCCTGGGAATTTATGAAAAGGATATTCTGATAAGCACTGATACATTGCGACATCCAAATCTGAAATAGTATTTTTATTTGCTTCAGCATATCAGTGTTTGTTTCTTTATAAATTTTGTCCGTTTAATGCTTAGAGATGCATTGCGAACAATTAGATATACTCAACATACTTAAGTAGTCTTTGTAAAAAACGCCAAATTGTGGGTTATTCTCTTTTTTGAACAGAGTCACTACAATATTATTGATATCCGGGCAGATGATAATTTCAACCGAAAAATATTTACACGTGCCAGAGATTACTGGTGAGCTCCATCTGACCATTAAAAAACAAAAATAAACGGATGAATCAGTCATTTACGAAAAGTAAACTCCTTAGATTCAAAAACTTCAAGAGCTTTGTCTTTGACAATTTCTTATCAAAGACACAAAAAATAAGTGTTTTGCTGCTGGCACTAAGTACATTAGTTTTTTCTCTTTATATTTTAACGATTCCCAGGTTTGATTTGCTCTTTCAAGACCGGGGGTTTTAATTTATCTTCATAGAAATAAAAAGATAAAACACCCATGATGAAAAGTTAAACACCCATGAGGATCATTAAACGGAATAAACAGAATCCGGATTATCGGGTCTAAGCCTGAGACAAGGCAAAGATTGAATGAATTTAGGAGGATTTTTTTCTTCGGCAATCATCGGTAAAATAAGCCTCATCAGCATTTTAACAATTATTGAGGTCAATAATAAACAGAAAAACCAAACCATGCAATAATATTGGCAAACAAGCAGATGCTTATAATTTAGCATCACGGTAAAAAACAGGAAACTGATATTAAATTATTGCAGATAAATGCTATCTCCGCGAGTTACTAAAATTTCATTAGAAAGAAAAGAATTTTATGAAGAAAAAGTGATTATGAAACGAAAACGTTTAAAAAGTGCCGGAAACAGAATAAAATATTTATTTTTGCAGGGTAAACCCTGATGTTTTTTTTACGTAAAATCATCGAAAAGCAAACGAAAATTCATTTTGAAAAATGGCTAATCAATTCGCATCCAAAATTCTGATCTTGTTTATACTCGTGTTTTTATCGAATTCTGTTTTGTCTCAGAAGATTATAAAACCACCAGAGAAAGAGCCTGAAAAAGAAAGTCGTTCTGATGGTGTGGAGTTTATGAGTTTTGTTTTTAACGAAACCATTACAAAGATTGGTGCCGATTTTTACAGGATGTTCAACAACGATTGGGAAAACCCAACAGATGTAGAAGGCGTTTCGCTGCACATTAAGGAGAAACCCCGCCCGGGTATGGGAGCTTTATTGATGATAGAAGTAGACAACAAAGTTATTTTTCAAACTTTTGTAAGACCCAATCAGGAGCAACTGCGACAGGCCGTAAAATCGGCACTGCAAAGGGTTGAATCGTATTTTATAAATTATGAACTCATTCAAAAACAATTGAATACTGAAGATTTCAGCGGTTCAGGATTGTTCTGATTGAACTACAGACTGTATAAGTTTTTTTAGAACTATGATTTCTATTCATCCCTGTTGTTGATAACTTTTATATGAAAAAAAATAACTTAAAATCAAACTGTTTATGAAAAAAATAATTTTCACAATGCTTGTATCATGTTTTTTGATGATATCGGCAAGTTATGCACAAGATTTTGTTTATCAACCCATCAACTCAGCTTTTGGTGGTAATTATTTAAATTATCAGTGGTTGATAAATTCGGCCCAGGTTCAAAATCCATTTGAAGAAGAAGGTAGTCAGCGTCCTGAGCGTGATCCGCTGGCAGATTTTGAAGAAGGTTTAAACAGACAGATACTAAGTCAGCTTTCCAGAGAATTATACCGTAATTATTTTGGTGAAGGAATCTCAGAAGGGCAGTATACCATGGGTAGCTACGAAATTGAAGTGGCGCCTGGCACGGAAGGCCTGGAAGTGGTGATTTTTGATACCGATACCGGAGACAGAACAACAGTGATTGTTCCTTATTTTTAAATAAATACCGGGCAATTGAAAGAATAACCCTCTTTTATTTATCTCACGCGTTTTCTACTGTTAAACCTTCAGGGAAAGCAAAGCAATTCCCATTTTTAAGGGTCTTATCGGTATTTAGTGTAAAAGCATTTTTAACTCAAAACCATCATGTGCACATTTTTACCCTCGCTTCATTCAGGAATAAGAAGGGAAAAGTAAAACTAAAATCAGAACACAAAATAGATGTATAAAAATTTTTCATGGATGCGAATGTCATCACGGTTGCTATTGATAATACTGGCATTTTCGATCAGTTCATGTACCACTACTTTCAGGCATCCTTTTAAACCCGCACCTGCCCGGGTAGGCGAGTTTTCAAATGTGCACAAAAAGCAGTTGAGCAAATTGCCTTTACCTGATGAGAAAGTTTTTGCCGCCATATATAATTTCCGAGACCAAACAGGTCAATACAAACTTACGGAAAACTCCTCAAGTTGGTCAACAGCAGTTACCCAGGGAGCCACATCGGTTTTGATACAATCGCTGGAAGAATCAGGCTGGTTTACCACTATTGAAAGAGAGGGATTGTCGAATCTGCTCAACGAGCGCCGTATTATCCGCCAAACGCAGGAACAATTCCAGGGTAGCGGATCATTACCACCGCTATTGTATGCCGGTGTGATTATTGAGGGAGGCATCATTGCTTACGAAAGTAATATACGTACCGGGGGGGCAGGAGCCAGGTATTTTGGCACAGGCGGATCGGGTGAATACCGGGAGGATCAGGTGACCATTTACCTGCGTGCTGTTTCTACCCGCAACGGAAGAATATTGAAAACAGTCCATTCCTCTAAGACCATCTTATCTCAAAAACTTGACATGGGTGTGTTCAGGTTTGTTTCACTGAAAAAACTTCTGGAAGCAGAAACAGGATATACATACAACGAACCTTCTTTTATTGCAGTCCAGGAAGCCATTGATAAAGCCGTTACTGCTCTTATCATTGAAGGTATTGAAGACAACTTATGGGGGCTCAAAAATGCCGATGATATCAATAATCAGGTCATTCAGGATTATTACAAAGAAAAAGAACTGGCCTATCAAACAGACTATCTCGGAAATGTGTATATCGAAAAAGATAAAAAATCTTCTGTTGGTATTGAAGCTTCCGGTGTTCTTTACGATGGCGATTATACTGAAGGTGTTCTGAAACCTGCTGGTTCTCTTAGTTTAGGGTTTAGGAAGAACAAACCCTTTCAATTCAATTTCAATATGGGTATGGGTCGGACTTCTAACCAGGGAAACTTTAAAACCAATTTTACCACCGTTTCTGCAAATGCCCGCTACAATGTTTACAACCAGTTTTACAATACACCCTATTTTATAGCAGGCTACGGAGTTAACTATCAAACCCAAAATAAATGGTTTGATCGCGATTTGGTTTGGAATAAAAATACTTTCCAGTTTATAAATCTGGGAGTTGGTTATCAGTGGCAGTTGAAAAAAATGCCGCTAGTTCTCAATACCTCTATTAACGGGCATGTTTTTCTGGATGATGATTTTGATCAGATGATACATGGCAGTTTAAATGACCGCCTCTGGTTTTTTAATGTTGGGTTGCATTATCAATTCAACTGGAAAAAATAAGACATTGCCGGGGCACTGTTAGCCGGAGAAACATCAACAGGTTTAAATATAAATAGAAAAAAAAGCAAAAACATAAAACACGAACATCATGAAGTACTTTTTAAATATTTTCAAGACCCTGATTTTTTTATCTTTTTGGGTTTTTATGGCTTCATGCGAAGATAAGGTTGATACCTCACTCACCGGAACTATCACCGGAAAAGTGATAGATGAAGACAACTTTGAACCACTCGAGGGAGTTCGCATTACAACCAACCCTTACAGCGACATGGTTGAAACAGATAGTCTGGGAACATTTGTACTGGAAGAAATACCAGAAGGCGAATACAATGTAATTGCAGCCTTGGGAGGCTACAGCTCTCAAAGTGCGGAAATCTTTGTTGAATTTAATGAAACAACCGATGTTGAACTGATCATGCAAAGAACTTATTCCGCCAACGATATTCCTGATTTTACCGACCGCTTTTTTCCTGGCGACAAAGAAACAGTCAATACCATTAACATTACGTTTAGCTGGCAATTGGAAAATCCTGATGTAGATTCTACCACCTATGATCTGATTTTATACAGATCGGGTTCTTCCAACAATCCAACCGTTTTTGAAAATCTTACCGATACGTTTTTGCTTGTTAATGATCTTGATTTTCAAACCTATTATTACTGGCAATTAAAAGCCAACAACAATGCGGGCAACACATTTACAGAAGTAAGACAATTCAAAACACCTTCTTTTCCCGAAAACCGTATTCTTTTTTCCCGGGTCACAGATGGTACCTCCCACCTTTTTATAACCGATACTTTGGAGGAAAGTAAACCCATGCAGATTACACATAACCAGCATCATAACTGGAATGCTAAAATAAATCCGCAACGTACCAATATTGCATTTCAATCAAGCCGTGATCTTAATCCTGCTCTTTATGTGATGGATATAGATGGGGATAACATAAAAAAGCTCACCAATTTTACCCTTGGTGGTTACTTTCATCAAAAAATTGAGTTCGATTGGAATCCTTCAGGTTCTCAGATTATTTTTACCAGTTACAACAAGCTTTACAGGATCAATGCCACAGGCACAGGTTTGGAAACCTTAGCCACTGCTCCCGAATCAAAACATTTCAGAGAGGTAGTGTTTTCCCCCAACGGAAATACCATTTATGCCATTGTGGCCGGAAGTAATGCCAACGACAGAAAGATATATTCTTTATCGGCCAACGGTGAAAACATGCAGGTAGTTTTTGACAACAACGAATTTCAACTGGCGCACCTGGACGTGCATCCCGACAACAACCGGCTGCTGTTTTCCATTGACGTAAGTGGATATATTTCAGATAGTGGCAGGATGCTCAGTGCAAGCATTCACGAATACCACCTTACCTCTGGTGAGTTGGTCAACATTTCGGTTGGCAAACCTGATGGCACAAATGATATCATGGCCAGGTATTCCCCCGACGGCGGCCGAATTGTTTTTGTGAACAGTTTCAATACCAACAATGCTATCCCTTCAATTTATATTTACGACGACTTTCAGGATTTTGAAACCAATAACAATAACCGCAAAGAATTATTACCAGAAGCATCTTATCCTTTCTGGTTTGAATAAACAGTTTAGTTTTTAAAAGTAAAATAGTAGCGATTGATTTTGGGTAAGAAAAGCAGGGTAGCTGTGCAAAATGATGATTTCTGGATCACACGATCCGGGGGCTTTCGTTTTTCACAAATAGTTTGAGCAAACTCTCTTCCAGTTCCTTTCTGTCGAGATATTTACCAATAAAAACAATTTTTGAAAAGCGTGGCTCGCCCTGAGCCCATTCTCGACCCTCCTGGCAAATGTAGGATCCTTTTACCGCCTGAAAAACATATCTTTTGTTCTTGTTGGGAAAGTTCAGGATTCCCTTTACCCTGTATAAACGGTTTTGATTGAAATACAGAAAACTCGACATCCATATGTTAAACAATTCCTCATCAGAGCATTCATTAAACAAAAAACCCTCCGCATGGATATCGTGCCGGTGAAGGCGTTGTGTAGACACAATAGATTGATTCTGCGATATTTTTTCTAGCGACAGATTAATATTATTAAAAGAGAGGGTGGTTTTTTCTATATGATCGCCTGAGTAGGCCTGTGTTGTTAACAAAGGAGCTCCGTTGGTTTGAGCATAAGTGGTTTCTATGATCTCTGCCATAGGGTTTAAATTGCTCAGGTTTTTTTTTACCATGCTGGAATCACCTGACTTTAAAAGGTCTATTTTGTTCATAATCAACATATCTGCCAGTGCAATCTGTTTTCTGGCTTCCATCTCTGTGTCTAAAACCTGAACAATATTAGTAGCATCGGCAAGACAAATAACACTATTGATCAGAAAATCATTTTTGACCGAATTGTTGGTAATAAACAGGTCTACTACGCTCATGGGATCGGCAATACCCGTGGTTTCTATCAATAGATGATCGATACGGTTTTTTATTTCGGTAATGGATTGCAGTGCCTGACAAAGATCACGGATCAAAGAACAACAAATACATCCGTTAGATAATTCAAAAAGGGGTGCTCCGCTATGACTGATAAGATCACCATCAACCGGCATCTCTCCAAATTCATTTTCTATTATCGCAAAACGGGTTTTGGGGTATTTTTTGATGATATTATTCAGGAAAGTTGTTTTTCCTGAACCCAGAAATCCGGTGATAACAGTAACAGGAATCTTTTGATTGTTTTCTTCAGAGATTTTGTTTTTCGATTCGTTGTTCATTCTTTCAAAAAAGGCAGTTCATGGTTATCCCACAAAACAAGATTACAAAAGTAAAAACGATCACTTCGTTTTGATTATTGCAAATGTAATAAAATATGTATATATGAAATTTGTTTTCCAGATGTGGAATTTTTATTTTCAATTAAAAGTAGTTTAAATAGCGATAATTGCCTTTGAAAACAAGATTAAGTTCTTTAGATTTTTATCTGACGAGTAAATATTCTGATATCAAATGGGTTTATATCCTGTAATTTTCTGCGCAGAGATCATCATCCAAAAGTAAACAACCTTCACCTTTAGTCGCATTATAATGTTGAGTTGCTCCTGATAAAACCGGGGTTTTTAATTTCACAGATGCGGTAAGCCTCCTCCTTTTTATTTTTCCTGATTCTTATGTTTGATGAACAAATCTGTTTACCCTTGAGCAATGGTTATTTGTTGAGTTTTGTTTACTTTTATCCCCTGACAATTCTATTTACCCAATTAAAAAATTTCGTACTTATGACAAAACACATTATTTTCACTTTCTTGTTTATAGCTTTCATGTCTGTTTCAACCTGGGCTTGTACAAGTTATTTGGTTACTCCGGGAGCATCGTCAGACGGTTCTTCAATGATTAGTTATGCAGCAGATTCGCACATTCGCTATGGTGAACTGTATATTTTTGAAGGCGGTAAAAAAGAGCCTGGCAGTTTTTTTCAGGCCTACTATCGTGGAAGTCACAAACCTTTGGCTAAAATACCTTTACCTGATCAAACATTTCATGTGGTTGGTTATATCAATGAGAAACAAGTTGCTATGGGCGAAACCACTTTTGGTGGCCATGAAGAATTGTTTGATACCACCGGTGGAGTAGACTATACCGGATTGATGCAACTGGCGCTGATGCAGGCCCCCACTGCACGAGATGCCATCAGAATTATTTCAAACCTTGTGGACGAATATGGTTATTATAGCTCCGGTGAGTCTTTCTCTATTGCCGATCCTGATGAAGTGTGGATCATGGAAATTATTGGCAAGGGTGTGGATATGCAGTACAATGAAAAAACACAGCAATATGAGAACATCAGAAAAGGAGCTGTATGGGTGGCGCAAAAAATCCCTGATGGTTATATATCTGCCCATGCCAACCATGCCCGTATCACTACATTTCCACTGGCAAATGAAAAAAAATCTATCACCAATCAGCAGTTTGATGCCCTTCATGATCCTGAGGTTGAGGTTGTGTATGCCCATGACGTGATCGATTTTGCCAGAAACATGGGATATTTTGATGGAAAGAATGAGGAATTCAGCTTTTCCGATGTTTATGCGCCCATCACTTTTGGTGCTGCCCGCTTTTGTGAGGCACGTGTTTGGAGTATGTTCAGCAAAGTAGCAGAAAACATGGATCAGTATCTTGATTATGCCATGGGATACGATCTTGACAATCGCATGCCTTTGTATGTAAAACCGGAGAAAAAACTTTCGGTAAAAGACCTGATTGGTTATAAAAGAGATTATCTGCAGCAAACAGAATATGATCTTTCACAGGATATTGGAGCCGGTCCATGGGGCAGACCTTATCGCTGGCGACCTCTTACATGGGAAGTAGATGGTAAAAAATATTTTCATGAACGTACAACGGCTACGCAACAAACCGCTTTTTCGTTCATTACTCAATCGCGTGCTGGTATGCCCGGTAAAATCGGCGGTATTATATGGTTTGGGGTTGATGATGCCAACTCCTCCGTATACGTACCCATGTATGCCGGTATCAAAAAAGCACCCCGTACTTTTGAAGAAGGACACGGAAGCATTATCGAGTATCAGGAAGATGCGGCATTTTGGGTTTTCAACAAAGTGGCACATTTTGCTTATTTACGCTATAATCTTACCATGCCCGACGTAAAGAAAGTTCAGTCGCAACTTGAAGACCACTTTTTTACATTGGTACCCGAAATTGATAAAGCCGCTCTCGACCTCTTTGAAAAAGACCCTGTGGCCGCTGAGCAACTGCTTACC
Source organism: uncultured Bacteroidales bacterium (assembly GCA_964410015.1). Classification (GTDB taxonomy): domain Bacteria; phylum Bacteroidota; class Bacteroidia; order Bacteroidales; family UBA7960; genus SKVR01. The sequence continues at coordinate 14,838 of CAYPFV010000005.1, forward strand.
AATTTTTCAACCTCTATGGGTGATTATACGGTGCAGCGTTGGGAGCAATTGTATCGTTTTCTGATGGTAAAATATCTTGACGGAAACCTGAAAAAAGAAGAAAACGGAGAATTTCTTACCAATGAATGGGGTAAATATCCGGTGGTAGAGCATCCCGAATACCCCGAATGGTGGTTGCGCACCATCATTGAACTCACAGGAGATAAGTACCTTGTGCCAGATCAAAAGAATCCTTAGCAGGTCATAAAACCACAAAAGATACTTTTTTGTTTCCTGGTCAAAAGATACCTCATTCTTTAGCATACCGCAGAGGGAAACATTAAAAGATGTTTAAACCCGCAGAAAAACTCCTATGTTGTCATTCAGCGGGTTCTTTATTGCTATCTTTGCAAAAATATTCAAGCTTAATAAAACTAATACATATGTTTACAGGAATCATAGAGACTACAGGAAAAGTAGTAAAAATTGAAAAAGAAGGAGGAAACATCCATTTTACCATTGAAACATCTATAGCTTCAGAACTACGCGTTGACCAGAGTGTATCGCATGATGGGGTTTGCCTTACCACGGTAAAGGTAGACAAAGAGAAAAAACAATATACAGTTACCGCAATACAGGAATCCCTTGACAAAACCAATATGCGAACCTGGGAAGAGGGATACAGAGTAAACCTGGAGCGGTGTACGCCGGTCAACGGACGACTCGACGGGCATATCGTACAGGGTCATGTAGATCAAACAGCAGTTTGTACCAAAATAGAAGAATTGGATGGTAGCTGGAAATTTTATTTTGAATATGATCCGGGTGCTAAAAACATTACCGTTGAAAAAGGTTCAATTTCCGTAAATGGGGTCAGTCTGACAGTGGTTGATTCAGAACCCGGTAATTTTTCCGTAGCCATCATACCGTATACATATAATCACACCAATTTTGGAGACTTTAAAAAAGGATCGGTTGTAAACCTGGAGTTCGACATCATTGGAAAGTATGTTGCACGCTTGCTTGAGCAATATTTTGAATCCAAAAAATAATCACTGAAAATTAATTTATTATGACGAAAGTTGCCTTTTTTTCCACACAACCATACGACAGGAAATTTTTTGAAAATAGTACCGACAAACATGAGATCGAATTTTTTGAAACACGCCTGAACCGTAAAACCGTGAACCTGGTTCAGGGTTTTGAGGCGGTATGTGTTTTTGTTAATGATCAGATAGATGAGGAAGTTCTCAGAAACCTCAAAGAACAGGGAGTGGGTCTGGTGGCACTTCGGTGTGCCGGGTTTAACAATGTAGACCTGAATGCCGCTGATAAGTATGGCGTGCGGGTGATGCGTGTACCGGCCTATTCACCCGAAGCCGTGGCAGAACATGCTCTGGCATTAATCATGACATTGGCCAGGAAAACACACAAAGCATATAACCGGGTGCGCGATGGAAATTTTTCTTTGATAAAACTCAACGGGTTTATGATTCATGGAAAAATAGTTGGTTTGATCGGTACAGGTAAAATAGGACAGGCTTTTGCACGGATAATGCTCGGGATGGGCGCTAAGGTGATAGCCTATGATAAATATCCTGCCGACAATATGAAACAAATGGGGGTAGAATACATGAAGTTGGATGATGTGTTTAAAAACAGTGATATTTTAAGTCTCCATTGCCCGCTAACGCCCGAAACCCATCATATCATCAATGCGGAAACGTTGCAAAAGATGAAAAAAGGATCAATGCTGGTTAATACAAGCCGGGGAAAACTGGTAGATACTGCTTCTGTTATAGAAGCCCTGAAAACAGAACAACTTGGGTCATTGGCCATTGATGTTTACGAAGAAGAAGAGAAACTGTTTTTCCGCGATCTGTCAGAGAAAATTATCAGAGATGACCAAATCTCGCGTCTGATGAATTTTCACAATGTACTTGTAACTGCTCATCAGGGTTTTTTCACTCAGGAAAGTATGCAGCAGATCACAAAAACCACGCTTCAAAACATTGACGATTTTGAACAGAATATACCAGAAACACCCAATGATGTAAGTTGCAAACTTATGAAAGATTGTAAATAAAAACGTTGCTATTGGGTTAGCATAATTGCCCCTTTTTTGAATAAAAACAATATATAACCTTTGCTATACCTGGAACAAACCATTTTTAATAGCAAAGGTTACCAGTTTAACGCTACTGTCAACCCCTGTTTTTCTAAACAGGTTGGCTTTATGGCCATCAACAGTTCTTTGGCTAATGAAAAGCTGATCGGCAATCTCTTTGATCGTAAATCCTTTGCAGATGAGGTTTAAAACTTCAATCTCTCTTTTGGTAAGTTCTTCCTTAAGATCAGGTTCTGATTTTGTTGGGGGTTTTTTGCTGATCAACGAGTTGGTAAGCACAGGCAAAAGTTCATCGGAGAAATAGTTTTTATTGTCGGCAACCAATTCAATGGCTTTGTGCAGTTCATACTCTTCGATAGTTTTGAGCAAAAACCCTTTTACACCCGCTTCAAGCATATTAACCAAATACTCTTCATCTCCAAACATGCTGATAGCAAGTACTTTTAATCCCGGATATAATTCAAGAGCCTTTTGTGTAGCTTCTATACCATTCATAATAGGCATTTGTATATCCATCAAAACAATATCAGGTTTTTCTCCTTTGATCATCTCCAAAAATTCTTCCCCGTTAGATGCTTCCCCAAAAATTTCAACGCCTGGTATTTCTTTGAGAAGCAGAATCAATCCTTTTCTGAAGATATGTTGATCCTCAACGATCATGATTTTCAACTTACGCATATTATTCATGTTGTGTTTCAATATAGGTTCCCTTATAAATTTTCGGATATGACAGATAAGATTAAAATGTTTATAATCCGTGTTATTATCCTTCTATGACAATAAATGCCAAAATTATCACACAAATGTAACGATAAAAAACAAGATTATGACTGAAAACATATTTATTTAAGCCGGAATTTCCATATAAAACCGTAATTTTTTTCCGGGTATATTATCATAATAGCCTTTACCATTCATCAGTTTTACCCTGGTAAGGATATTCATTAAACCATTGTTGTTGTTTTTTTGTTTGTAAATTTTGTTAAAATCAAATGATTTCCCGTTGTCTGTATATTCCAGTATTAAACTCTCTGTCTTTTGTTTTAAGATGAGTTTTGCTTCGTTGGCATTGCTATGTTTTATTGAATTGTTGAGCAGTTCCATTGCAATTCGGTACAGGTGTGTTTCTTTTGAATTTTCCATAGGTGAGATTTTTTCATCCGCCAGAAACACGATATGGATAGTTCCGGTTTTGTTAATACCATCAACGAATGATTTTAAAGCTTTCACCAATCCATGATCCATCAGCATTCCAGGCATAATGTCATTGGCAATGGTTTTTGCTGACTCTATTGCCTGTGTGATGATTCTTTTCATCTCCTGCAATAACTCTTCTTTTTCTTTGTTGGTTTTGTAGGATTTTTGCAGCAGACCGGTATAAATTTTCAGGGTAGAAAGTACCGCTCCCAGTCCGTCGTGTATATCTCTTGAGAAACGTTTTCTTTCTTTTTCCTGTGTTTGCAGCACGGCGTTGTATATCTCCTTGTCCATTTCTTTTTGTCTTGTAATGTCGCTGATTGCCAATACATGTATCGATTTTCCCTTATAATGGATCATCTGGTGCTGAACCAGACCCCAAAAACCGCTTTTGCTTTTCCATGGGTAAAAGCGTATTTCTGCCGGGTTATTGATTTGCTGTTTAAAAGCCTTCCTGAGCGCTCGATGATCTGCCTGGTCTACCAGCATTGACAGCTCCACCACTTCCTTATTTTCAGGTAGGTTGAGCAGTTGTTTTGCCGCTTTGTTACATTCTATGATTTTGTTGTTTTCCAAAAAAATAATGGCTTCAAAAGCCGTTTCAGACAATGCCCTGAATTTTTCTTCTGTCTGTTTGCGGTTTTCTATTTCTTTTTTCAGTTCATGGTTGGATTGGGCAATAATATCGCGCGAACGTTTTAAATCGATATGGGTTTTTACTCTTGCCAGCAATTCAGGCTTATTGACAGGTTTTGAGATAAAATCCACAGCCCCTTTTTCCAATCCTTTCACCATTTCAGAGATATCGCCTGCTGCGGTAATGAATATAACCGGAATCTGCCTCAAGACAGGGTCTTTCTGCAAGGCATCAAGCACTTCATAACCATCTGCCTGTGGCATGATGATATCGAGCAGTATCAGATCGGGCATGAAGTCATACACAATTGTTAACGCTTCCTCGCCCGATATGCAGGTTTTTACTTCATGTTTTCTTTGCGAGAGTATATGATTTAACACGATCAAACTATGTTCATCGTCATCTACAACCAGTATTTTACTGTTTTTTATATCCATAAATCTGTACTTATTGTTGGGTAATATTTTCAGATGATCTTATGTTGGTGCTCTTTATTTTACAAAAAGAATAAGCATAATTATGCAGAAAGATCAGGCATAGCATATAGTTACAGATATTTTTTAAACCAGGTTAATTAAAAATTAGAAAAATGGTTGTTTTTATGCATTCACAAAAAAATACTAAATCCGTTGGTTTGGTTTGTGTTGTGTAAGATTATTTTTTCAAAATAGTCATGTATAAAGATATTAATAATAAACAAGAGGGTATTTCTTTTCTGTAAGATTAAAAAAAATATTATCTTTAAAATATAAAAATAAATGTATGATATAGCTCTTTATATCAGTACTTTTTAGGCCATTACATCAGTTACATGATTTTAAACCGTCCTTTTTGTAACCTGAAACAACTTTTATATGTACATAGAATTTAAGAAGGGTAAAATTTATTTTAAAGAGTATGGTCAGGGAGAGACCCTTGTTTTGCTTCATGGCTATGCTGAATCAATGAAAATATGGGCAAGCTTTCAGAAAACACTTGCCCGGCATCATCATGTTGTACTTATAGACCTTCCCGGACACGGGAAAAGCACCATGATAGACCAGATTCACACGATGGAGCTAATGGCAGATTGTGTAAAAGCAGTAATAGATCATTTAAAGATCAAATGTGTAACCATGGTCGGACATTCTATGGGAGGTTATGTAAGTCTGGCATTTGCGCGTAAATACAGGAAGTTTATCAAAGGATTAGGTCTTTTTCACAGTACTTCCCTTGCCGATACCGATGAGGTAAAAGAAAAGCGCCAACAAACTGTTAAAATACTTAAAAAGGATCATAAAGATTTTCTTCATGGTTTTATTCCCAGTTTGTTTGCTCCTGAAACAAAGGACCTGTTTCAGGAGGAAATTCAGCATCTGATTCATGAAGCATCTGCAATATCGTCCGAATCACTCATAGCAGCACAATTGGGTATGAAAGAGCGTACAAGTACCCTGGATGTTCTTATCAATGCCTCCTTTCCGGTGATGTTTATTGCTGGGCAGAAAGACAGCCGGTTGCCTTTCGAAAATATTTGGGTACAAATGGCACTTACCGAAACAGCTCATGCCCTTATTTTGCGCAATGTTGGACATATGGGGTTTATAGAAGCAAAAATCCAAACACTCGACTATCTGGATAGTTTTGCCAAAGCGTGCTTTAAGATCTGATTGAAGGTATTGGTATTCGTGGCAAATTTATCCAACTATTGTTGCAAATGCTGATTCTGAAAGCATTTGCTTCCCTCTGTCAATATTTACATAAGCGATAAAAAAAAGACGAAGCACTTTTCAACAGTACTCCGTCTTTTTTTGTTTTTCTGATGTTGACCGACCAGGATTCGAACCTGGACAGACAGCTCCAAAAACTGTAGTGCTACCGTTACACCATCGGTCAGATTCTCTTTTTGTTTAGAGATGGCAAAAGTATAAAAAAAATTGGTGCTAACGTACTTTTTTTCAAAAAAAATTTGGTGCGGTATCTTTTATGATGTCATGGTTTATTTTATATTGGATTACAATACCAAATACATTTCATTTCCCCTATTCATGAATCTACATAGTGATCAAAAAAATACGGGGTGATAACCTTTTGATTGTACTAGAGCATCCTGTCCGCTAATAATGCCCATGCTGGTTACCGTGTGATAACACTTTTGATTGTACTAGAGCATTGAACCACAATGCTTACAATAAACAGAATCTTTGTCATTTCCGCTTCTCTGGCAGGTTTTGCACAGAATCATTTTTGACTTGTCGCTATGGGTTCTGGTAAGTTCTGAGGAAACAATTCCGGTGGGTATGGCAATGATACTGTAACCCAGCAGCATGATGAATGAAGCAATAAATTTTCCTACTGCAGTTACAGGTACTATATCCCCGTATCCTACCGTAGATAGTGTAATGATAGCCCAGTATATACTCAACGGAATAGAATAAAAACCATTTTCGCCCCCCTCTATAACATACATAATGCTACCCAATAGCAATACAATTACCAACATAAAGACCATAAATATCATTATCTTGCTAAAACTTGCACGCAAAGCCAAAAGTAAAACATTTCCTGCTTTTATGTATCGGTAAAGTTTAAGGATACGGTAAATACGCAGCAATCTGATGGATCTGATCACAATAAGTGGTTGTATAACCGGTATTAAATAGATGAAATAAGTAGGCAAAATTGACATGAGGTCGATGATCCCAAAAAAACTGGTGATATATTTAAATGGTTTGGGATGACTGAATATTCTTAATAAATATTCTATAGTAAAAATAATGGTTATGATCCATTCTGTCCAGTAGAAGGTTTTTGAATACTCTTCTCTGATCTGTGCTACACTTTCAAGCATTACCACAAGTATACTTGCAATAATAATGATGAGCAGCAATTCATCGAATAACCGACCATAAAAAGTATCCGCATCAAAAATAATTTTATATACCTTTTCCCGCCATGTAGGATTTTTTTTTGTTTTTTCTTTAGAAGATGGTTTGTCCATATCTGTTTGTTTTTTCAGATAATCCATTGATCAGGCACTATTGTATCCGGAAAGTGATACAAATATAATCATTATTGAATGATCTTTTTATCCCGTCTACCGAAAATGAACCCTATGGAAATCAATACCACCTTGTTTTATAAATGAACTTCTACAGATTTTACTTTCCCGTTTCGCGCAAATATGTCTGATGAAATATTTTCAGGTATCACCAATGTATTCAATTCATATAAAGCATCCCGGGTTTGTATTTTTAGTTTGAAATCACCATTTTTAAAATAAACAAAAGGTGTCTGGCACACTGAAAATTCGAGTTTGTTCTGATCGTCAAAATCAGTTTTGCGTAAGAGTACAGGATTGATTTCTATTTGTCCATTAAATACGGATATTCCCAATTCAATGAAACGACTCAGAACATCCTCTTTTACTTGTCCGGTAAGTCCGGGTTGCTGAGCACCTGTCATGGCAGGTGTATGAGAATAGGGGTCGGTAGTGAAGCCACCGTAATTTTCGGGGCTTTTGTGTACACCAATCCCTTTTTTTATTCGATGATAATAGTTTTGCAGTTGTGTTATTGAATCCGGGTTGGCATTATTTTTTGAAAACCGGAGGATATTCTCACCCACTGCAAGCAACAGTTTTGAAACCATGTGCCAGTATATTGAACCCAACCCTTCATATTTATAAAAAGAACCCGATCTGCCTGTAAAGTAGCGGTGGGCAAAAACCTCTTCATACATTTGTAAAACTTTTTGGATTTCAATATCTGCTTGTTTTTTGTCAAATTGCGCATAAGCCAAAGGGGTAATTTTTTCTTTCAGCACACTTCCATTCTTCAGATCAGCGGCAAAATGCCAGTTTCCCTCCCGGTCTTGTTTCATAATCGTTTGTCTGGTTTTTTCAGGCAATTGCTGAAGAAAATCTGATTGTTTTGCTTTATCGTTTGTTAGGGTATTTTTCTCCATGAAGCCCGGCAGGCGGCGTAAGGGGTAGAGCATGAAGCTTTCCTGATCGGGTCTGTAAAGATTACTTTCGAAAAGTTTGCCGATCAGATCGTTTGTTTGATTTGCATTCAGTAACTCACTGTTCAAAATTGCCACCTGTCCTTCAAGCATCAAATTCAACCTTAATATTTTGATTTGCTGCTCCGAAAATTCCAGCATGTTGTAAGCATGAAACAATCCGTCATCTCTTCGATTGTTTTGGATGGTTTTGTCAAGAAAATTAATTATAAGTGCAAAGAAGGAAAGTATTTCTTTTTTGGTAATTTCAGATTTTTTGCCCGAAAACCCTTTGTATGCTTTTTCGCGGTAAATCTCTCCTGATTTGCCCAGAGCATCAGTCATGTTTTTCCGGGTCTCTGGTGAAAAAGCACCATTTAAGTGATTTTTAAAATGGGCGAAATCAGCGTATATATCTTTAAAGAATTGTTGAATTTCAGTAGCACTTTCAAAATGCTCCACAGCGGAGGAAGTAAGAATTTTCTCCAGTAATCTGATCCATTGTCTTATGTAACAAATGGTAACTATCGAAGCTCCCTTTCCTGCCAGGGCGTTGTTGGCATCATTCCATTCGGGTCTTTGTGTATTGAGCCAAATGCCTGCATCAGGGATGAAGTTGCTTAGTTTGGTTAGTAAGGTTACCATGAGCTTATCCATCAGTGAGGCCTTCTGTATGTGTCCCTCCCTTGTATGTTTCAATAATCCGTCAATACCCGTTTTTTGTTTTCTTTGCAGGATCTGATGATGCCGCTCCCATTCAAAAGCAATAGTGTCGGCAGGGTTTCTGAGGATCTGATCGTAAGAAAGGATGCGATAAGGTACATCAGCAAAAGTGAAAATGTTTCCCTGAAATATTTGTAAAGTTTTCCCTGGGTAAAATTTTTCGAGCATCTGCATCAACCTGAAAAGATATACTACCTGATGATCGCCCCAGTATCCAATATATGCCAATGGATTCTCTGGTTCTGGCACCTCCCAGTCAAATCCTTCATTGGTGATCCGGTAGGGGTTATAACCATCAATGGTGGAAGCGTTCAGGAATTTTGAGACCATTCCGGGCAGAAAGGCGGAAAATGAAAAAGAGAGGGTTTCCCAGTTCTGGAAAATATCGCGCCAGTTGCCCTGGTAAGATAAAGACGGGCTTTTGTCGGGATTGAAGATTTTGATGTCGAAAAAATTCCAGGGGCGACTTGGGTCACCATGGCGTCGACTAAAACTCAGTGGGAGGTATTCTAAAGTTAAACGCCACAGATCGTCATCATGAAGCGATAGTATCAGATCATACAGATCATGTAGATTAATATTATCACTAACTGCTTGCAAAGCCCGCTTATTCCTGTTTAATACATCTTGATTGGATTTTGCGATGTGCTTTCTGAAATGATCCATGGAGATAACATAGTTATTTTCAAATATACCCCCACGCATCACATTAAACATTACATTGGAAAAATGGCGGCGATCTTCCATCCGGTCTCCCGTAAACTGAATGCCATCAGCCATTGCCACCAGTTTTTGAAGTTTATCATGGTTTTCGTGTAGCGATTTTTTTAATATCCCAGGCCTTTTTTCGATCTTTTTCTTCCAATCCATTAATTCGATCACCTCAGTGTGGTCTTTATCAACATCAGCAACAATATACCATTTTTTTGAGTTATCAGGTTCTATATCAATTGTATTACAAACGAAAAAGGATGTCCTTTCTCCTCTGACAGCGTCTTCTGTTTTGATTTTCAGTCCCTTTTTAAAATCAGATAACTGTTTGTTGCTTAGCAGGATGGTATTGTTATCAAAACCGATGCTCCAAACTGTATGTGTTTTAAGGGCCTCCGATGGTTCTGCCCGGTCTGTTGGCACCGACGACATTCTGAAGAGAGCGATTTGTTGCTCCGGGATATATTCTGCTATTTTATAAGCATCCATAAGAGTGCTCATTGTATTTTGCAGGATGAGTTCTATGCCCGGTGGAATGATGTTCTGTATTCCATCCAGAAATTCAATCTGCAGAGGTTCATCTGCAAAGTTTTTAAGGTTAGATTGCCTTACCCATCCCAATTGATCACTTCCTTCCCAGGTATACTGAAATAATATTCGTAAATCTTTGTTCAGCTCTTCAAAAATGATTTTACTTCCACTAATATTCTTATACAGGTTTCTTTCGATAGAATAAATACCTTTTTGATTTTCTGAAAAAGGTTCCCAAAATATATATTTGTCATTCTTTTTTATTCTAAAAAGGGTTTTGGGTCCTGTATGACCAAATGAGAGATGTATTTTATCATCCGTTTCATAAGGAAATAAAGCACGATTGTAGTTTTGTCGCCCTGCTGTTACTCCCCCGGAAGAAGAGAGATACATCCACAGATCGCAGCTCGAAGTAAGGGTCATAAAGAAGGGTGGCATCTGATCGAAATGCCCTATGCAATACATCTCCTCACCCTCCAATTCAGTCAGAAATCCAGTTACTTCGTCTGTACTTTGTTTCAGTTTATGTAATCCTGCAAAAACGGGAAAAGTTTTTTTTGAATTCATGATATCGATGATTTTTTATCTGTTAAATCATTTTGCTGAATAATGGTTGCCATCAGCGGTCAATTACCAATCCTGACAAAAGGGCAAAAAAGTTATATTGGTTTGAAATTTTATAAGCGAACAACACACCTCCCTTTTGATAAAACCCCGGAGAAGTTAAAACTCCGGGGTTGAAAATACAATCAAAGCTGTTGTCCATTTGCAGGATTGACGATTATGTGTGTTTAGGGGAATAATTCTTTGTTAATCCTAATCATTGAGATTGATCTGATTTTTGTCAGATAAAAAGAAAATTGTATAATCAGGATTGAACATAAAAAGGGATATTCACCGTAGCTGCATTGTTATGTTCATCGATTGCATACACAATAATGCGGTAAGCACCTTTTTCCTCAGGAGCTTCAAAAACTATATCAGAATAGGTGTTGCTTATTATTTTTCCTTTCAGGCTGGGTGGTCGGGGTTCATAATCACCACCTTCGCTGAGTTCTTTGGGTTCAGGCATTACTTCTGCTCTTATCTTTAACTTTTCTTTTTCCTCATGTTCGAGGTCTAATTGTAAGGTATATGTTTGGTTTGGGTCAAGACGAACATTGTCAAACCTTCCTCCTTTTCCATCGATAATTGCTGAAATGATGCGCGGTGCCATGTGTTGTGGTTTTTTGCCTGTCCATAAGTGTTGCATAACCCCAATGGCTTCGGTTTTTTCTCCGTTTTCGGTATATAGTCCGTACCAGGATGGTGTACGTTCTTGTTTTTGCCCCCAAAGGAATACGAATGAACCCATGCATTTTTCGTCATTTGCCAGAATTGCTTTTTGGTATCTTTCTCTGATCGCATCGGCTTTTTCAGAAGAAGTTTGCTCAATAGGTGATCCCCAATCGGTTTGTTCCACTTCCCAATGACCCGTTGCACCCCATTCCGTAACCAGATAAGGACCTTCATAACCGGCATCAAGGAGGCGTTCGGGCAGGTTTATAATATCGGCATACATTTGAATGGAAAGAAAGTCGAGCGCCGGAGCGCGTTTTTCGATCTCAGTAACAACGTCAGCATTGATGCCTGCCAGCATGGTCGTGACAACATGGTTTCCATCCACTTCTTTGATCATCAGCGCAATATCGTTTACAGCGTCCCAAACACGGGGGTTTGTATAATTCAGGTTTAGTTCATTCCCAATACCCCATCCCAAAAGGGCCGGATGATCTTTAAGCGATTCTACTTCCTTTCTCAGTCTTTCCAGTTGATCTGCCACTGCTTCCTGGTTGTTATAGTCAAAACCATGTCGCTCTTTGGCCACATCCAATCCCATCATCACCATCAGGCCCTCTTCCCAGGCACTATCAAGTGCTTCCCGGGCAGAGTGCTGTTCTTCGCCGGTACTCCAGGTGCGAAAAGAATTTCCTCCATGTGCTGCTATTTCCGTGCATGGACCATACTGGCATCCTGCACCTTCCACAAAAAAGGGTTCTCCGTTCACAAACAATCGATATTTGCCGTCTGATTGCCTTATTTCAACTTTGGAAGGTTCGGTACTGTTCTCTTCCTTTTCTGCATCTTCTGAACCATTACAGGCATTAAGCCCTGCCGACAAAAAGATGATAATGGCTATACTTTTTATTTTTCTCATGGTTTTAATTGTATTTTATGTTTGATATTTTACAAATTAGTGTTTTTGATCGGATAATTACAAAACGGATATATAGTAAACTGTTATTATATGTTACTTAGATGCAAGGATTTTGATTTGTATTTCTTTTACTTGAAAAAGAGGTTTAATTGTCAGCGAATCAGTTTTTGTTCGAGCTCTTCCAATGATTTTCCCTTTGTTTCCGGAACAAATCGCCAAACAAATAGTAGTGCCATCAGTCCGAAAATTGAGTAAATAAAATAAGTATTGCTGCTTCCCATATATTCTATCTGGACAGGAAAAACGGTGGCAACCGAAAAGCTGACAATAGAGTTCCAGAATCCCATGACAGAGATAGCCAATCCTCTTAATTTGTTCGGGAATATCTCCGAAAGCAATGCCCACATAACTGGTCCCATAGATATGGCAAAAGATGCCACAAATAGAATGAGACCGATTAGCACCCATAGGGAATTAATGGTAATGGAATGTTTTAGGATGGTCTCTTTAAAGCTGTTATAGGTTTGCTGGCCAACAACCTCTTTTACTTCACTGAAAAAAGCCACTTCATTTCTGAATGTTTGCTTGCTTATGTTTTCAAGATTTTGAAGGTTTTCCAGGTGTAAATCGCTTATTTGCGTAGTGCTTACCTCGCTTAAAAGTTCGGTCATGGAATCATTATTGATTACATATTTTGCATGATGAAAAGAAAATCCCACCAGCGCCAAAGAAATAAATATACCTGTAGCACCTATATATAACAGAGGTTTTCGTCCCAAACGATCAATCAGAAACATAGCTACAATAGTCATAACAACATTGGTAACACCCAGTATGGCAGCCTGCAAAAATGCTGCGTCCTTCCCACCTCCGGCCATTTCAAAGATCATAGTAGCATAGTAAAAAATGGCGTTGATACCTGTTATTTGCTGGAAAAAAGCAATGCCGAATCCAATGATCAAAACAGTCTTCATTTTTTTTGAGAACACATCTGCCCATCTTGCTTTGTCTTTGTTTACTTCTTCGTGCAAACTCCGGTTGATTTCTTTCTGCTCTGTTTCTGATTGCACGAGTCCATGAATTTTTACCAATACTGCTTTGGCTTCTTCCATTAAACCTTTTTGCATGAGCCATCTGGGGCTTCTGGGTACAAAAAACAAGAAAACAAAATACATCAATGCCGGTACTGCTTCCACCCCAAGCATAAGTCGCCACTTAATATCAGCATCGGCAATGGTTTGCTGAAAATAGTAATTAGAAAAATAGGCAACAGAGATTCCCAAAACAATGTTGAGTTGATTGAAAGTTACCAGGGTGCCCCTGAGTTTTCGGGGAGCAATTTCGGCAATATACATAGGTGCCACCAAAATGGCCATTCCTACCCCAAGACCACCTGTAATGCGGGCAACCAGAAATACACCAATATGGTTTGCCAAAGCAGAAAATATAGCACTGATGGTAAAAAGCATTGCTGTAACCATCAGTATCTTTCTGCGTCCATACCTGTCGGAAAGTTTTCCGGCTATAATATTACCCACAATAGCACCCAATATGAGTGAGCTTACTGAAAATCCGATCAGAAATGAACCTGAATTCAGACCGAATGTGTCTCTGTAAAACGGTGTTGCCCCTGAGATAACAGCACTGTCGAAACCCAGCAGAAATCCACCAAGCGCAACAATAAGAGAAATGAGAACTGTATACATTTTTTTGTTCATGATATAGCAATTTTCGGGTGTATTGAATGGGTGATGCAATTTATACGGGCATAACCTCCCTTTCAGATCAAAAAATCATCTTATAAATAATGAGATAAAATAACAAAGAGGAGAAAAATTATCTGGTAAAGGAGTCAGCATCATGCTTTCTCCTTTACCCAATGCTCAAAGAATTAATAACCCTCGTTTTGTTTGAATGCTCCTTCGGAGAGGTCTACCTCTGTTTGTGGTATCGGAAGAAAACCTTTTGTAGCTGTGTTAAAAGTAACATCAAATATTTGTTGGTCTCCCTCATAATTAGGTCCTCTGATGCCCTGGTTTGTAAATTCCTGCTGAGCTACGTCAAGTCCCTGCCTCAACACGTCGAAATATCTCAAACCTTCCAATGACAATTCCAGTCGGCGTTCGCGCAGGATATTTTCAATCGTGGCATCTACTGGTTCAAGTCCTACCCTGGCTCTTACCCTGTCAAGATAATCCTGTTTTGAAGGGCTGTCGAGTTCTGCTGCCATAAGCAGCACATCAGAGAACCTGATTACTCTGTGGTTCACTGTTCTGTTAAGTTCAAACTGCCCGTCTGCTCCCCAATGCTCAGCATCGGAGGTGTATTTGTTGGAGAAGTAACCAGTGTGTTGATAACCCACCGATAAGCTACCATCAATAACCTCCTGGGTAAGGATGGTATGTTCAAATCTTGGATCGTCCTCCAGGTCAAGTGCAAGTTTATGGCTTACAGGAGCAAAGCTCCATCCTCTGTCCCAGTTGTCAGAGCCTGTAACCCTTGGTCCCTGCATTTGCGCAGCCAGGTTACCATTTCCACCACGCGCATAGTCCCAGTCCCACCAGGGAGGTGTATCGCCATAAGAAATCTCAAAGACCGACTCTGTACCAAACTCCCCGTCAAGGCTAAAATTGGTTTCATAATCTTCAAACAAGTCATGTCCGCTGTTATTAATGATATCTTCCAGATGGTTCAGAACAAAAGCCTGGTCAACAATGGTACCATTGGCGTCCGGGTTTCCACCATAAACCCCGTTATAGAAAAGGAATACCCTTCCCATTAGCCCTTTGGCAGCCCATTTGGTTATTCTTCCAGCCTGGGCAGAAGGAACAGATTCGGGTAAGTCTTCAGCTGCTTCTATCAGATCGAGAAAAATTTGATCGTAAACCTCTTTGGGGTCGTTTTGTTCTTGTTTGTATTCAGAAGTAGACTGAATGGTTTTCAGAATCAGTGGTATATTTTCAAAATAGCTGACCAGTTCGAAATAAAACCAGGCGCGCAAAAATTTAGCTTCTGCGCTGGTGCGGGCTTTAAATTCATCAGAAGATTCAATGCCATCGATGATTTCAAGATATAAATTGGCTCTGTATATACCAATATAATTTTTTATCCACATAGAGTGAACGATAGGATTGGTAGGAGGAATGTCGAATTTATTGAGTTGATTCCAGTTAAAACCATCGTTAGAGTCTGAACCTCCGGCATAAGCATCATCGGATAGCACATCTGATACCATAGGGGCAGGAGACCATGATACACCTGGTGTGGATTGATATGTAAGTGCGTCGTATATTGCTACCAGTGCCTGGTAGGCCTGATCTTCTGTTCGGTAGAAGTTAGAAGACACCTCCTGATCGAGGGGTTGCAGATCAAGAAAGTCTTCATTACAGGCAGTAAAAAACAAAACAAACACGAGCGATTTTGCTATGTTACTGATTAATTTTTTCATATTTATAGTGTTTTAATGTTTTAGAATGAAATGGAAGTACCTAACCTGAAGATACGGGATTGTGGATAAATAC
The DNA here is from genome assembly GCA_964410015.1 of uncultured Bacteroidales bacterium. Taxonomy (GTDB): domain Bacteria; phylum Bacteroidota; class Bacteroidia; order Bacteroidales; family UBA7960; genus SKVR01. Next base: position 30,443 of record CAYPFV010000005.1, read on the forward strand.
CACGATCAATACCAATATCGAAAGAGCTCATAGCGCCAATTTCCGGGTCTGCTCCGCTGTATCGGGTGAGTGTGAAAACATTTTCCGCTGAAATATATACTCTCCAGTTGTTCGATCTGATGCGTTGCAGAAAATCAGAAGGAAGCGTATATCCGATCTGAATGTTTTTAAGGCGTATATATGAACCATCTTCAATATACAAATCAGAAACTCTGTAGTTGTTATTTGTATCGAGCCACGTAAAACGGGGAGTAGTATTGGAAGGATTTTCTTCCGTCCAGCGATCCAGTATATCTGTAGTCCGGTTGGTATAGCGGAGGTCTTGTCTTTGCATACCATTAAAAATTTCGTTACCATAGGTACCGGTAATCAGGAATCCCAGGTCAAAACTTTTGTAGTTCGCTGTACCGTTCACACCAAAAGTCCAGTCGGGAGTGGGGTTTCCGATCATGGTTCTGTCATCGGCATTGATCACCCCATCATCATTTACATCCACAAACCTTACATCACCGGGTTTAGCATCGGGTTGAAGGGGGTTTCCGGTAGAACCGATGTGTTGAAATACTTCTGTTTCATTCTGGAAGATGCCATCTGTTTCATAACCCCAGAAATAGGCAATGGGTAATCCAATTTCGGCACGTGTCACCATCCCGGCAACCGCCCAGCTAGCGCCGGGTAAAACACCTTCTTCGTTACCGATGTTTGTCATGGTATTTTTGTTGTAAGCACCATTAATACCTATAGAGTAACTGAAATCAGTTGTGTTGTTGCGCCAGTTAAGTGACATTTCCACCCCTTTGTTTTCTACACTTCCTACATTATCGAAGGGTGGATCATTACCAACATGAGCAGGTATGGGTATGCGTTCGAGCAAACCATTGGTAGTTTTGATATAATAATCAATGGTAGCAGTGAGCCGGTTGTCGAAAGCACCCAGATCGATTGCGATATCGATTTGCTCTGATTCTTCCCATCTCAGATTAGCATTTTCAATAAAAGAAGGAGAGGCCCCAACTTCACGACCTGCCCCGAAAATATATCCCCGGCTGTTGTTCATAGTGGAAATAAACTGGTAATTACCAATATTCTCATTACCATTTATACCCCAGGATGCTCTGAGTTTTACCAGGTCTATAGACCCCAGGTCGGGAAAGAAGCCTTCTTCGCTGATGATCCAGGAAGCACCCAATGAAGGGAAAGTACCGAAACGGTTGTTTTCGCCAAATCTTGATGATCCGTCATGACGGATAGTTGCATTAAAAGAGTATCTGCTCTGATAATCATACATGATTCTCCCAAAATAGGACAACAACGATGCATGAGAAGCCCCTCCGGATGCCTGCCATACTGTATCAGTAGCCATATTCAGATACACATGATCGGGGTCGATAATGGGTACTTTGGCATTAGAACCGGCAAGGTTTTCGAAGTTGAATTTATTGGCCGTAGTACCAGCAAGAGCGGAGAAGTTATGATCTCCAATTTGCCTCTCGTAGGCAAGAGTATTTTCCCATTGCCATGTGTAATATCTGTCAATGTTTTTTGATACCGAAGTTTTGTCATCATTTAGTTGTGCTCCGTTAAGATAAAAAAGAGGACGGTATGAATCGAACATCACATATGAGAGATCAATACCAAAAGAAGTTTTAAACTTTAATCCTTCAATGAGCTCCAGTTCACCATAAATATTTCCTATGAGTTTGTCGGTACGTGTTTTTCCGGTTTGAGTTTCCAGAAGTGCCAGAGGGTTTACAATTTCTGCACCCACATAATTTGAAATACCGTATACTCTGCCGTCGTCAGAAGTAACCACCGGTTCGGTGGCATAGGGTGGCTGACCGAGAATTGATTCATTCTCTTCATACAAAGGTGTAAGAGGATCAAGGTTTAAAGCACTGCTAAAGGCACCATTAAAGGAGGTGTTGCTGCCAATTCCTCTTGTTTCGATATGTGAATATGCCAGATTATTTCCGAAGTTGAAGAAATCGTTTACTTTGTGGGTTGTGTTTAATCTTGCAGTGATGCGATCAAATTGCGATTTATCGCCACCAATAATTCCTTGTTGTGAAAAATATCCTAATGAAGAGGAATAAGTACTTCTTTCGTTTCCTCCACTTACATTTACTTCATGGTTCAGGATCGGGGCATTGGTTTCAAAGAGTTCTTGCTGCCAGTTGGTATTGTGTAAAGGTATTTCATTGAGATCGAAAGGTTCAGAAAGTCCGGCATTAGAAGCACCTTCATTCATCATCATCCTGTATTGCTCTGCATCGAGCATGTCGATGGTTTTCGATACGTTTTGAATACCCTGATAACCAGAATAGGTAACTCTCATGTCGCCTTCCTGGCCACTTTTTGTAGTGATAAGGATAACACCGTTAGCCGCCCTGGCTCCATAAATGGCAGCAGAGGCAGCATCTTTGAGCACATCCATAGATTCTATATCACCTGGGTTGAGGTAGTCAATGTTTCCCACAGCCAGTCCGTCAACGATATACAGCGGGTTTGCATTTCCAGTAGTTCCAGCACCCCTGATTCTGACGGTGGGAGCTTCACCTGGTTGCCCGGATTGATTGGTAACAAGAACACCAGCTGTACGTCCCTGCAGAGCCTGGTCTACTCTTAAGATGGGCTGTGCGTTGATTTCATCAGCATCAACACTGGCAATGGCTCCTGTTACAACCTTTTTCTGCTGGGAACCATATCCCACTACTACAAATTCGTCGAAAGTGGTTATATCAGGGTATAATTGAATGTTATAGGTAGTGGTTTCACCTTCATCAATTGTTATTTCTGCTGTTTCCTTGGTGTAACCTACATAGCTGAATACGATATTATAAGTTCCAGGATTCAGTTCGAGGGTGTATTCCCCGTCCATGTTGGTAACCGTTCCTTTTGTTGTGCCTTCAACCACTATGTTGGCACCGGGTAATGATTCCTCTGTCATGCGATCGGTAACCACCCCCTGCAAGGTTTGTCCCTGAATCTGGTGAATACTTAATATTCCTGTTAGCAGGAAAATAAAGTACAAGAAGGGTGTTTTCATGTTTTGATTTTTTTAATTGATAATTCGTTTAATTGTTCTGTGTTTTTTTTTGCATAAAATTTAAACATAAACCTATGTAAAAAAGACAAGTATATGTTTGGTAAATTCGTAATATTCACTATCCGGAACTAAATTCTGTAGTTCGGATCGGTTATGTGATGAGTTAAAAAAGAGAGCCAAAGAAAGAGTTGTTTTTTACCACAATCGGCTGAAAAAATAAAAGTGTCTGAAATGAAGATGGCAAAGATTCACTTTAAACAGGTTGGAAAACACGGATGTAATCAACCTTCATTTGTTGTGGGAAAACCGTTTGATCATTAGGATTTCCAGGCCAATTGCCTCCAACAGCAATATTAAAAATAAAGAAGAACGAATCATGGAATTCAGTCATGTGTGAAGGAGTAATATCAATTACACCAAATTGTATATCATTAACAAACCATTTGATGGTGTATTCATCCCAAATAATAGAAAACACATGATATTCGTCTGAAAAAGTACCTGACGACAAAGTGTATTCATTTCCGGTATATACATGTCCGTTGTTATTCCAGTGTATTGTTCCATGCACAGTGTTTTCACGGCCGCTTCCGCCAATCATTTCCATAATATCTATTTCTCCGCATGATGGCCAACCCACAGAAGATATATTTTCACCTAACATCCAAAGTGCAGGCCATATTCCCTGTCCTTCGGGCAGTAAGGCTCTGATGTCAATTCTGCCATACTGAAACGACTTTTTGCGTTGTGTTTTCATGCGTGCAGAAGTGTAGTTTTTTCCTGCATAGGATTCCTGACGAGCTTCAATGGTAAGCAATCCATCTTCCACCCAGGCATTTTGTTCACGATAGTATTGTTGTTCATTGTTACCCCATCCGCATAAGTCAGGGCATCCATCTCCGGTTTCAAAGACCCAGTTATCGGAATTAATCTGATTGCCATCGAACTCATCGTTCCACACCAGCTGATAACCTTCATAACTTATCGGGGTCATATATCCATCCTCAGCTGAAACTTCTTCATCATCCAGGGAAACCGGCAGAGAGATTAATTCGCGTATATATCGTCCTGACTGCCCATAAGCTCTCACATCCAGTTGGTAGATACCCGTTTCTGTAAAACTATATTCAAAATTTCCTGTTGTGTTGGTCAGGTCAGGCTCTTCGTTGTTACCTATGCGTAACTGATATTCAACAGCATTTTCGGCGGTTGCGTTGATGGTTGCCAAACCCTCTTCATCAACATCAACTTCCACCACCAGCCCGGAAGGGTCTTCTGATGGTTCGTTGTTTTCATCTTCGCAGGAAGCCAACATGCTCACCACCATAAAAAGAGAGAGGTTTAAATGTTTTGTGAATAAAGGCATCATAAGGTTGAAGTCATTTTATTTTTGCATGAGAATTAATATAATTATCATCAGTTTTTTGAGGAAAAAGTTATGATCCTGCTCCGACAGGATCATAACTTACATTTCCAACTAACCAACTATTCAAAAACAAGATTCCGTACATAGAAAGTTCCACCCTCTTCGTGTGCGCTGCCACCAAGACCAAGATAAATCATATCCAGGTCGTCTCTTTCAAGTACATCTGTAAGATCAAATGTATAGGTTTCCCATTCTCCTACTACCAGATCCTCTTCTTCTACAACAAATTGTACGGGGCTGTTCCACCATTCTTCAGTTTGACTTAGATCGGCGAAGCCAAATACCATATGTCTTTGCAGTGTTGTGAAATCGGTATCATCAGGGATAAAGACATCAATTTTTGCTGTGGTGAAGTTATCGAATTGGATGTCTTTGGGTTCGGGTGAAGCACGGAACTGCAGCTCCTGGTATTGAACGCCCTCTGTCCTGATAAATTCGCCTACTTTATCTGCTTCTGGGTCTACAGGGTCATCAACACCAAAGATTATTGAAGAGCCGGAAGTTACCGTGTCGATGGTTGCGATCTCACCTTCTTCTTTTGAGGCGAAGGTTACAAAAATTTCGGTTGGCGTAATGTCTTCGAGGTCTTCACCAAAGGGTTCCTGTTCTGTAACCACTTCAGGTTCCAGGGAAGCATCAGAATAACTTACATAGGTAAAATCCCAGTATAATTCGGCATAAGCATACGAAACGATCATCAGATCGTATCCTTCAAATTCTTCAACAGATATCTGGAAAGATTTGCTGGGTTCCGGAACAGTGCTTTCTGCGCTGGTACCCAAATGAGGAAGACCCATCCATGCACCATTACCATTGAGGGTAACTGTGTTTGAAGAGGGGTCGAATTCAAAAGCATGTGTACCGCTTAGCCAATCGCTAACATCTTCTCCGTCTTTATTTATCATGTTTGAAGATGTGGCTTCGAAGCAGGTTCCCAGAAGGTCTTCACCAAATATTTCTTCTTCTCCCCAAAATACGCCATTGTCATTAAAAATAAATTCGCCATCGCGGTTAAAGGTAAATTCGTGCTCATACACACATGGCCGTGATCCGTCGTTTTCCAACGACCACCATGTACGCGCATTTTCTGCATCCGGTCCTACACCCATACTTGTTTCATTGCGATAGAGTTTCCAGGTTTTGGAATCCTCACCTGCCAGCAATGCAAGCGCAGCATTAGGATCTTTTATTTCAATCGTTTGCGAAAATTCGGCACTAACATCGTCGGCATTGACCGCTGTCAACACTACCTCATAATCTCCTGCCTCGCTATAAGTATGCACAGGGTTTTCTTCTGCAGATGTTTCACCATCGCCAAAATCCCATGTATAAGACTCGGCGTTTTGTGAGAAGTTAGAAAAACGAACCTCCAGATAATTCTCTTCACTGATTTCATATTGAAAACTTGCAATGGGGTCTTCTGCCGGTTCCGCATCATCTTCCTCACAGGAATTAAAAAGGAAGGGAACTGAAAACATGGCTGCCATAAACATAGCATACCTGAATAATTTTTGTGTTTTGATCTTTTTCATAAGTTCAATTTTTAATGGTTAAATTTGTAATGAAATTTGTTTGTAGAGTTGTTTATACTGGATGTGCAAAACTTATTATTCATTAGTCTCAGCAAGAAAACACTTATTTTTAGCGACTTTCATAAGTAACCGTCAAAGACAAGGCTTTCGAAGTTTTTGAATCTAAGGAGTTTACTTTTCGTGAATGACCGGTTAAAAAACGAGAATAACGAATTATCTGGCATTTTCTTACAAAGACTAATTAATAATTGAATTTGCACATTGCTTATTGTTAACAATTTGGTAACAAAGTAAACCCAAACCTTTATCCAAACAAAATTTTTGATTTCATCAACAATACAACATAAAGAAAAAACACTACATCATTACTACATCATAAAAATTTTAAAACATTGATAAATAGGATTTAAAAACAAAAATTATGAATTTTTCATTACACAAGCTAAATTTATTGCTGATTTTTATTTTAAAAAAGTACGCTTTTTCGTGTTGAAATAATACCACCCAAGAAGATATGGGTGGGAAGAGAGATAAAGGTTTCTTTTTTTAAAAATCCGCGAACTATGAGCGTGTTCTGTTAAAAAAAAATACACTTTTAATGCACCAGGGTGAAATATTTCCAATTCCCGGGTAAAGGTATAATCCATTGGGGGCATACTGACGGATTCACAAAAAGAAAAATCGGACAAATTCTTATGGAAACAGCAGAGAAATTGCTGTAGGGATGGGATCAACAACTTCCGTTAACATATCAGGTATTTATCCGTCAGTTTATATTCATGATTCTACTCCGAAAAGTCCTTTTTAATAAATTAGTGCTTGCAGGAAAACGCCAATTGCTGCGTTATGCTCGCCTTCAAAACAGTCATTTACGAAAAGTAAACTCCTGTTTTTCAGTCATCGCAAGCCTTGCACTTGTCGCTTTCTTATCAAGCACATGAAAAAATAATGATTTTTCTTGCTGAGACTAATTAGTGAAAATGTTAAATTCTTATTAGTATGGCAATCAATGATATAAGTAAGTGCTAATTTGTGTAATATGTGGATAATAAACTTTTCAGAGTTGACTCATTCATTGAAAAGTTATTTTGTGGGGGCATTTTAGTATCTCATAATAAAATCAGTAAGATTGGTATCATGTGGCAAGTTGAGTTTTTTCCGTAAGCGGTAGCGGCTAATCTCCACACCACGAACAGAGATATTCATCAGAGGGGCAATTTCCTTACTTGAGATATTCATTCTCAGGTAGGCACAAAGGCGGAGTTCTTTGGGCGAAAGGTTTTCGTAATCAGATTTAAGGCGGTTAATAAAGTCCTGGTGCACTTCATCAAAATAGCTGTTGAATAGTTCCCAGTTTTTTTCATTGCGCAGGTCGCGGTTGATTTTTTTAATCAGTCCGTTGAGCAGAAAGCTCTGAGATGAATCGGGATTAGTGCTTTTTTGTAATTTATGCAGATCGTCGCGCAGTGAGGTGAGGGTTTTGTTTTTCTGGATCAGGTGCAGGGTGGCATTGGCCAGTTCTTTGTTTTTAAAATTCATTTCATTTTTCAGACTTTCATTTCTCAAATGGATGATCTCCTGCTCGCTGAGTGCCGATTTTTCTTTGAAATCCTGTTCTTTTTGAGCCAATTTTCTTTCGTGTTTCAGTTTTTCTCTTTGTCTGATTCGTAGTATTCTGCGGCGTACAAAATAAATGTTGGCAATGATGGCAATCAAAAGCAGGAATGAGTATATCACATAAGCCGCATTGGAACGGAAAAAAGGAGGGGTTACTGTGAAATGGATAGATTTTACCGGACTAATGTTGCCGAAAGCATTCATGGCACGTACTTCAAACACATAATCTCCTTCTCTGAGGTTAGTAAACTCTTTAAAATTTACTTCGTCCCAATCTGACCATTGGTTGTTAAATCCTTTCAATCGATGAGAAAAGAATATTTTCCCGGGGTCTTCGTAGGCTGGTATTGTAAATCGGAAATTGACAGAATTGAGTTTAAAAGGAATTTCTGTATTCTCTTTATCTTTATAAGAAAAGGATTTATCGAGATGGTGCAAAAGCAGCGAATCCTGATTACCATAAAAGTAAACTTCCCTGACAAAAACATCCTCCATATGTCCGAAATCTTTTATTAATGAGCTATTGTAGTGTACCAGTCCGTTCCACGATCCAATCCATGCATGTTCGTTTTCATCGATATAAATGTTCTGAAATGCAGGGATCAGATTTTCACTTATTCCTGCAAAAGGAGCTCTTATGTCGCGATAGGTTCCGTCTTCCAGTAAGCGCATCAAACCCATGTAGTCGTGGGTAAAATACCAATAGTTTCCATTATCATCCTGCTTTATCAGGTCAATGAAATTTTTATCATGAAACAGTTGATTGATTTCTGGGGGTTTGAAGAAAGTATGATCCTGGTAGTTGTATTGAAAGATACCAGCAGGAGTGGTAACCAGCATATCGTTGTTTACATTTTGAATATTGTATGGCAATGAATCGGGCAGACCATGAGTTTGGCGGAATAATTTAAAGAAGATAACCGAATCCAGAGACTCGTTTAACTGCAATTTGTAAATTCCTCTGTATCCATGCGATATCCAGAGGATATCTTTATGATCCATAAACATGGTTCGGCTCGATTGGTTAAATCCTTTGATGGTGTCAGCAAAAGTCCATTGATTATTGATTTTTTCAAGGGTTACCAACCCAGAATAAGTTCCTGCAATAATTTTTTTGTTTTTCTGTTCAGGCACAGGCGATGGCAGAAATTTCCAAAATCCGCGGATACTGGATATTTTGCGTGCTTTAAAGTCATTGATTTCAAAACATCCGAAGTTATGGCCACAAAATAAAGTTCCGTCAATGATGGTAAGATTCCATACTTGTCCTTCAGTACCTTTGATCAGTCTGAATTGATCAATGTTTTTCCCGGAGTTTTTAATCCTGTTTTTTTCCAATGCATACAACCCCTGATTGGTGCCAACGTAAAATATGTCATTATGAACAATACTTGCATAGGCGGTCTCGATGTTGTGGTTGAAGTTCAGGTGCGATAAAGGAGAACTCACCTCAATAAAATCAATACCGTTGTCAAGTCCTAACCATAAATTTTTTGCTTTATCTTCGAAAAGACTGAGTATAGTGTTATTTTGCAGTCCTTTATATCGATCGAAATGCTGAATGATTTCTCCTTTCTGGTTGGTGATATATACCCCATTGCTGAGCGAACCCCATACCAGGCTTCCATCGTTTAATTTTGTGGCAGAATAGAGCATATCCTGTCTGAGGAACTCATTTACAGGTGCCTGCCAGGGTTGTATGTTTCCGTTTTTCCATAAAAAAATCCCTTCGTTACTGGTTCCTAACAGGTACTGGTTTTTTTCAACTTTGAAAATGCTCCTGATCTCATTTCTGAATATTACCGGATGATCTGAAAACCTAATCAGTGTATCTTTTTTAAGGCGCATGAGTCCTCGTTCATCATCGGTTACAAAAATATCATCCTCTACCTTGTGCATAGGAAGAAGGGTGCTGAAAGGTTTTATTACCTGGATGTTTTTTCCATTATAAATAAAGATGTAATCAGAAGAACGGAAAATGATCTCTTTCCCTCTTTTGTAGATATCCCAAACTTCGTCAAAATCAAGATTCTTTTCCGGAACCAGACCACGGAGCGAATGGTATTTCATCCCGCTGTCGGGGGTATGTGCCAAAAAACCAATCTCTTCAAAAGCACCGGCATAAATGGTATCGCCAACAGCAAAAACCGACCGGACCACCGAGTTGTTGGGCATAGGGTAGGTTTTCCAGTTTTTTCCATCATATTCAAGGATGCCATTGTTGTTGCCGAAATACATAAATCCTTTGCTGCTCTGGGTTATTGACCAGTTTTGAGCACTTGCCTGATACGTGTTGCGTGTATGGTTTATAATAAAAGGTATTCCTGTGTCTTTGATCTGCGACTGCACAGATGTAAGGGAAAATAACAGGATTGAATAAAAAAAACATTTGAGAAAAAATTGCATACACTAAAAGATTTTGATTCTGTAAGCAGATTCTGATAAAGATGTTATCAATATCAATCGTCCTGCAATTGTTAATACAACGTGCAATAATCTGCTAAAATACCTGACAAAAATAAAATATTTTACCCGGATTTTCGATCATACGACAATCAAAACCAAAAAGATAAATGTTTTTCTTCTTCACCATGGTTTGTATACGCGCACATTTACCCATTCCTGAAACTAACATTGTAACCTGGATGGTTCATTGAAAGAAATTTCAGTGTCGAGGTATACAGGTTCCTGTTTTTGCTCAGCAGTTTATAATAAAAAAATCCACTCAGGATATTATCTCCTGGGTGGATTCAATTTTTTAAATAAAAAAGATTCGTTTTTTCAGCAATGAAAGAAGCACTAATTTTTACTTTGTCTTCCCAAAAGTAATAAAATACCACCGCCAGCTATGGCAGCAATTCCTGCCCAACGGGGCCAGTTAAATTCTTCCTCCTTTTCTTGTGTAACCTCCACATCGCCAATTTCCAAAACACTTTCTTCCTGTTCGAAACTTACACTGGTAAAGATGGTGGTGGCAATACCTGCCACGATCAAAATGATTCCGATTGTTTTCATCATAGGTATGTTTTTTAAGTTAGAAAAAAGAAAAGTTTGTATTGCAACCTTCGCACTTTTAAAATAATGATACAATAACTGGTACAGATGTTTTCCTGAATTCCGGGATGATTTTTTGTTTAGTAACAATGCGAAGTGAAAGAGAATAATTGAATTGTTTGGAATCCTTTATTCTGCCCAATATCTGGTAAGGTACGTAAATTTAATGTCAAATCAAAATTTTATTAAGGAGTTAAGTATACTCTCAGGCATTCGATGAGTAAACCTTCTTATTTCCCCCATTCGGTTCCCGCTGATCAGGCACAGTTAATCATGAAAAATTTGCACTCTGGATATCAAATGCAGTCTCTGCAACCATTCACCCAACGAACGGATATCCCAACAATGTCAATCCTGCACTTCAACACATCATATCCAACCAATAAAAAAAACAGCCTGCGAAACAACAGGCTGTTTTGTTTTTTCCTTTGAATAGTGAAAATATTTTGCTCCTGCCGTCAGTTTCAGGAACAGGGGGATGTTGAGCATAGTTGACAAACAAAAAGTGAGAAACCGGTTCTATTCAGATTTCGAACCTTTAAATTCCAAGAAACTCTACCACTTTATTATAAACATTTTCGCCGGTGTATCCGAGTTTTTCATCGAGAACTTTTGCAGGTGCTGAATATCCAAAGCTTTCCAGTCCGATGGATTTGCCATTGGGTCCAACCAGTCCTGCCAGAGTTACGGGCAATCCTGCGGTAAGTCCCAGAACAGGTAAACCGGTAGGGATCACCTCTTCCTGGTATTTTTGATCCTGTTCGCGGAAAAGTCCTTCTGAAATTACCGATGAAAGTTGAATGTTAAGTTTTTTTCGTTCTTTCAGCAATTGTGCACCGGCATGCAGTGTAGCAACCTCAGATCCATTACCAACCAGAACAATGTCGGTATCGCCCTGGTCTTTGTAAACCACATACCCACCTTTTTCAGATTGCATAGCTTCTGAATACCGGTTTTTCTGAGCGGGCAGATCGGGAATATTTTGTCTGGAAAGCAACAATGCTGTTGGTGTAGCAGTGTTTTCCAGTGCCATTTTCCAGGCTACATTGGTTTCCATGGCGTCTGCGGGTCTGAGAACCAGCATACTTCTGTTTCCGGAGTGGTTTTTCAGTTTCTCAAGCAATCGTATTTGTGCTTCCTGCTCTACAGGCTGGTGTGTGGGGCCATCTTCACCAACACGGAAAGCGTCATGTGTCCATACATAAATGATGGGTAGTTCCATCAGGGCTGCCAGTCTTACAGCAGGTTTCATATAGTCAGAAAAGACGAAAAAGGTGCCACAAACCGGAATTACTCCCCCGTGCAATGCCATACCATTGGCTATAGCGCCCATAGTCAGTTCAGAAACCCCGGCCTGGAGAAATGCCCCGGAGAAATCACCTTTTTTAAATTGCTTGCTTTTTTTCAGAAAGCCATCTGTTTTGTCGCTGTTGGAAAGGTCTGCCGAAGCTACAATCATGTTTTCAACGTGATCTGCCATATAAGCCAAAACTGCGCCAGATGCCGCTCTGGTGGCTATGTTTTCCTTTTGTTTGATAGAAGAGAAGTCGATTTCAGGGATTTTTCCGCTATAAAAAAGTTCGAGTTTTTCTGCCAGTTCGGGGTTTTCTGAGGCCCATTTCTGTTGTTTGGCAGTGTTTTCTTTTACAAACTGCTTTTTCTTTTCATTAATTTCATCCCAGTATGATCTTACATCTTCAAAAATGGTGAAAGGGTTTTCAGGATCACCGCCAAGATTAGCAATAGTTTTAGCAAAGGAGCCCCCTGCGGCGCTGATAGGCATTCCGTGGGTAGAGGTTTGCCTTTCAAAAGAATTTCCCTCTTCGGTTAGCGCGCCCTTGCCCATAATGGTTTTACCAATGATCAGCGAGGGGCGGTTTTTTTCGTTGTGAGCGTCTCTGAGTGCCGACCGTATCTCATCCTGGTCGTTACCGTTGATGGTTACCACATTCCATCCCCAGGCTTTATATTTCATGGCCGTATCTTCGTAGCTGACGGCAGAAGTTTCGCTGCTTAGTTGTATGTCGTTGGAATCATAAAACATGATCAGGTTGTTTAATCCCAGGTATCCGGCTATACGTCCTGCCCCTTGGCTGATCTCTTCCTGGATACCACCGTCGGAAATAAATGTATACGTCTTGTGTTCGAGTGTTTCTCCAAATCGTTCCGCCAGAAATCTTTCTGCTATTGCAGCGCCCACGGCGTTGGTATGCCCCATACCCAGTGGTCCGGAGGTGTTTTCCACCCCTTTCTCCTGATTGACTTCGGGGTGCCCGGGAGTTATGCTTCCCCATTGGCGAAAGTTTTTCAGATCATCCATATGATAAAAGCCAACCATAGCCAAAATAGAATAAAGCATAGGCGACATATGACCAGGGTCAAGAAAAAATCTGTCGCGGTTGCGCCATTTACCATTTTCCGGGTCGTAGTTCAAAAATTCTGAAAACAGTACATGGATGTAATCTGCACCACCCATAGCGCCACCCGGGTGGCCTGATTTGGCTTTCTCTACCATCGCTGCCGATAGGATTCTTATGTTATCAGCGCTGCGTTCATTGATTCCCTTCATGATGTTTATTTATATTTAGTTGAATAAAATGATAAACAGATTTTAAAAAACGGTGCAAAGATAGTCATTTTAACAAAACTCATATGGAAAGACTGCCATCTTCAGATATTGTATCACTTTAAATTCGTGTTAAGGCGGAAGCATCCATAGTTAAACGATAGCTGGTTGAGGCAAGCATCAGTAATTTTTTTCAGGATACTGATCCTTCCACCATTCAGGCTGATCTTTCAGGTGTTTATCCCACCAGGCCATGATGGTATTGTGCCATGAAATCCGCTTGTTATAGTCCAGGATGTGATGATCCTGATCTTTAACCATGATCAGTTCAACGGGTTTATCCAGAATTTTCAGCGCTGTATAAAACTGGATACTTTCTCCCGGGGGAACGTTGGTATCTGAATCGCCGGTAAGCAATAGCAAAGGAGTATTAACTTTGTCTGCCTTGAAAAGTGGACTTTGATTGACATAGAGTTCCTGGTTGTTCCACGGATAGCTTCCGGCAGAGGCTACACCACTGTAGGAATATCCCCAGTATCCTTCACCCCAGTAGCTCGAAAGCGCACTGATGCCTGCATGAGAAATGGCAGCGGTAAAAATGTCTGTCTGGGTCATCAGCAGCATAGTCATAAATCCACCGTAAGAAGCACCTGCACAACCAATTTTATTTTTATTGGCATAAGGATGTGCTTCGAGAAACTTTTTGGTGCCTTCAATGATTTCATCCGCTACCGTTATCCCCCAGTTGTTCACATGAGCAGCCGAAAACTCCTGTCCAAACCCTATGGCACCACTGGGTTGCAACACATAAACAAGATATCCGCTACCGGCCCACAGGTTAAAAGGGTACCTGCCCCCAAATGTCCGTCCTACCGGGGTGGTTCCTCCATAATAGTATACAATTACAGGGTATTGATCCTGTGGGTTAAATCCGGGTGGATAGTATACCCTCCCTTTGATGTTCAATCCCTGATCTGTTTGAAAATCCCAGTCTTTTACCTCCCCCATTTCCACATGTTGATAGTTTTCGGATTCGGTATCTTCCAGCAAACTGCTACGCCTATTTTTCAGGTTTAGCAAATAGTATTTGCTGGGCGCATTAACCTCGTTGGAGCGGTAAACAGCGGTTCTTTTCTCCCTGGCATAATCAGGTGCTGCCAAAAATTCTCCTTCAAGGGGCAGCATTTCCATTTCTTCTTTCTTTATATCATAGCGGTAAATTTTTCTTTTGTCTTCTTCGCTAACAAGCAAATAAATATGGTTATCGCTTTTGTTCCATGTTGCAGAAGATACGGAAGGGTCAAAAGTTTTGGTGAAAGGGGTTACATTTTGTGTGGAAAGATCATAAATATAAGCCTGGGTGTCGTAGTTATTGGGGATAGTACCTTCAGCAACATTTTCACCAATACCATCGAAAGCAGAAGGGCCACCAGTACAAAGCAGCTGATCTCCTTCCGGGGAAAATTTAGCATTTAAGGAGTATAGTTGATCTACCCATAAGGTATCCAGTTGCATAGAATTCAGGTTCAGAATAAACATATTTTGCCTGGAATAGGGTATTTCGGTATAATCAGGATAGGATTGACTAAAGAGGATTTGTTCGCTTTCAGGGTGAATATCCTGAAGGTAGCTCGAAAGATTGCCATAGGTTATTCGTTGATGGGTATTGCTATTCAGATCAAATTTGTAAAGGAACGACCGGTTTCTGAAATGGGGTTGTCTGTCTGCCATTCCTATTATTTGTCTTATATCGTCATCAGTTCCTTTTCCTTTTTCCTGCAGCGAGTATATGATGTAATTTTCATCGGGAGCCCATTGATATCCGGTAAAGTTTTCCATATCCTCCATGAGTTGTTCAACAACACCGTTTTGAATATCGTGCAGGTAAAGTGATGTTTTTCCGTTTTTGGTAGTTGTATAAGATAATTTGTTGCTTTCAGGGGTCCAGTTTATTCTGGAAACATCAGCATGTCTGAAGCTATGAATTACTTTTTGGTCTTCTGTGCTTTTTATTTCCGGCCATCTTTCCGTTTTACCAGTGGCAGAAATGATTTGTGAATAATTGATGATATAATAGTTTCCATCAGGGGAAATATCCACAGAAGAGATTTTTTTTCCTTCCAGCACATCATGGATGTTTTTCTCTCTGAGCGGGTCGGGAGAGAACCCCAGGTCGTGAACCTGGTAAGGTTCTTTCAACTCCAGATTTGCCCTGATTTTCCAGTCCAGGGGAGCATCCGAGCCTTTGATTGTTTTCAAAATCAGCAGGTGTTTGCCTCTGTTCATTTTCAGCTCCTTTGTTACTTTTCCCACCGTTTTTTCTTCTTTTTCGGTGGTCTTTTTTGTGCCGATTACTTTTCCATTCAACCAGGCCCTGAGCATATGGGGTGTTTTAATCTCAAGTGTGGCTTCCATCCATCTGCTGGCAGTGATATAGACAGCCAGGTAACTCACCTGTGGCTTATTCGCATCAGTTATTGCTTCCAAAGTGATATACCCATTGCTATCTGTAAAAGCTTCATTCCAGGTGATGGTGTTTCCGTTTCTTACCATCAGTGTTTTCCCGGGTTGGGGAAAGTGGTCTTCCAGCGATAGAAAGGTTTGCTCCAAAAGCGATGCTTCCGAGAAAGTTTCTCCCATCACATTTTCCGTGTTGGCAAATACAGGCGTTTCCAACAATTGCGGACTGGTTTTCATCCACTGAGAGACTACAACTTTATTGTTGTTGCTGCTGGTTGCTGCAAATACCCATAAAAATGACAAGAAAAAAATCATGACTGCTTTACTCATGTAAAAATAGTTTTAAAGGTGAAAAAATTGATTTATACCTAATTCTGTGAATACTTATTGAAGGTTTTTTGTGTTAATTTTTAGCATTACCTGTCAGCAGCAAAAAAACCGTGCTTTTCCTTCTATCTGATCAAAAATCTATACCAACCAGGCATCTGATGGTTGCAAACCATAAGTTCTGCTTTTCGCAAATGATTGTTTTGAAATTGAGCATTACGAAGCAATGGGTCTTTTGTGATAGTACCAACAGCGCAAAATTAACATCTTCATCCGATCATTAAGGTTTTTGGGTAAGAAAAAAATGTACTACTTTTGTTTCATATTTTAAGTGATTATTTTTCAGATTACTAAACTTTATATTTAACAATATTTATGAAAAGAGATACGCAAATATTTGACCTTATCGGGTTGGAAAAACAACGACAATTGCAAGGTGTGGAGTTAATTGCCTCTGAGAATTTTGTCAGCGATCAGGTGATGGAAGCTGTTGGAAGTGTTTTAACCAACAAATATGCTGAAGGATATCCCGGAAAACGCTATTACGGTGGTTGTCAGATCGTAGACCAAACCGAGCAGTTGGCCATAGACCGGGCCAGAGAGCTTTTTGGTGCAGACTGGGCAAATGTACAACCTCATAGTGGAGCACAGGCCAATGCAGCTGTTTTTCTGGCATGTTTAAATCCCGGAGATACCTTTATGGGATTAGACCTCAGCCATGGCGGGCATCTTTCGCATGGAGCACCCGTTAATTTATCAGGTATTCTGTATCGTCCCATAGCTTATAAACTCAAGGAAGAAACCGGTTTGATCGATTACGACGATATGGAAAAAATAGCTTTGGAACAAAAACCTAAATTGCTAATTGCCGGTGCTTCGGCCTATTCGCAAGATTGGGATTATCAACGCATGAGAAACATTGCAGATAAGGTGGGTGCACTGCTGATGGCAGATATTGCACACCCTGCCGGTTTAATTGCTGCCAAACTGCTCAATGATCCGCTGAAGCATTGCCATATCGTAACCACTACCACCCACAAAACCCTGAGAGGGCCAAGAGGTGGTCTGATCCTGATCGGTAATGACATGGAAAATCCGTGGGGACTTACCACTCCTAAGGGCGTGGTGAAAAAATTGTCGCAAGTTCTGGATTCTGCTGTTTTCCCCGGAACACAAGGCGGACCACTGGAGCACATTATTGCTGCCAAAGCGGTTGCCTTTGGTGAAGCTCTGCAACCCTCTTTCCGGCAATACGGCATGCAGGTCATCAAAAACGCCAAAGCAATGGCAAAAGCTTTCATAGACAAAGGATACCATGTGGTCTCAGGTGGCACACAAAACCATCTGATGCTTATAGACCTCAGAAGCAAATTCCCCGGTATTTCCGGGAAAAAAGTGGAGAATACACTTGTTTTGGCAGATATAACCATCAATAAAAATATGGTTCCCTTCGATAGCCGGTCTCCTTTTCAAACCTCCGGATTCAGGGTAGGCACTTCTGCCGTTACCACCCGCGGGTTGCAGGAAGAGCATGTAATAACCATTGTTGATCTTATCGATGAGGTGATCTCCAATATCGACAACCAAGAAAGCATAAAACAGGTCAGGAAAAAAGTCAATGACATGATGGTAAACTTTCCCTTGTTTGCCTGGTAATCATTTACTCATCCGGTAGTTTTGAAGATTTTGATGCCATCACAGCTTTTTCTTTCATACCCGGGCAGAAATTTGTTAAAACTTTAGTTCCTGGGTCTGCTCCGAAAAGTCTTTTTTAATGAAGTAGTGAAAACATTAAATTGCTGTTTTCCTGATCATCATGGATATGGATTAGTGTTTATTTGAGTAATTTGTGGACAATAAACTTTTCAGCGCAGACTTAGTTTTTTAAAAAAGAATTCTCTTTTTGAGCAATGAAATTTAAAACTTAATCTAAATATTAAGGTCTTTTCTTGTTTATTTGTTAAATTATTGCCATTTTTAACGGTGTTGATAAAATACAATAAACATGAAAACTTTATTTCTTATGCGTCATGGAAAATCATCCTGGGATAATCTCAATCTGGAGGATCATGAACGTCCGCTATTAAAAAAAGGGATAAAAAGGACGTTGAAAATATCGGATTTTCTGGCAGAAAAGAAAATAAAACCTGATGTAATTATTTCAAGTACAGCTGTGAGAGCTTACGAGACAGCGGGTTTAATTGCAAAACAGCTCGATTATCCTGAAGAAAGGATCATTTTGAATGAATCGCTGTATTTTTCGGGGGTGCAAGCCATTGAGGAGGTCATTTGCCGATTGCCCAAAAGCAGCCAATCAGCCATGATTGTAGGTCATAATCCTGATATGACACGTTTTGTCAATCAGTTTATGGAAGAAAAAATTGACTATTTGCCCACATCGGCGGTCATAGGTTTTAATTTTCATTGTTCGCACTGGCGTGAGATTATGCTTTCAAAGAGGGAACTGTTATTTTTCATGTATCCCAAGAAGGTTGACTGATCCCGGAAACCAGAAACATCTCACTGCAATTTCCTTGTTTGCCAGGTATCTGCAAAAGACATACATTTTCTGAGGTCTACAAAAGATGAACCGAGCCATGACAAAGTTTTTGACACACACGCACATGATTATAATGCACGGCATGTAAAGCATGCAGTCAGACTGTTGGCGAGCTCCATCTGACCGAATTAAT